>NZ_JAFBEH010000015.1 GCF_016908645.1 Streptococcus loxodontisalivarius
GACTTAACAAGACACCTCTACTTTAGCATAAAGAAAAAGTAGTGAGTACTCTCTCCCGTCGGAGATTTCCTCACTACTAATCTTAGTATGTTTTTCTATATTGTATGCTATTATTGAGAAAATATATTCCCATATATGCGTAATGGAGGTGTGATATGAAAAATTTTGGAGAAATTTTTAGAACTTTTCGAGAATCAAGAGGATTGCGATTAAAAGATGTTGCAAGGTCTGGTATATCAACATCTCAACTCTCTAGATTTGAGAAAGGGGAGACCGATTTAACGATATCGAAGTTTATGTTTATCTTAGATGAGATTAAAATGCCGATTGATGAATTTATGTATGCTGTTCATGATTTTCATCGTGATGATTTAAATGAACTTCTGTCTAAAGTTCGACAATTTGTATCAAGTCATGATGTTGAAGGTTTAAAAAAGTTACTATACTCACAAATAGAGTCTCATTCTGAGCGAGAGAAATTTCATCAAATTAATATTATTTTGTTAAAAATTCGTTTGCAAGATTTGTCTGGAGAAAGCTATTATTCAGAACAAGATTTGCTGGAATTAACAGACTATCTCTTTGGTGTTGAATATTGGGGATATTATGAATTATTGATTTTTTCCAATACCCTGGATGTCTTAAAACATGATGTTTTTATGATTTTGGCTAGAGAAATGTCAAGGCGGTCTGATTTTTATAAAGAAATTCCAAATAATAGGCGCTTAATCTCTACAATGTTATTAAATGGTTATATCACTTGTATTGAGAGGGGAGCATTGCTAGATGCTTTGTATTTTGAAAAGCAGTTAGACCAATGTTTCTTTATAGAAACAGAAATGTACGAACGTTTGGTATTTCAATATGCAAAAAATCTATATCGATACAAAAAAGAAAAAGATAATAAGGTAATTATTGAAATGAAGAAATGTATCGCAGCAATGAAACTTGTAGGAAGTAATCATATAGCAAAGACTTATGAAGGACATTTAGATAAAATTTTAAGAGAAAATAGCTAGTCAGCAGATATGGGAATGAAATGCTTGACAGATTGATTTGATGTAAAATAACTTAAGGAGTGTTCATATTTTAAGTTAGCAACACAGCGAGTCATTTATGAATAAAACGTTTTTCAACCTATATGGAATGAATATATTCCTGTCTGCTTTACCATATTATTTTATAGAGATACTACTGCTGAATCATTTGGGTTTTTCTTTTACAGAAATAGCAACATTATCTGTTATTACTGAATTATTTGGCTCAGTTTTTGATATTCCTTTAAGTTTTGTCGCCGGCAAAATGGGCTATAAAAAGATTTTAGTTATATCAAATGTATTATTGATTTTAGCATTATCTTGTCTGCTATTTGGAAAATCAAATCTAGTCTATATTTCAGCTGTATTTTTTGGGTTGTCAGAATCACTATCATCAGGTGTTCTTAATGCATATAATTTTGAAATTATTGATGATGAGGTAGTTTATAAATCGTTTTTGAAATATCTAAATACAATAAAGTATATATTTATTGCTGTTATTACGATATTGTCACCATTTTTACTAAATAGGAATGACGATTATCCACTTATTATTTCTATTGTATTTGTGGTAGTTAGTTTATTGAATTTAAGTTTTTTACCTGAGATAAAGAAGAGCTCCAGTAAGGAAAGTGACTTTTTCACGATTAAAACGATTAGTAATATTCCATGGCATCTAATAGTGTTAGGGACAGCATTTTCAACTTTGATTATGATTAGTAATTCCTATGCAAGTATTTTTTTGAACAAACAGGGTCTATCTCTTGATTTGCTAGGAATTGTATTATTTCTATTCAATATATCTATGGCAGTGGGGAGTTATTTAAAAATTAGGTTTGAAATAAGTTTATTGTTGCCTTTACTAGCAATTTTCATATTTTTTCAAAATAGTTTACTCCTTCAGATTATTATTTTTATAGCCATGCGTATATTGAATGCAAACTACAATAATCACTTCTATGCTAAATTTAATGTGGCAATAGAAAATAATAGAGCGGTATCATGGTCAGTCTATAATCTGTGTATTTCAATTAGTTTTATGATATCGGATTTTCTTGCAGGAATTTTTGCAGATAGCTTTAGTATAAGGAGTAATTTCTTAATATTTGGTATCGTGGCATTTCTTTGTTTAATCGTTTATTTATCAACAACCAAAAAGCAGAACAATTAATATAAGGCTTGAAATCAATATTGTTGACATTTGATTTCAAGTCTTTTTTGTTTTTATCTTTTCTCATCCTTTTCAAACCCACTTTTGATAGAAAGTGCTACAATGAAGGTATGATTGAACAGATTCGACTCTTACATTTAAATGATTTGCATTCGCATTTTGAGCATTATCCCAAGGTCAAGCGATTCTTCGAGAGGGCTTGTCCTGATGAGATAGAGACTATTCGTCTTGATATCGGTGACAATGTGGACAAGAGCCATCCCTTGACGGCAGCAACATCAGGTCGTGCCAATGTTCACCTGATGAATCGGTTGCAGCTTGATTTTGCGACGATTGGCAACAATGAAGGGATTGGTCTCAGTAAAGCTGAGATGAATAAACTCTATGATGAGGCTGACTTTCAGGTCTTGCTTGGCAATCTTGAGGATGGTACAGGTCAGCCTGCCTGGGCGAGTCCCTATGCCATCTATAAGACCAAGGCTGGGACTAAAATCGCCTTTCTAGCCTACACGTTTCCTTATTATCTGACCTATCAGCCTAATGGCTGGCAGGTTCTGGACCCTTTGACCTGCCTAGAGCGTGACCTTACGAGAGAGGAAGTTGCTGAGGCAGATTTGATCGTCCTTCTCAGTCATCTAGGGCTTCCTTATGATGAAAAAATAGCAGAGCGTTTTGATCAGATTGACCTTATCATAGGTAGTCATACCCACCACCTCTTGGAGGAAGGAGCGGTGGTCAATGGGACCTATCTGGCTGCTGCAGGTCGTTACGGTGAATATGTTGGTCAAATTGACCTTAACTTAAAGGATGGTCAGATTGACCAGATAGAGATACTGGCACATAAGACCTCACATTTACCAAGTTTGCCAGAGGATGAGATTTGGATTGAGGAACAAGTGAAGAGAGGTTTTGACCTTTTATCTGAGGATAAGATTTGCCAGTTTGACCATGATTTAACGCTTGAAGCGTCAGCGGATTTAACCATGAAAGCTATGAAATCCTATGCGCAAGCTCCTTTTTGTATCATCAATTCAGGCTTGATTGTAGAGCCTTTTACCAAGGATTTGACCATGGCAGAGCTCCAAAGGTCGCTCCCTCATCAGATGCGTCTGGTTAGGTTGGAAGTGACGCTGGATGAGTTAGCAGAGATTTGTCAGGAAGTCTTTGGCAAGGAGGAGCTTCTCAGAAGTCAGCAGATCAAGGGAATGGGCTTTCGTGGAAAGATTTTTGGAAACGTTTTGACGAGTGGATTTACTTACAAAAACGGAAAAATAGTGTATAATGATAAGGTTATAAGAAAATCAGATCGCTACAGTCTCGTTCTTGTTGATCAGTATTATTTTGCCTCTTACTTTGAGACGATTAAGTCTAAAAAGGCAGAATTACTGTTCCCAGAGCTTTTGAGAGAGTTAGTGGCGGATGATTTGCGACAGTAGAGTCTATGGGAGGAGTTAATGAGAAAAGAAATCACGGCAGATATGTACAATTACAACAAGTTTCCTGGTCCGCAATTTGTCTTTTTTGACGATCAGGTCAAGAGTGATGACTACCAGTTCAGACTTGTTGAAAATGTCAAAGATGCCTTTGATGCGACTGTCTTTAGTCAGCGTTTTTCAGAAATTCTCCTCAAGTATGATTATATCGTCGGAGATTGGGGTAATGAGCAGTTGCGTTTGCGTGGTTTTTACAAGGATCGTGCAGATATCAAGAGACTAAGCCGCATCTCGCGTCTGGAGGATTATATCAAGGAGTACTGCAACTATGGTTGTGCCTACTTTGTTCTTGAAAATGATCAGCCGATTGAGATTGTCTTTGAAGAGGAAAAATTTCCTAAGCGCAAGCGTCGTCGTAAACCAAAGAGCAAAGCGCAGACAGAATCAGCTCAGCAGGAACAAGTTAAGTCGAAAAGGTCTAGAAGTAAGAAACCTTCTCAGGCTAAATCTCAAGACCAGTCTCCTAAGAGTGAAGCTAAGACCTTCACTAGTAAAAAGCGCAAGCCGTCTAGAAGTCAGAAAGCTAGACCTACTAGAGAAGAAAATCAGTCAGCAAACAAGGGACAGCAGAGCTTTACCATTCGTAAGAAAAAATCTGATTGATTGTAAGTCTGGCGTTTTGCTAGTTTCAGAGTTGAGTACAAGCTAGGAGCGGTATAAGAGGCTAGTAGCTTAAATGCTCTTTGTATCATTGTATTCGAACACGCCCTAAATACTGTGTCAAAAAGATGAACATTTCCTAGACGCTTTGCGTCTTCGTCAAGTTCCCTATTTTGACTATGCCCGCTTAACGCCCTTTGTATCATTAGAAAGGAAGGTCAGTCTTTGGGCTGATCTATGTAAAAAATCATGTCAAACAAACCATCTATTTACGGTCTTACTCGTGATGAACTTATCGAGTGGACAATCGAGCACGGCGAGAAGAAATTCCGTGCAACACAAATTTGGGATTGGCTTTATCGCAAACGTGTTCAATCTTTCGAGGAAATGACTAACATTTCAAAAGAATTTATCGAGACTTTAAATGCTAATTTCTGCGTTAATCCATTGAAACAACGTATCGTTCAAGAGTCTAAAGATGGTACGGTTAAGTACCTCTTTGAATTGCCAGACGGTATGCTTATTGAGACTGTTTTGATGCGTCAGCACTACGGTCTTTCTGTCTGTGTGACAACTCAGGTTGGTTGTAATATCGGTTGTACCTTCTGCGCCAGCGGATTGATCAAAAAACAACGTGACCTTAACAATGGTGAAATCACTGCTCAAATCATGTTGGTTCAAAAATATTTTGACGATCGTGGTGAGGGCGAACGTGTCAGCCACGTGGTTGTTATGGGTATCGGTGAGCCATTTGATAACTACACAAATGTGCTTAAGTTCCTTCGTACAATCAATGATGACAATGGTCTTGCCATCGGTGCCCGTCACATCACCGTTTCAACGTCAGGTCTTGCTCACAAAATCAAAGAATTTGCCAACGAAGGCGTTCAAGTTAACTTGGCGGTTTCCCTTCACGCTCCTAACAATGAGCTGCGCTCAAGCATCATGCGTATCAACCGTTCATTTCCGCTTGAGAAGCTCTTTGAAGCTATCGAGTACTACATTGAAACGACTAACCGTCGTGTGACCTTTGAATACATCATGTTGAGTGAAGTCAATGACCACCCTGAGAATGCACAGGAGTTGGCAGACTTGACTAAGAACATTCGTAAGCTCTCTTACATCAACTTGATTCCTTACAATCCAGTTTCAGAGCACGATCAATACAGTCGTTCATCTAAAGAGCGCGTGGCTGCCTTCTACGATGTTCTTAAGAAAAATGGTGTTAACTGTGTGGTTCGTCAAGAGCACGGTACAGATATTGATGCAGCCTGCGGTCAATTGCGTTCAAACACAATGAAACGTGACCGTCAAAAAGCTGTAGCGGATGCTGCTGGTAAATAAGCATGGCACTCTTGCCAAAGAATCTAAGTTCAACTTGGACTAGAATCGTCTCTTGCATAGCGATAGTCTACACCCTTTTTATCTGCCTGCTCTGCTTTTCGCCACAATGGGGACTGGCTGATGGCGTTACAACACCCAATATCATTTATTGGGGGCGTTTGAGATTGCTTTTGGTACCCTTTAATTCATTGGTTAGCGCTGGACAATTAACCAGTCTTAAGGAGATTATCTGGGTCTTCGGGCAAAATCTTTCTAACGTTTTTCTCCTCTATCCTCTAGGGCTTTGTCTGGTCTTTTTACGAAAAGAATGGCGGAGCGTCAAATCAAGTTTGCTTTACGGCTTTTTGATTAGTTTGGGGATTGAGACGGGACAGATTTTGGTAGATTTGCTCTATGATGCCAATCGTGTCTTTGAGATTGACGACCTCTGGACCAATAGTCTGGGTGTTCTCCTAGCCTATCTGACCTATCGTCTCTTAACAGGAAGTAGAAAGACTGACTAGGCGAGTAATTTGGCAGACAAGGCATAAGCAATCTTTGATAACTTATGTTATAATGAGACTTATTTTAAAGAACATGTGAAAAAGTGACGGTCAGACGCCGTCCTTTTTTCTGTGATATGACTTTGGATTATTTTAGAAAGGAAAGTTATGTCTATTATTAGGAAGCTTTGGTGGTTCTTCAAGCTAGAGAAGAAACGCTATATTTTGGGGATTTTGGCGCTGAGTCTGGTGTCGGTCTTGAATCTGATTCCTCCTGCGGTTATGGGGGATGTTATTGATGGTATCGATGTTAAGACTCTAACCAGCAATCAGCTTTTGCTGGATTTATTCTATCTGCTTTTGGCTGCTTTTGCCATGTATTATCTACGCTATGTCTGGCGAATGTTCATTTTGGGGACTTCATACCGTTTGGGGCAAATCATGCGTTCGCGTCTCTTTGAGCACTTCACACGTATGTCTCCGTCCTTTTATCAGAGTTATCGTACGGGTGATTTGATGGCGCATGCGACCAATGATATCAATGCATTGACTCGTCTTGCAGGTGGTGGGGTTATGTCTGCGGTGGATGCTTCCATCACAGCTTTGGTGACCTTGATTACCATGTTTTTCTCTATTTCTTGGGAAATGACGCTGGTTGCTATTATTCCACTGCCTTTCATGGCAATTGCGACCAGCCGATTGGGTCGTAAGACCCACAAGGCTTTTGGAGATTCTCAGGCTGCCTTTTCTGAGCTTAATAATAAGGTTCAGGAATCTGTTTCAGGGATCAAGGTGACCAAGTCCTTCGGTTATCAAGAAGAGGAGCTCCGCTCTTTCCAAGAGACCAATAAAATGACCTACAAGAAGAATATGGTAACCATGACCTACGACACGCTTTGGGATCCGATGGTTCTCCTCTTTGTCGGGGCATCTTATGCGTTGACGCTTTTGGTGGGTGGCTACATGGTTGCTCAAGGTCGTGTGACTGTCGGTCACATGGTGACTTTCATTACCTATTTGGATATGTTGGTTTGGCCTTTGCAGGCGGTTGGTTTCCTATTCAATATGATTCAGCGTGGGGATGTTTCTTACGACCGTATCAATCGTCTTTTATCTGAGGAGTCAGATATCAAGGATCCTGAAAATCCTGTCAAACCGATTGAAAATGGTCGTTTGGAATATGATATCGACAGTTTTTCATTTGAAGATGAGGAGACTTTGGCTGCTGTGCATTTTGCCCTTGAAAGAGGTCAGACACTTGGTTTGGTTGGGCAAACTGGTTCAGGTAAGACCAGTCTGGTTAAACTCCTCCTTCGTGAATACGATGTTAACAAGGGGAGTATTAAGCTCAATGGTCACGATCTTCGTGATTACAGTTTGGAAGACCTGCGTGGTCTTATGGGCTATGTTCCTCAGGATCAGTTCCTCTTTGCGACAACAATTATGGAGAATATCCGCTTTGGTAATCCAAGTCTGTCTGAAGATCAGGTTAAAGAGGCTGCTAAATTGGCTCAGGTCTACGATGACATTGAAGCCATGCCTGCTGGCTTTGAGACCTTGATTGGTGAGAAGGGTGTTTCACTTTCAGGTGGTCAGAAGCAGCGTATTGCCATGAGTCGTGCCATGATTTTGGATCCAGATATTCTGATTTTGGATGATTCGCTTTCTGCGGTTGATGCCAAGACAGAGTATGCTATTATTGATAATCTTAAGGAAACACGTCAGGATAAGACGACGATTATCATTGCCCACCGTCTCAGTGCTGTTGTCCATGCGGATCTGATTTTGGTTATGCAGGATGGTCGCATTCTAGAGCGTGGACGTCATGAAGACTTGATTGCTCAAGATGGCTGGTATGCGGAGACCTATGAGTCTCAACAACTTGAATTAGAAGAAGGAGGGCTAGAAGATGTCCAATAATGATCAACAATGGCGCGTCTTTAAGCGCCTGCTCAGCTATTTGAAACCCTATAAATGGTTGACCTTCTTTGCGCTGGCTTTCTTGTTATTGACAACGGTTGTTAAGAGTATCATTCCTTTAGTTGCTTCTCACTTTATCGACCACTATCTGACCAATATCAATCAGACAGCTCTGATGATTTTGCTAGGCTACTATGGTCTTTATCTCTTGCAGACCATTATCCAATATGTGGGGAATCTTCTCTTTGCGCGTGTGTCTTATAGTATTGTCAGAGATATTCGCCGTGATGCCTTTGCCAACATGGAAAAGCTAGGCATGTCTTACTTTGACCGCACACCTGCGGGCTCGATTGTTTCTCGTATCACCAATGATACTGAGACAATCAGCGATATGTTCTCAGGGCTCTTGTCAAGCTTTATCTCGGCTATCTTTATCTTTGTCACAACCCTTTATGCCATGTTGCTTTTAGATGTTCGTTTGACAGGTTTGGTAGCAATCTTCCTGCCCTTTATCTTTATTTTGGTTAACCTTTACCGTAAAAAGTCTGTTCATGTTATCAGCCGAACACGTGCCCTTCTTTCAGATATCAACTCTAAACTGTCTGAGAGTATTGAAGGGATTCGTATCGTTCAGGCCTTCAATCAGCAGAAGCGTCTTAAGGAAGAGTTTGACAAGATCAATGCTGAGCACGTTGAGTTTGCCAATCGTTCTATGGCCTTGGATTCTCTCTTTTTGAGACCAGCTATGTCACTTCTCAAGCTCCTTGCCTATGCGGTTCTCATGGCCTACTTTGGTTTTAGAGGGCTTGATATTGGGATTTCAGCTGGGGTTATGTACGCCTTTATTCAGTACATCAACCGTCTTTTCGACCCACTGATTGAGGTCACTCAGAACTTCTCAACCCTGCAAACCTCTATGGTTTCAGCAGGTCGTGTCTTTGACCTTATCGATGAGCGTGGTTATGAGCCTCATCAGGAAAATAGCGGAGCTAAAGTCGTGGATGGTAATATCGAGTTTAAAGATGTGTCCTTCTCTTATGATGGCAAGCATCAAATTCTTGATAAGATTTCCTTCAAGGTTAACAAGGGTGAAACTATTGCTTTTGTTGGACACACAGGTTCAGGGAAGTCATCTATCATCAACGTTTTCATGCGTTTTTATGAGTTCGCATCAGGTCAAGTTCTCCTAGATGGCGTTGATATCCGTCAATACGCTCAGCAAGAACTTCGTGACAATGTGGGACTGGTCTTGCAGGATCCCTTCCTCTATCATGGAACGATTAAGTCTAATATTGCCATGTATCAAGACCTTTCAGATGAAGAGATTAAGGCGGCAGCCGAGTTTGTTGACGCAGACCAATTCATCCAGAAACTACCTGACAAGTATGACCAAGCTGTTTCAGAGCGTGGCTCAAGCTTTTCAACAGGTCAGCGCCAGCTATTGGCCTTTGCCAGAACAGTTGCCAGCCAACCTAAGGTGCTAATCCTAGATGAAGCGACTGCCAATATCGACTCAGAGACAGAAAGCATCGTGCAAAATTCGCTGGCTAAAATGCGTCAGGGTCGTACAACCATCGCTATCGCCCATCGCCTCTCAACCATCCAGGACGCCAACTGCATCTACGTGCTGGACAAGGGACGTATCATTGAGAGTGGTAGCCACGAAGAGCTTTTAGCACTCAAGGGCACTTACTACAAAATGTACCAACTCCAAGCAGGGTCTATGGGGGAATAAGAATAAGCAATCAAGTAAAAAACTTGGTTGTTTTATTATAAAGTGTAAAAATAAAAGAAATTTGGAGTATAATGTATTCGTATAGTTTAAAGTTTTAGGAGGAAAAGAAATGACTACGGATAATATCTCTTCAGCAATTTCACGTCAAACTGAAGTGCTTAATAGGAATGCGATAAAAAATAAGATATTTCAAATTGAGTTAGCTCTGACACAAACAAAGGACCCTGAAGAAATTGAAAAATTACAGGCTCTCCTCGCAGTTTATAAGGCAGAGTTGGCTAAGTTGATAAGACGCCGTCGGATAATTCAATTAATCTCTTTTGTTGTTGCCTTTATCTTTATTATCATAGTCTTTTTATTTTGGCAATTTCAAGTTCATAGACAGGCTTCGGAGACTGTTTGGAATCCTTCAACGACTACAGTTTCTTCTAGTTCAAGTTCTCCAAGCAGCTCTTCTTCGTCCACTACAACAGTATCTAGTTCGACTGCAAGTTCAAGCAAGACTGTTTCAGCTGTTCCCTCTGCTCTAGTAGGAACTTGGGGTGGGACTTATTTTACAGGTCGAGTGACTGTCGTCGTTGACGAGTCAGGTTTGATTACTCGTTATGAAGCCGGTCGATA
The DNA here is from genome assembly GCF_016908645.1 of Streptococcus loxodontisalivarius. GTDB lineage: Bacteria > Bacillota > Bacilli > Lactobacillales > Streptococcaceae > Streptococcus > Streptococcus loxodontisalivarius. The sequence goes on from NZ_JAFBEH010000015.1 coordinate 10,404, forward strand.
TAGTTATAGCCAAATTTCATCCTATACTCTGGTGGGACAAAACACTTATCGAATTGATTCAACCACAAATAGCCTACCATTTTTATTTGCACAAATTGGAGATGCGGGTCTTGAAACTATTTCAGGAGTCTATATTTCAGGAGATACTCTATATCCTCAATATTGGCAGACTACAATCGGTGGTGAATATGATTATAGTAAGATTTCTAAAGATGTTGCCCTAACTAAGGGAGTTTCTTACCTGCCATCATCAAGTTCATCTTATGTTGATACAAAGAACCTAACAGAATCACAGGTTCAATCATGGGTTTTAGCAACTTATGCCTCTACTTATCGCTTATCAGAAAGTGAAAAGGCCAATTATTTTGTTAATGTAAAATCTTATAATGATGGCTTAGTTTATGCTAGTGTAAGACGATATAGTGATAAAAACACTAGGATTGCCCTTTATAGGGTTAATTCAGATGGTGAGCTGGAAGAAGGAAATCTTGACTCAACCAACTGGCGTATTGTAAGTAGTACTTTTACGGAATAGATTGAGAGAAATTAGTTTCTTTTTTCTCAAACTAATATTCAATTTTAGTTTTACTTGACCTATCATATTGCATACTAACTAGATTTATCGTTTTTCTGCGATAAATCTTTTTCTTTACGTTTGTCATCAAATTGTAAACTAATCTACAGTTCCGTCATGAAATAGATAGGTTCTTTAGATATAATGGAGTAAAAGTTTAGTGGGAGAGGGCTGAGAATAGGTTATGCTTGCTATCTCTCTTTTTTATCTTAGTGTTGTATGGAAATACTGTGAAATTATAGTTTAAGGAGTAAGGATTTGTCAGAACAGCAATTTCGTCGTCAGGATTCAGAAGAAAATCTGAATAAGAGACAAGTTAAGATTAAAATCAAAGAACTCGAAGCAGCTTTGAAACGAGCTGAAACAATGGAGCAAGTTCGTGAGATACAAAATTTACTCAAGGTTTATGAGTCAATGTTGGAAAAACAACCAACCTCGGCAGGCAAAAAAGCTTCAAAGAAGAAATCTTGGTTGAAGTATCTTATTGTTGTGATTGTCTTGGCTATTTTTTCAATTATCAGCTACCTTTTCTGGCAGTTCCAAGTACAAAGTCAACAATCGGATAGTACCAGTATGTCTACTGGCATGACCATGTCCTCAACTAGTAGCTCTACGAGTTCGAGTGACACGATCGGTCAAGCCATTTCTGGTGTTCCTTCTTCCCTAGTTGGAACCTGGGGCGGTACGACTTCGACTAGTAAGGTAACATTGATTATTGATGATTCTGGTTACATTACTCGTTATGATAGCAAAGCTGGTTACACTTATGGGCAGATTGAGTCATACCAGTTGATTGGTAAGGGACTCTTTAAGCTTAATTTTGTTTCTGGAGATGCTTCCGCTTTTCAATTTGACCAGACTGGAACATCTTATGGTGTCTTGATTTCATCAGAGAGCATCTATCCTCAAACATGGCAAACAAGTAGTGACCTCAGCTCAGACTATACGAGCTCAAAAGCGCTAGCTTTGACCAAAGGTACCTCTTATATCCCAAGCTCAAGCTCAAAATCATCAAGCAGTAGTTCATCGTCGAGCTCAAGTTCATCAAGTTCGTCATCATCGAGCTCATCTTCAACGACTGAAAGTTCGAGCTCAACAAGCTCAGTTGACACGAAAAGTTTGACGGAATCTCAAGTTCAGTCATGGGTTTTGGCAACCTATGCTAGTGCTAAAAATCTATCATCCAGCGACCAATCCAACTATTTTGTTAATGTCAAATCATACGACGACGGTCTTGTTTATGCCAGCGTCAGAAAGACAAGTGACAGCGGCACAAGACTGGCTCTCTACCGTGTCAATTCAGACGGACAACTAGAAGAAGGTAACCTAGATGCAACCAACTGGCATGTCGTCAGCGACAGTTTTAGTAATTAAGAAGGAAGAACTAATCTAATGTTGGTTCTTTTTTCTATGACAAATGTCATATCATCTTATGACTGATAGAACTAAAAAAGATGACAGAGCAAGCAGTAGAATAAGACTATCAAATGTAAGGAGACAACCGATGAAAAAGAAAATTATGGTCGTCAGTTTTATTTTATCTATTCTTGTCATAAATCTATTATTTGTATCAGGATTTATTAAGCCTGACGATAGTCTTTTTTGGGAAATAGCAGGGCTATCAGGTCGGTTGATTGGACTTGTTTACTCAATAACCATCCCCTTACTTGTTGCCCTTGCTATTTTGAAAGCCCTATTTAAAGAAATTTTGGAGAAATAAGATGATTACAGTAGAAAAACTATCAAAAAGCATAAAAGATAAACCTATCCTGTCAGATATTTCCTTTGAGATTGAGGCGGGTGAATGCGTTGCCCTTATCGGACCAAATGGTGCAGGTAAGACGACTCTCATGTCATGTCTTCTAGGGGATGTGGCTTATCAAAAGGGAACCATCCGTCTATTTGGTTTGTCACCAAAGGACAAAGCCTTACGTCATCAAGTTGCTGTTCTCTTTCAAGACAATGTCGTTCAAAAAAAGATGACGGTTAATGAATTGATTACTTTTCAACAAGCAATTTATAAGGATTGCCTGACACGTGATGAGATTGAGAAGTTCTTGCAATTTTCACAAAAACAGTATGCGGATTTTGCTGAGAAACTATCTGGAGGACAAAAGCGACTCTTACAATTTGTTTTAGCCTTGGTAGGTAAGCCAAAACTCCTCTTTTTAGATGAGCCGACTGCAGGTATGGATACTTCAACAAGACAATATTTCTGGGAAATGATTGAAGAATTGAAGTCTAAGGGAATAACCATTATCTATTCTAGTCATTATATTGAAGAAGTTGAGCATACGGCTGATAGGATTTTGGTTCTAAATCAGGGACGTTTGTTAAGAGATACAACGCCTTATGCCATGAAAGCAGAAGAGAAGCAAAAGGTCTTTACAGTTCCTAGTCGATTTAAGTCAGAAGTGGAGAAATGGAAAGAGATATCAGATTTAGAGGTCAATCGAGATAATCTTATATTTGTAACAAGAGAGCCAGACTTTGTCTGGAAACGACTAGAAAATAGTGGATGTTCCATTAGAGATATTGAAATGTCCAATCGTAGTTTGCTAGACAGTATTTTTATGACAACAGAAAGGGAAGAAAAATGACTTATTTTAAAGCTTTGATGAAGGTTGAGTGGCTGCTGACAAAAAGAGGAATGCAATCTCTGATTACCTGTATCTTACTACCAATCTTTTTCTTTCTATTTTTTTCATCCAATGTTGATGATACGGTATCTAATCGTGAGCTTGTTAGGAATTATTTGATTTCTATGACCGCTTTTTCAAGTCTGGGACTTACCTTTTTTACGCTTCCTTTTTCGCTTAAGGAAGACCAAGTGAGTAATCGTCTCCGCTTGCTTCGTCATAGTCCAGTACCGATTTGGGTTTATTATTTGTCAAAATTGCTGAGAATGTTACTCTTTTACTCGTTAGCAATCCTTGCAAATTTCGCAGTTGGACATTTCTTTAGACAGGTTGATATGTCCGCTAAAGATTGGATTTTGTCTGCCTTACTTCTTTTATTTGGAGAATTGACCTTCATGCCATTTGGACTATTATTAGCACAATTGAAATCATCAGAAAGTATGTCTGCACTAGGAAATCTTCTTTATATTGGACTTGCAATGCTTGGAGGAATGTGGATGCCTTTGACAACCTTACCAGATTGGATTCAAAGTATTGGTAAGTGGACGCCAACCTATCGTTTTCATGAGTTAGTTACAAATTATTTAGAAAGTGGTAAAATAGTTAATCATTCATTTATTATCCTAGTTTCTTATAGTTTGGTGACTCTCTTGATTTTAGGATATCTTTTGAAACAAAAGGAAGTTGGAGATCGTTGAGTAAGGAAAGACGTTTTCGGTTTTTGAGATATGATGCCGCTTTGGTATTTCTTATCTTTTCACTAACCGCCATAAATTCAATAACGAGTGCTGTTTTTATAGTGCTAACGACGCTTTTGTTTGTTATTGGCTATTTAGCCATCGTTAGAGATTTTTCTAGAAAGTATGATTGGTTCTTCTGGTACTTACTACTAGCTTACATTTTAGCCTATATCATTTTATATCATGTCAATTTTTTCTGGTATTTCTTTTTTCTCAGTAATTTACTGATTTATAAATATCATGACTCTTGGCTTTCTAAACGATTTATTAGCTTTCATATAAGTATCTTGCTCAGTTTGCTGCTGATTTTCTTTTTACCTAGCTACTCAACTGATGAAAAATTGCAGTTGCTCATATTGCCTGTCTTTATTTATGTTATGACCTTTATTGGAAAAAGAGAATATAATGATCGCCTGTTACGTGCTAAAATGATGGAGCAACACAAAACCATCAATCTGTTAGCTGCTGAAAATGAACGGAATCGAATTGGGCGTGATTTGCATGATAGTCTGGGGCATACCTTTGCTATGATGACTCTGAAAACTGAGCTTGCCCTTAAGTTGTTGGAGAAGAAGGAAGTCGATTCGGTCCGCAAAGAGTTGCTTGAACTCAATCAGATCAGTCGCCAGTCCATGCAGGAGGTTAGACAGATTATAAGTAATCTTAAGTTTCGTCGTTTTGATGAGGAACTTCTTAGTTTGGAAGAAATGTTTACCAGCTCTGCTATTACCCTAAAAATAGACAATCAGTTGGCAAACCAAGTGCTTTCGCCAGTGCTGGAGTCGAGTCTCATCATGATTGTGCGAGAACTGACCAATAATGTGATTAAGCATAGCCTGGCTCAGAAGGCTAGTCTAAAAATTTGGCGTGAGCAGGGGATTTGCATTCGTATGGAGGATGATGGTCTTGGCTTTTCTGAGTGGACAGGGCAGGAGTTGCACACTATTCGAGACCGTTTGGAGATGATTGGAGGAAGTATTGAACTGACTTCTCCCAAAAATCCTACCGTACTCCTAGTCCGACTATCAGAAAAATGATACCTATAGTGAATTGAATAAAGGTTAGGACACAGTTCAAGTCGCTTTGATGAACGCCAGTTCTATTCTTCCGCTCCTTGCCTAGTCCTATTGAATGATACAAAGCCCTCCAAAAACGACTGAATTTTAGGAAATCAGCGCAGTGTACTTGCACACAAGATGATTTACACAAAAGTAGCCGTATCTGTAAGCAGTTAAAACTGCAACAGCTACGTCTCTAAATTCCGAGTTTTTAGGGCGTGTTCTAATTCCTTTCTCAATCCACTATAAGAAAAGCAACAACAGATGGATTTTTTATATCATAGAGAGAAGATAAAATGAGAATTTTAGTAGCTGAAGATCAAGCCATGTTAAGGGATGCCATGTGCCAGCTCTTATTGATGGAGGATGAGATTTCTGAGATATTTCAGGCTGGAACTGGCTTGGAGGCGCAGCAAGTCCTCGAGCAAGAAGCGGTAGAACTCGCTATCTTAGATGTGGAAATGCCTGAGAAATCTGGTTTAGAAGTTTTGGAGTGGGCTAAAAAGCAGCAACCAAATCTAAAAGTTATTATTGTTACAACCTTCAAGCGGACAGGCTATTTTCAAAGAGCCGTCAAAGCAGGAGTGGATGCCTACGTGCTTAAGGATCGCTCGACGAGTGAATTGATGGGAACGATTCAAAAGGTAATGGCAGGGCAGAAAGATTATTCGCCAGAGTTGATGGAGAACCTCTTTGTTGCTGAAAATCCTCTGAGCTCTCAAGAACAAAAGGTCCTGTACTTGCTTAGCCAAGGACTGACCAATAAAGAAATAGCTGCGCAGCTCTTCCTATCAAATGGAACTGTCAGAAATTATGTCTCCTCTATCTTTAACAAACTATCAGTAGGAACAAGGATTGAGGCTATGACAAAGGCGCGTGACATGGGGTGGTTGGAGTGAATTGTTCGTCTTTCCACTTGAAAACAGGGTAGAAAACCTTTGCATTTGTCAGAAAATAACAAAAATAACTTGCAATTTTCAAACAATGGTGTATAATAGTTATCAAATCAGAAGAAGTACTTTAAGAGTGATGTTCAGAAAGCTGACGGTTGTTGCGAGTCAGTCGAGGTCTTATAGGAAATGGGCTGATTGGTATCAAGTGAAGGTAAGACATGTCCTTCAGGTAGGCACCCCTTACAGTGCGAGTCCTTGATAGAGGATGATGAGATAGTAGTTGCCAAATAGAAGACTAACTACTAATTGAGGTGGTACCGTGTTAAACCCGATTTAGCGCCCTCACACAGATTTTTTCTGTGTGGGGCTTTTTGTTTATGAGAAACATTTCTGCAATTGCTGTCCTAAATTATACAAAGGATTACTGAGTCGCAAAAATAAAAATTCTACAGTAAATGGTGTTTTTACACTTTGAGGCAGTGGATAAAGCAAACGAAGTTTGCAACAAATGTAGGCGTACGTAGTACGCCGCCTCCGATAGTCTCCGCCGTGGTGCTAAGAGCGACAAAGTCGCTCGGGGGAAAGTAAAAGACCTTAGGCTTTTACTTTAGTAATGAAACCGAAGGTTTGCTTACGACCCCACCACCTAAGGAGACTATCAAAAACAAGAACAAGAAAAAGTAATTAAACAAATCAGAAAGAGGAAGAACAGATGCGTAAAATTTTGAATGCTGACACATTAACACCCATTCTTGCTTACATGCGTGTACAGGGCGAGCACAAGGTTATCCTTGAGTCCATTCCTCGCGAGAAGGAAAATGCCCGCTTTTCTATTGTTGCCTACAACCCAGTCTTTGAAATTAAGTACGATCAAGGTGTTTTGACGGAAAATGGCAAAGCGGTTGATCAAGATCCGCTTGATTACCTCAATCAGCTGACTGTCAAGGGATCAAGCACTGACCTACCTTTTGGTGGCGGTGCTATTGGATTTGTTGGTTATGACATGATCAGTCTCTATGAAAATATTGGAGATATTCCAGAAGATACCATCGGCACACCAGATATGCACTTCTTTGTCTATGAATCTTATTTGATTTTTGACCATAAGAAGGAAAAAGTTTACGTGGTTGAGGATAATATCTACAGCAAACGTGACAATGATGCGGTGCGTCAAGCTCTTGGACAGGTGGTCAAAGATTTACAGACCCAAGCCAGCAATGAGTTCAGTCCACAAGACTTACAAGCTCTGCAATTTTCTAACCATATCGAAAAAGAAAACTTTGAGACCATGGTGGCTGAGGCTAAGCGTCTCATTCGTGAGGGAGATATGTTCCAATGTGTGCTCAGTCAACGTTTTTCTAGTCCTTTTGATGGCGATCCGCTGGACTACTACCGTAATCTGCGCGTGACTAATCCTTCTAACTACCTTTATTTCTACGATTTTGGTGACTATCAGATTATTGGGGCAAGTCCTGAGAGTCTGGTGTCGGTCAAGGATGGTGTTGTAACGACCAATCCAATTGCAGGAACGCGTCCTCGTGGTGCCAGTGAGGAGGAAGATCAAGCCCTAGCTGAGGATCTTTTGGCAGATATTAAGGAAACAGCAGAGCACCGCATGTTGGTTGACCTTGGACGCAATGACATCGGACGCATTGCTACTAACGGCAGCGTCCAAGTGACCAAGTACATGGAAGTTGAGTATTTCCGCTATGTTATGCACTTGACCAGCGTTGTCAAAGGGCAGTTGCTTCCTGAGCTCAATGCCATGGATGCCCTCAAGGCGACTCTGCCAGCAGGTACCGTGTCAGGAGCACCCAAGATTCGTGCCATGAAGCGTATCTACGAGCTTGAAAAGGAAAAACGTGGTGTTTATGCGGGAGCTATCGGCTACCTGTCAGCTACTGGCGATATGGATTTTGCCATTGCTATCCGTACCATGATTTTGAAAAATAGCAAAGCCTACGTTCAGGCTGGAGCAGGGATTGTTTACGACAGCGTTCCTGAAAATGAATTCTACGAAACCATCAACAAGGCCAAGGCCATGACCAGAATAGGAGATGTGCAATGATTTTATTGATTGATAATTACGATTCTTTCACCTACAACCTAGCCCAGTATCTGGGGACATTTACAGAGGTTAAGGTGCTTCGCAATGATGATGACTCTCTTTATGAAGCAGCAGCAGAGGCTGATGGTTTAGTCTTTTCACCAGGACCAGGATGGCCTGCTGACGCTGGCAAAATGGAAGACATGATTCGAGATTTTGCAGGCAAAAAACCTATTCTCGGTGTTTGTCTTGGACACCAAGCTATCGCTGAAACCTTTGGTGGCAAACTAGGATTGGCAAAGAATGTCATGCACGGTAAGCAGAGCAATATCACTTTTGAAGCACCATCACCAATCTATGATGGTATTGACAATGATGTCCCAATCATGCGTTACCACTCAATCGTGGTTGAGCAAATGCCAGCAGATTTTGAAGTGACAGCCATCACCACAGATGACCAAGAAATCATGGCTATTCAGCACAAGGAACTCCCAATCTACGGAGTGCAGTATCACCCAGAAAGTATCGGCTCACCAGACGGCCTCAAAATGATTGAGAATTTTATTAAGATTGTTGCTGGATAGAGCAAATAAAGTTTGTATTAGCTATTGGTGTATGAAGTAAGCTTTTACTGCACTACTTAAGAAAAGCAATAAGTCATAATGGATCAAAAAATTTTATTTGAACACGCCCTGAACACTGTGCAAAAAAGATAACTACGCCTAGACGCTAAAGCGTCGTCGTTATAGTTCCTATTTTTGCTTTGTGTTCCGCGGGCTTTGTATCAGGTGTATTTGAACACGGGCTAAGGTCTTGGCAAAAAAGACTCTTTTTCCTAGAGTCTGACGACCCTTTGTCAAAATCCCTATTTTTGCTGAAACCTTTTAACGCCCTTTGTATCATAAAGAAAGGTAAGTTACAATGAAAGATATTTTTACAAAAATTGCTAATGGTCAGGATTTGAGTCAAGAGCAGGTTGAGAGTCTCTTTGATGATATCCTCAATGACCGACTCAGTGAATCGCAGATTGCCGCCTTTCTTATGGGGCTCAAAGTCAAAGGAGAGACGGCTGATGAAATCACAGGCATTGTGCGTGCTCTCAAAAAACATGCCGTCGTCCTACCAGAAACCTACACAGATGCCATGGATAACTGTGGAACTGGTGGCGACCAGTCATACAGTTTCAATATTTCAACCACAGTCTGCTTTGTATTGGCAGCAGGTGGCATTCGTGTTGCCAAGGCTGGTAATCGTTCCGTTTCTTCAAAATCAGGTTCTGCTGATGTTCTTGAGGCGCTAGGCATCAATATTTCAGCCAGCCCAGAGACGCTCAGCAAGGCGCTTGATGAGGTAGGGCTTGCCTTTATCTTTGCTCAAAGCATGCATCCAGCCATGCGCTTTATTGGTCCAGCCAGACAGGCGCTAGGCATTCCAACTATCATGAACTTGGTTGGTCCCCTGGCAAATCCACTTGACCTTGAAACGCAGCTCATGGGTCTCTACCGTCAGGAATTGCAGGAGACCTTGGCTCAGGTTATGGACAAGCTTGGTCGTAAGCGTGCTATCATCATCACTGGTCCAGACAATATGGACGAGGCGGCTCTCTACGGTGTCAACCATTACACCCTCCTAGACAATGGTGTCATCAGCCAGCACAGCTTTACCTATGAAGACCTTGGCATGCCTAAGGTTGAGTTAGCTGATATCACGGGTGGCGATGCCCAGGAAAATGCTCAGATTCTCCTTAGCGTCCTGCGTGGCGAGGCTAGCCCTTATCTTGAGACAACTGTTCTTAACGCTGGTCTTGGTTTTTATGCTAATGGCAGAGCTGACAGTTTGAAAGAGGGGGTTGACCTAGCTCGTCAGCTGATTGCGGACGGCTCAGCCCTTGCTAAATTCCAAGCACTCAAAGAGGTACAAGTATGAGTAAGACCTTTCTCCCAACCATCTTAGACGAAAAAGAAAAAGAAGTGGCAAGGCTTGTCATGGAGGACTTGCAGCCACTTCGTCAGACCTATTCTTTTTACGAACACGTCAAGGAAAATCCACAGCGACTCCAAATTATCTCTGAAGTCAAGAAGGCTAGTCCTAGTCTTGGTGATATCAATCTTGATGTGGATATTGTTGCCCAAGCCAAGACTTATGAGACAAATGGCGCAGCCATGATTTCTGTTTTGACAGACCAAGTCTTCTTCAAAGGCGATATTGATTATCTCCGTCAGATTTCTAGCCAGGTTGCCATTCCGACCTTGGCTAAGGACTTTATCATCGATGAAAAGCAGATTGTGCGTTCCCGCAATGCAGGTGCAACGGTTATTCTCTTGATTGTGGCTGCTCTGTCAGAAAGTCGTCTAAAGGAACTCTATGACTTTGCGACTGGACTGGGACTGGAAGTCTTGGTTGAAACCCATAATCTGCCAGAGCTTCAAGTGGCTCACCGTATCGGTGCCAAGATTATCGGTGTTAATAATCGTAATCTGGTCACCTTTGAGACCGACCTCAATACCAGTCTTGAGCTGTCAACGCATTTCAAGTCTGAGCCTATTTACATCTCAGAGTCAGCCATCTTCACAGGAGAAGACGCAGGACTCGTGGCACCATTTTTCGATGGTATTCTAGTTGGCACGGCTCTTATGAAGGCTGATAATGTGGCGGATAAGATCAAGGAGCTTGCCATTGACAAAGGTTAAAATTTGCGGATTATCAAGCCCTGAAGCTGTCGCTCAGGCCGTCAAGAGCGGAGCTGATTATATCGGATTTGTATTGGCACCTAGTAAGCGTCAGGTAACTTTGGAGCAGGCAAGAGAGCTAGCGCAAGCTATCCCAGCAGGTGTTCAAAAAGTCGGTGTCTTTGTCAGTCCAAGTCTAGCAGAGCTAGAAGAAGCCATTGCAAGCATTCCCTTGGATGTGGTTCAGGTGCACGGTGACTTTGATGACAAGCTTTTTGAAGAGTTGAGGGTGCCGAGTATTAGAGCCCTTCAAGTGACGAGTGATGCGACTGTTCTTGATAGCGCAGCTGATTTTCTGCTCTTTGATGCACCAGTTGCTGGCTCTGGTCAGACCTTTGACTGGAACTTATTGGCGGATAAAGACATCAAAAAGCCTTATTTTATCGCAGGCGGGCTGACAGCAGACAATGTAGCAGAAGCGCAAGCCATTTTCCAACCCTACGCCGTCGATGTCTCTTCTGGCGTGGAAACTGACGGTGTCAAGGATCTGAACAAGATAGCAAGATTTATAGAAAGTGTGAAAAAATGACCTATAATCAACCAGACAATAAAGGATTTTACGGAAGATTCGGTGGACAATTCGTCCCAGAAACGCTGATGACAGCAGTCATCGAACTTGACGAGGCCTATCGTGAGGCTAAGGCAGATCCAAGTTTCCAAGAGGAGCTGGATGCCCTTCTCAAAAACTATGTGGGGCGTGAGACACCGCTCTATTATGCAGAGCGTCTGACGCAGCATATCGGTGGTGCCAAAATCTACCTCAAACGTGAGGATCTCAACCACACAGGTGCCCACAAAATCAACAACGCCCTTGGTCAAGTTCTCCTTGCCAAACGCATGGGTAAAAAGAAAATTATCGCTGAAACAGGAGCAGGTCAGCACGGTGTTGCCACAGCGACAGCCGCAGCCCTCTTTGATATGGAATGTACTATTTACATGGGTGAGGAAGATGTTAAGCGTCAAGCCCTCAATGTTTTCCGTATGGAGCTGCTTGGAGCTAAGGTCTTCTCAGTGACTGACGGTTCGCGCGTGCTAAAGGATGCGGTTAATGCAGCTCTTCGTGCTTGGGTTGCTAATATCGATGACACTCACTACATCATGGGTTCAGCTCTTGGACCAGCACCATTCCCAGAAATCGTTCGTGACTTCCAGTCTGTTATCGGTAAGGAAGCTAAGCGCCAGTATGCGGAAATCTCAGGCGGTCAACTGCCAGATGCAGTCCTAGCTTGTATCGGTGGTGGTTCAAATGCCATCGGTCTCTTCCATCCCTTTGTGGAAGATGAATCTGTTGCCATGTATGGTGCAGAAGCATCAGGTTTGGGACTGGATACTGAAAAACATGCAGCTACCTTTGCCAAGGGTCGCCCTGGTATCCTACACGGAGCTCTTATGGAGGTTCTTCAAGACGAGCATGGTCAAATCATGGAGGCCTTCTCAATTTCAGCTGGTCTTGACTATCCAGGTATAGGTCCAGAGCACTGCTATTTCAATGATATTGGTCGTGCAACCTATGACTCTATCACTGATGACGAGGCACTTGAGGCTTTCAGTCTTCTCTCACGTCTTGAAGGTATCATTCCAGCTCTTGAATCTAGCCATGCTATTGCCTTGACTCAGAAGGTCGCTAAGGAGCTTGGGCCAGACAAGTCTATCATTGTCTGCCTATCAGGTCGTGGGGACAAGGATGTTATGCAGGTGAAAGAACGCTTTGAAGCAGAAGGGAAGTAAGCTATGACAAAGACATTGACCAAACATTTGGAAGCCATTAAGGCAGCAAAAAAAGGGATTTTCGTCCCTTACATCATGGCAGGAGACCATGTCAAAGGCTTGGATGGGCTCTTTGATACCATTACTTTTTTGGAAAATAGCGGAGCTTCTGCCATTGAGGTCGGAATTCCTTGGTCAGATCCAGTCGCTGACGGACCAGTGATTGAGCTGGCGGGACAGCGCAGCCTTGCCAAGGGTGTCAATCTGACAGCCATCGTTAAAAAATTGCAGGAAAAAGAGAGTCAAGTGCCATTGGTTATCATGACCTATATCAATCCTGTTTATCAGTACGGCATTGAGAAATTTATAGCTGACCTGAGAGAGACATCTGTCAAGGGTTTGATTATTCCAGACCTTCCTCATGAGCATGAAGACATGATTAAGCCATTCTTGGCTGATACAGATATTGCCCTTGTTCCGCTTGTCAGCTTGACAACGGGACTGGATCGTCAGAAGACCTTGATTGAGGGAGCAGAAGGCTTTATTTATGCTGTTGCCATCAATGGTGTTACTGGTAAGGCAGGCAACTACCGTGATGACCTCGATAAGCACTTGGCAAATCTGACTGACCTGGCTGACATTCCAGTCTTGACTGGTTTTGGTGTCTCAACAGAAGAAGACATTGCTCGTTTCAACAAGGTTTCAGACGGTGTTATCGTTGGTACCAAGATTGTCAAAGGCTTGCATGAAGGACAGGATCAGGATATTGCAGACTTTGTTCAACAGGGTTCAAACTACGCTAAATAATAATTTTATAAAAAGAAAGATTATGTCTGACAGAAAAAAATCTCTGTCAAACATGATCTTTTTTGTGAGTTTCAAGTAAATCAGTATAAAAATTTAAGGAAGTTGACAAAATGTCAATTTTAATAAGTTATTTAGGCTGTTTTTATTGCTTTAATCATGACATATATGATAAACTTAGGGAACAAGAATTCGATTAAAATGTATTGCAATATAATCAAAAGGAGAAAAGAATGACAAGTACGCATTATCTTTTACTTTTTTTGTATGGTGCTTTTATTGAATTTTCCATAGTTTCTATCACCTACTACGTTTATACGACGATTTCTAATAAAAAGTGGTCTATCAAGCTTAACATCTTACTTTATCTTGCTCTATTTATCTCATATGTGATTTTTAGGCAGGGAGCTATTCTGCTTAATTTGCTGGCTTTTTTCATATTAAGCTACTGGCAAAATAAAGAGAAGGAGTGGCGTTATCGTCTCTACTATGCGTTTTTTCCAGTTCTTTATGTTGATTTGTGGTCGCGATTTTATTCTGTCATCGTCTTTACCTATATCTTTTCAAAGTCGATAGAAGAGGTCAATTACAGTACTGAACTCTATTTTGCTTCTTATCTGTTAGTTTTTCCGACCTATTTTATCAGCAGAAGCATTCTGATGAGAGAAAACTCTCAGGCAGATCTTTACAATCCTAAGGATGCTAGAGAGGCTGGATATGTAAAAACGATCCTCTATGGCTTACTGGCTTATTTTTTGGTTATTTATGCAATTCCTGCCATCCATGGAGAAATCTATTACTTCAAATTTATGAGTCAAGTTCCACTTCTAACCTCCTATCGCAAGACCTCGATTTTTATTTTCGGCATGCTAACAGTTCTCTTACTTTCTTATCGTAATCAATTTCTAAAAATTCGTTTGAAAGAGAGGCTGAAGAGGCAGTACGATGACCGTTTAGCTAATTTAGCAAATTATGGTAAGCAGTTGGAGGTACTCTACAAGAATATCGCTTATTTCAAACTGGAATCAGGAGTTGAGCTCAAGGAATTTGAAGAAGTGCTTAATAAAAACGACCTTGAACTGGCCAATCAGTATTTTCAAGATGTCATGTCTGAGACACATCATTTTGATAAAAATTATTACAGTCTGACCAAGCTAGCCAATCTTAAAATCACTTCTCTTAAAAGCTTTCTGGCTTCTAAGATTATCTCGGGTGAGGAAGAAGGAATTGAAATCAATCTGGAACTTCCAGATCTTCTTACTGAGACTCCACTTACCGAATTGGAACTTGTTAGGATTGTATCCATTTTTTGGGACAATGCTGTCGAAGCAACACGACTCAGTCAGAAACCGCAGATTAACTTTGCCTTTTTTCACGTAGATGACCAGCTCATGCTTATTATTGAAAATACGACTTCTGATGAAAAAATTGATATTGGAGAGCTTTTTGAAGAAGGTTTTTCAACCAAAGGTAAGGATAGAGGAATTGGTCTATGGACAGTTCAAAAAATATTAAATGACCATTCAAATATCAGTCTGACCACTGAAAGTAAAAAATACCGTTTTAGCCAGCGATTAATCATGAATCTGGAGGAGTAAGAATTAAAGAGAGGTGAGAGATGGACTATTATTTATCATTTGTCTTATTCTATGTTGTGCTTTTTTTAGACAACTGGATTATATTTTCCCATAGTAGCCAGTTGAAACTCCCCCTTCGGAGATTATGGTGGATTGGCTTGATTTTTTGTCTTGTCACCTATACGACAGACTACTTGACGGTACCCTTGGATTTCGTTTTTCTTTATGCCTTGGGCAGATTGGCGGATCCAAAAAGAAAGAGATTGGAGTGGTTTTTCTTTTCAATCTTTACAGTGCTAACCGTTGAAGTTTTGGCTTATGTTCTCTTGATTCTGGTTTTTCCAGCTCTCTTCAGACTGTCTGCGGATACCATCAGCAGCAATAACTGGATCATGGTTCTCAGTTACCTGCTCATTATTCCCTTTTACTTCTTTATTGCTTTTGCGATGCGCTTAGATTTTTCATCCATTCGTCATTATAAGAAGGGAATGCATCCTTGGGGCTTCTATCTAGGGGTTGCTTTGATTTTTTTCTTCTACGCCTATACGCATATTGAAGGTGTACTGATGGTTATCATACCAGGTTATCTTCCTATCTATTATAGGTTTCAGAGCTATTTTATCCTTGCAAATATTTTGATGCTAGCCCTGATATTGGTCTATTTAAACCATCGATCTAAGCAACTTTTGGAAGAAAAGCTGGCGCAGGAAGAAAGAGAGACTCTTAAAAATCTTCAAGAGTATAATGAGCATATTGAAGACCAATATAAGGAACTGCGCAGCTTTAAACATGACTATGAAAATATCATGCTGACGCTGAGAAGCAGTATGGAGAGTCAGGATATTGACAAGGTTAAGGAAGTTTACAATCAGGTTGTCAAACCGTCCTTAACAACTATTTCAGATGAGATTGATGTTTGGCAGTTAGAACACATCAAGGCACCAACTCTAAAGGGATTTTTGTCCTCTAAGATGATTGAAGCGAAACAGCTTGGAATGCAGTTAGATCTAGATTGTCATTTGGTGCTAATGCAGGATTATCAGACTGTTAGTCTTATAATTGCTTGCCTAAATCAGATATTTGAAAGAGCGTTTGAGCTGAATAAAGCTTATAAAGATCCTTTGCATTTTCGTTATGTAGAGCTAAAAGATAGATCTTGTCTACGTTTAGAGCTTCCCTTGAGAGAAGAGACCTTGCTCTTTGATCAGAAGTTTAGGCTAAAAGACTTCAAGGAAGAGTTCCCGAACTTGGATTTGGATTATTTTAGTGAAGAAAATTGTCAAGTCTTTGCCATTCATCTTCCTAAAAATCAAGAAGAAGGATGATTGCTAGTCCCATATAGAGACAAGGGATGAAGGCAATCGCCTTTTTTTCTTTGGTCAGAAGAAAATAGCCCAGTCCTAGTAGACAGGAAATCTCAATTAAGTAGAGAATTTCTTGGAGGTTGAGAAGGAGTGATGCTGTAGCTAGATAGAGAAAATCTCCCTCACCCATCCTGATCCAACCAAGAAAAGCCAGTCCTGCTAAAGCAAGCAGAATCCATGTTAACCCAGTCATAGGATAAAAGCAGACTAAAAGAAAACTAGCAAGAAGCCAGACAAATAGAGGATAAGTTTTAGTCTTGAGGTCAAAGTAGCTTAGTAGCAGTCCGAGAAATAGGAGAATAAGTCGTCCCATACTTTCTTCTTCAAACAATAAAATGATAAGAAATATGAGACTCAGTCCAAGCAAGCAGACTTGTAATTTTTTGAAAGTGTACTTAAAAGATGTCATACTTATTTATTCGAAAAAAGTCTTTTACTTGCAAAAATGGCAGAAAAAGACTAGAATAGAATTATAAAGTTAACGATAACCATTCTAAATAAGTTTGTCGTTACATTACTTAAAAATCATCATGAGCTAGCTGCTGAGGAAGTAATCAATACGGTCAGTCAGCTAACACTATTTATTTAAATAAAAGGAGAAATCAGATGACACCAGTTATTTCAGTTGAACTTCAAGAAACTCAAGTTAAGAATTATGTCAAAACTAAGGTTATCCTTAATCAAGCAGTTGCAGATATTTCAGTGGCAGCTTCTATCATTCACCAAACACACTGGTATATGCGCGGAGCAGGTTTCATGTATCTTCACCCAAAAATGGATGAGCTTATGGACAGCCTAAATGATACACTTGACGAAATGAGCGAACGCTTGATCACCATCGGTGGCGCACCATTTTCAACTTTGAAAGAATTCTCAGAGCAATCAAACTTGGAAGAAAAGCCAGGAACTTACGAGACTTCAATGGAAGACCGCTTGGCAAATCTTGTGGATGTTTACAAATATTTGGCTAGCCTTTTCCAAACAGGACTTAACATCACTGATGAAGAAGGCGATAACCCAAGTAACGACCTCTTCTCAGATGCCCTCGCAGAAACAGAAAAAACAATCTGGATGCTCCAAGCAGAGATTGGACAAGCACCAGGACTACGTTAATCAAAAGAAGGAGGCTGGGACAAAAGTCCTATCCTTCTTCTTTTTTATAATCTAGTTTGCAAGACGCAGTGGTTGAGTGGGCTCTAATTCGTTGATAAATCAACTCTTACAGCCCTACTCAACTGTGCGGAGGTGGGACGACAAAATCGAATTCCTTTGGAATTACCGATTTTTGTCCCACTCTCTTTTTGAGGAATTCAATATTTTGTGCAAACGTTTGCATTTAACTCTTGAAAACTCTTTCTTTTTTTGTTAGAATCTAAATTATGAAAACCTTATACGATGTACAGCAGTTATTAATAGGCTTTGGAATCTATGTCTATCTAGGCAAACGATTATATGATATTGAGATGATGAAGTTGGAACTTGAGCGACTTTATGACAATGGTTTAGTTGACAAGGAAGACTATATGATTGCGGAGCTGATTTTGCGACGAGAGCATCGCATTGAAGAAAAAAATGAGGCTTCTAAAGAAGATTAAAGAGGTAAAAAGATGGCACAAAAACTTTTAGGAATTGACCTTGGTGGAACAACTGTTAAATTTGGGATTTTGACTCTGGATGGACAGGTTCAGGAAAAATGGGCGATTGAGACAAATATTTTGGAAGATGGAAAACATATTGTTCCAGATATTGTAGCTTCTATCAAACACCATTTGGATCTTTATGGTTTGACGAAGGATGACTTTGTCGGTATCGGGATGGGCTCTCCTGGGGCGGTTGACCGTCAGGAAAAGACAGTAACAGGTGCCTTCAACCTCAACTGGTCTGAGACTCAGCAGGTTGGTTCTGTTATTGAAGCTGAAGTCGGTATTCCATTTGCTATTGATAATGATGCCAATGTGGCTGCGCTAGGTGAGCGCTGGGTTGGAGCTGGCGCTAACAATCCT
This sequence comes from Streptococcus loxodontisalivarius, assembly GCF_016908645.1. Classification (GTDB taxonomy): domain Bacteria; phylum Bacillota; class Bacilli; order Lactobacillales; family Streptococcaceae; genus Streptococcus; species Streptococcus loxodontisalivarius. The sequence continues at coordinate 28,539 of NZ_JAFBEH010000015.1, forward strand.
GATGTTGTCTTTGTGACACTTGGAACTGGTGTCGGTGGCGGTGTTATCGCTGATGGTAATCTCATTCACGGTGTTGCTGGAGCGGGTGGTGAGATTGGTCACATTATTGTTGAACCAGAAAATGGATTTGACTGTACTTGTGGCAACAAGGGTTGCCTTGAGACTGTGGCATCTGCGACAGGTATCGTACGCTTGGCTCACCAGATGGCAGAAAGTTACGAAGGCGCTTCTCCAATCAAGGCTTCACTTGATAATGGTGAAAGTGTGACGTCGAAAGATATCTTTGAGGCAGCGCAGGCTAATGACAGCTTTGCTAACAGCATTGTTGATCGTTTCACTTTCTACTTAGGGCTTGCGACGGCAAATATTTCAAATATTCTTAACCCTGATTCAGTAGTTATCGGTGGTGGCGTTTCAGCAGCAGGTGAGTTTTTGAGAAGCCGAGTTGAAGACCATTTCAAAAAATATAGCTTCCCGCAAGTGCGTCAAACAACACAAATCAAGTTGGCTCAGCTAGGCAATGATGCAGGTATCATCGGAGCTGCAAGCTTGGCAAGTCAGTTTATTGAAGCCTAAGGAGGAAAACATGTCTCTTTTGATTTTTCTTCTTACAGTTCTTATTGTCTTTACTGCTTGGACTGCCTGGAACTATTATGGACTACGTCGCAAGGCTAAATTTGTAGGAAATGAAAGTTTCAAGGACTTGATTCATCAAGGTCAGCTTATTGATGTCAGAGAAGCGGCAGCCTTTCAGGAAAAACATATTCTGGGTGCTAGAAATCTCCCACAATCTCAATTGAAACAGTCCCTATCAGCACTTAGAAAGGACAAACCTGTCCTCGTCTATGATTCTGGGAATGGTCAGGTTATTGCGAGATCAATTGGGATTTTACACAAGGCTGGTTTCAAAGACATTTATGTACTAGAGAATGGTTTAGCTGGCTGGAATGGTAAAACAAAATAATGAATTAAAAGATTGAAAAGATAGGTTGAAAGAATCATACTTTCTGACTTATAACTTTTCAGTCTTTTTCCTTTTCTATCCTGTAAAGGATATGAAAACATTTACACTCAGTTGAGCTCTGCCATTTTCCAAAAAATGTGATATACTTGAAAAGTTAAAATAAATTATGCAATAAGAGGAAAAAATGACTAATTTAAGAGAAGATATCCGTAACGTTGCCATCATCGCCCACGTTGACCACGGAAAAACTACCCTTGTTGACGAGCTTTTGAAACAATCTCAAACGCTTGATGCACGTGCTGAACTTGATGAGCGCGCAATGGACTCAAACGATCTTGAAAAAGAGCGTGGTATCACAATCCTTGCAAAAAATACAGCTGTTGCCTATAACGATGTTCGTATCAACATCATGGACACACCAGGACACGCGGACTTCGGTGGAGAAGTTGAACGTATCATGAAAATGGTTGACGGTGTTGTTCTTGTTGTCGATGCTTACGAAGGTACAATGCCTCAAACACGTTTTGTTTTGAAAAAAGCTCTTGAGCAAAACTTGACACCTATCGTTGTTGTTAACAAAATTGATAAACCATCTGCACGTCCAGAAGAAGTTGTTGACGAAGTTCTTGAACTTTTCATCGAACTTGGTGCTGATGACGAACAATTGGAATTCCCAGTTGTTTATGCTTCAGCTATCAACGGAACATCATCACTTTCAGATAATCCAGCTGATCAAGAAAAAACAATGGCACCGATCTTTGATACTATCATCGAGCACATTCCTGCTCCAGTTGATAACTCAGATGAGCCACTTCAATTCCAAGTGTCGCTTCTTGACTACAACGATTTCGTTGGTCGTATCGGTATCGGACGTGTCTTCCGTGGTACTGTTAAAGTTGGTGACCAAGTTACCCTTTCAAAACTTGACGGTACAACTAAAAACTTCCGTGTTACAAAACTTTTCGGTTTCTTTGGTCTTGAACGTCGTGAAATCCAAGAAGCTAAAGCTGGTGATTTGATTGCCGTTTCAGGTATGGAAGACATCTTCGTTGGTGAAACTGTAACACCTACTGATGCGGTTGAGCCACTTCCAGTTCTTCGTATCGATGAGCCAACTCTTCAAATGACTTTCTTGGCAAATAACTCACCATTTGCAGGTCGTGAAGGTAAACACGTAACATCACGTAAAGTTGAAGAGCGTCTTTTGGCTGAGCTTCAAACAGACGTATCTCTTCGTGTTGAAGCAACTGATTCACCAGATAAATGGACTGTTTCAGGTCGTGGTGAGCTTCACTTGTCAATCCTTATCGAAACAATGCGTCGTGAAGGTTATGAACTTCAAGTTTCAAAACCAGAAGTTATCATCAAAGAAATCGATGGCGTGAAAATGGAACCATTCGAACGTGTTCAAATCGACACACCAGAAGAGTACCAAGGTGCTATCATCCAAGCCCTTTCAGAACGTAAAGGTGACATGCTTGACATGCAAATGGTTGGTAACGGTCAAACACGTATTATCTTCTTGGTACCAGCTCGTGGTCTTATCGGATTCGCAACAGAGTTTCTTTCAATGACGCGTGGTTATGGGATCATCAATCATACCTTTGACAAATACATGCCGTATATCAATGCTGAAATCGGTGGTCGTCACCGTGGTGCCCTTGTTTCTATCGATAACGGTAAGGCAACAACTTACTCAATCATGCGTATCGAAGAACGTGGTACAATCTTTGTTAACCCAGGTACAGAGGTTTACGAAGGTATGATCATCGGTGAAAATGCTCGTGAAAACGACCTCGGAGTCAATATCACAACTGCTAAACAAATGACAAACGTCCGTTCAGCAACGAAAGACCAAACTGCTGTTATCAAGACACCACGTATCTTGACACTTGAAGAATCAATCGAATTCTTGGATTATGATGAGTACATGGAAGTTACACCAGAGTCAATCCGTCTTCGTAAACAAATTCTTAACAAGGCTGCACGTGATAAAGCTAACAAAAAGAAAAAATCAGCTGAATAAGACAATTCTAGTCTAGATTGGTAGAAAGGAGTCCTATGTTCTATCTCATTATCATTATTTTGATCTTGCTATATCTCATTTTTATGGCTCCTAAAACCATTCGTTCAACGGCTGGTCTTATTGGGATTGTTGCTCTCAGTGCCCTCTTATTGATTTTGGGAATTGCTGCGCTGCTAAAGGTTTTTAGTTTGCCCATCGAGTATTTCCTAGGTGCTGCTATGATTGTCTTTGGCTACTTTGTTGTCAGAGATGTTCTGAGATTATCAGCAAGACCAAGACCTGAAAATATGCCAGAGCTTAGCTTATCTAGTCTTTATCGAGGAGTCAAAAAGCTCCTTCAATCAAGACAAAAGCAATAATCTAATAGAGCTACAAAATTGTAGAGTCTGAGAACAAGTGTTTCAGACTCTTTTTGTTTTGATATCAACTTATTAGAGTGATTTCCTTTGGAATTATTTTCTTTTGTTGTTTAATCTAATTCCGACAAGGATTGCTGAATCGCAAAAATAAAATCGCCAAGAGAAATTAAGGAACACATCATATGGGATGGCAGTTAATTTTAGAAGCGTTAGCTCAAACAGTCTGGGAGACTGTTTGAGGTAGGAAATAGAGAAAGCGTAGCTTTCATCAAAACAGTCTGGGGATAGATTGTTTGAGCCCACCACTTAAGGAGACTATTAAAACAAAACAAAAACTCCAACAAGGAGAATGGCTCCCTTAATCTCAAACTTGAAAAAATCCCTTATTTCATGTACTATTAAAGGATAGAAAAGCATAGATTGGATAAACGATGAAAGCAATTAAGCAATTTGAAAATAAAAAAGTTTTGGTACTCGGTTTGGCTCGTTCTGGTGAGGCAGCGGCTCGCCTTTTAGCTAAACTTGGAGCAATTGTAACAGTCAATGATGGCAAGCCTTTCGATGAAAATCCATCGGCTCAAGCGCTCTTGGAAGACGGTATCAAGGTTGTCTGCGGTAGCCATCCTTTAGAACTTTTGGATGAAAATTTTGAACTTATGGTCAAAAACCCTGGTATTCCTTATTCAAATCCAATGGTTGCCCGTGCCTTGGAAAAAGGAATTCCTGTTTGGACCGAAGTTGAGTTGGCTTACTTGATTTCAGAGGCGCCGATTATTGGGATTACAGGTTCAAATGGTAAGACAACAACGACGACCATGATTTCAGAAGTTCTTAACAATGGTGGTCAATCTGGTCTCTTGTCAGGAAATATTGGTTTCCCTGCTTCAGAAGTTGCTCAAACAGCAAGTTCAGATGATACGCTTGTTATGGAATTGTCTTCCTTCCAATTGATGGGTGTTGACGCTTTCCGTCCTCACATTGCTGTTGTTACTAATTTGATGCCGACTCACATCGATTATCATGGTGATTTTGAAGGTTATGTTGCTGCAAAATGGAATCTGCAGAATCAAATGACAGCAGATGATTTCATGATTCTCAACTTTAACCAAGATTTGGCAAAAGAGCTAGCGCAAAAAACAGCAGCGACTGTTGTTCCTTTTTCAACCACTGAAAAAGTTGATGGTGCTTACCTAGAAAATGGATCTCTCTACTTCAAGGGTGAGAAGGTCATGGAAGCTAGTGAAATCGGTGTTCCAGGAAGCCACAATGTGGAAAATGCCCTCGCAACGATTGCAGTAGCTAAGCTATCTGGTATTTCAAACCAAGTGATTAAAGAAACCTTGTCTGCCTTTGGCGGAGTTAAACACCGTCTTCAGTATCTTGGTGACATCAAGGATGTCAAGTTCTATAATGATTCTAAATCAACTAATATCTTGGCAACACAAAAAGCATTGTCAGGATTTGACAATAGCAAGGTTATCCTGATTGCAGGTGGACTTGACCGTGGTAATGAGTTTGATGAACTTGTACCAGACATTCAAGGTCTTAAATTGATGGTGATTTTAGGGGAATCAGCAGAGCGTGTTAAACGTGCAGCGGATAAGGCTGGCGTTGCTTATCTCGACGCTAAGGATGTTGCTGACGCGACTAAAATTGCTTTTGAGAATGCAGAAGCTGGTGATGTTGTTCTGCTCAGTCCTGCCAATGCCAGCTGGGATATGTATAAGAACTTCGAAGTTCGTGGTGACGAATTCATCGCAAGCTTTGAGACTTTAAAAGGAGAATAAGCATGGCTAAAAAGATTGTCTTCACAGGTGGTGGAACAGTTGGGCATGTGACCCTAAATCTTCTTTTGATTCCTAAATTTTTGAAGGATGGCTGGGAAGTTCACTATATTGGTGATAAAAAAGGTATCGAGCATGAGCAAATCATCAAATCAGGTCTCGATGTAACCTTCCACTCGATTGCAACTGGAAAGCTGCGCCGCTATTTTTCATGGCAAAATATGCTAGATGTCTTTAAAGTTGGCTGGGGCGTCGTTCAATCACTGGCTATTATCGCCCGTATCCGCCCCCAGGCACTTTTCTCAAAAGGTGGTTTCGTATCGGTACCTCCAGTTATGGCAGCTAAGCTTCTAGGAGTTCCAGTCTTTGTCCATGAGTCTGACCTTTCTATGGGACTCGCCAATAAGATTGCCTACAAGTTTGCAACAACCATGTACACAACCTTTGAGCAAGTTTCAAGTTTGACCAAGGCTAAGCACGTCGGAGCGATCACTAAGGTTGCGACAGTGACTGATCAAGTAGAGTCTTCTCAGGTAAAAGAAATCAAAGAACGCTTCTCAGCCGATAAAAAGACCCTCCTCTTTATCGGTGGTTCAGCAGGTGCCAAAGTTTTCAATGACTTTATTAGTCAAAATCCAGACTTAAGACAGAGTTTCAACGTCATCAATATTTCAGGAGATGCTAGTCTCAACACTTTGGAAGACAGCCTCTACCGTGTTGATTATGTGACTGATCTCTATCAACCTCTTATGGACATGGCTGACGCAGTTATTACTCGAGGTGGATCTAACACGATTTTTGAACTTCTTGCTATGCAAAAACCTCATATCATTGTACCTCTCGGTAAGGAAGCCAGTCGTGGTGACCAGTTGGAAAATGCTGCTTATTTTGAGAAGAAAGGCTACGCCCGTCAACTGGCTGAACCAGATCTGACTTTGGAAAATCTACAAGTGGAATTAGCTCAGCTATTTGACAAGGAAGAAGATTACAAGGCGGCCATGGCAGCAACTCAAGAACTTAAGTCACAAGATGAGTTCTATGCCTTGCTCAACCAAGATATGGCTCAAGTAAAATAAAGGAAAGAAGATGGCTAAGAATAAATCTGAAGACCAAGCGGAGAAAAAAGAAGAACTGACCGAATGGCAGAAGCGAAACTTAGAATTTCTTCAGAAAAAAGAACGTGACAAGAAGGAAAAAGAAGAGCAGGATGCCAGACTTCGTGCTCAAAAACGCGCCAGAATTCTAGGTGAGGAAATTGAAGAAGAAGCTCCTAAGCCTAGTAAGACTAAGAAGAAAAGAGTCAAAAAAGCAAAGAAAGTCAAAACGAAGTCTGTCAAAAAACTCAGTAAAGCTGAAGAGAAAGCTAGACGACGTTTACGTAGTATTGTAATACCATCTGTGCTAATCTTCTTTTTCTCCCTCTTTATGGTGTCACCACTCAGCAAGTTGCGCGTGGTAAAAGTTACAGGAAATACCAATTCGACGACTCAAGAGGTTGAAACGGCATCTGGTATTCAAGCATCAGACTATTTGGTCGAAACCATGCTCAATCAGTCTTCTATTGCAAAAGAAGTAGTTGCAAATGATAAGTGGGTCAAGTCTGCCAAAGTATCTTATCAATTTTGGAATACCTTCGTCATTTCAGTTCAAGAGTACAGCGTTGTTGCTTACTTACAGACTAGCAAGGGCTACTCTCCTGTTTTGGAGGATGGAACAGTGGTGTCAGAAACCAATCTAACAAGTCCTCCTGATCAAAGTATGGTATTGACATTGACAGATACCAAACAGATTAAGAGCTTTATCAAGCAGGTAGATGACTTGAGTGATAGTTTGAAGCAGAACATGCATATTGTTTCATTGGCAAATTCAGCTTCAACACCTGATCTTCTTTCAATCGAGATGTATGATGGAAATACTGTCAAGGTTCCGCTGTCACAATTGACAACTAAGATGCCATACTATACTAAGATCGTTGCTAATATGACCGAGACTGGTATTGTTGATATGGAAGTTGGTATTTATACGACAACAGCAAGTATTGAGGAGGGTGTTGCTAGCGCTCTAGCTGCTGCTACGGAAACAACTACAGCTACTAGTGACCAATCATCGACAGATGCTTCTGAGACAACAGCTGCAGTCAGTGAAGCAAGCTCTTCTGAGACAAGCTCATCAGAGCAGACAAATAGTGCAGAAATGACAACAGAAGTTGCTGCCACAGAGTAAGATAAACTTAATAATAAAATGCGTAAAATGTTATCATTTTACGTTTTTTTATGATATAATATTTTCTGAATAATTCTGTTTTTACAGACTTTAGAATAGTATAGTAGTAGAAAGATTGAGAGGTCGAGTTAATGGCTAGAAATGGCTTTTTTACGGGTTTAGATATAGGGACAAGCTCGATTAAAGTACTCGTTGCAGAATACGTCAACGGAGAAATGAATGTTATTGGTGTGAGCAATGTTCCAAGCGCTGGCGTTAAAGATGGAATCATTGTTGACATTGAAACAGCAGCAACAGCAATTAAAACTGCAATTGAACAAGCAGAAGAAAAATCAGGTGTAACGATTGATAAGGTTAATGTCGGCTTGCCAGCAAACCTTCTTCAAATCGAACCAACACAAGGAATGATTCCAGTTCCTAGTGAATCAAAAGAAATCAAGGATGAAGATGTTGACAGTGTTGTCAAATCTGCATTGACAAAGAGTATCACTCCTGAGCGTGAAGTGATTTCGCTGGTACCTGAGGAATTCATCGTAGATGGTTTCCAAGGTATTCGTGACCCACGTGGTATGATGGGGATTCGTTTGGAAATGCGTGGTCTGATTTACACAGGTCCAAGTACTATCCTACATAACCTTCGTAAAACAGTTGAGCGTGCAGGTATCAAGGTTGAAAATATTATTATTTCACCACTTGCCTTGACACGTTCAGTTCTTAACGAAGGTGAGCGTGAATTTGGTGCAACTGTTATTGATATGGGTGGCGGTCAAACGACTGTCGCATCAATGCGTGCCCAAGAACTTCAATATACTAATACCTATTCAGAAGGTGGCGAGTATGTAACTAAGGACATCTCAAAAGTTCTTAAAACATCAAGCCAAATTGCTGAAGCTTTGAAATTTAATTTCGGAACTGCAAACCTTTCTGAAGCAAGCAACAGTGAAACCGTTCAAGTTGAAGTGGTTGGCAGTGAACAACCAATTGAAATTACAGAACGTTACTTGTCTGAAATTATTTCAGCACGTATCCGCCACATCCTAGATCGTGTCAAACAGGACCTAGAACGTGGTCGTTTATTGGACTTGCCAGGTGGTATTGTTATCGTTGGTGGTGGTGCTATCATGCCAGGTGTTGTTGAGACTGCTCAAGATATTTTTGGAACAAACGTGAAGCTTCATGTACCAAATCAAGTTGGTATTCGTAACCCAATGTTTGCCAATGTTATCAGCTTAGTTGAGTATGTTGGTACAATGACTGAGGTTGATGTGATTGCACAGAGCGCTGTTTCAGGTGAAGAACTTCTTAGAAGAAAACCAATTGATATCGCTCCTAAACCACAACGTATTGTAACACCACGTGTTGAAGCTGCTCCTTCAGCACCTGTTCAAACAGTACCTGTATTTGAAGAAGAGCGTCCAGCTCAAACCAATAGAACTGCTCATCAAGAACCAGCTGCACAACGTGAACCTAGACAAAAACTAGGTGATCGTGTCCGTGGTATCTTCGGAAGCATGTTTGATTAAAAGTTAAAGCGAGGAAATAATATGGCATTTTCATTTGATGCAGCATCAGTACAAGGTGCAGTAATTAAAGTTATCGGTGTCGGCGGCGGTGGTGGTAATGCCATCAACCGTATGATCGACGAAGGTGTTGCTGGTGTAGAATTTATCGCAGCTAACACAGATATTCAAGCGCTCAGCTCATCAAAAGCTGAGACAGTTATTCAGTTGGGACCAAAATTGACTCGTGGTCTCGGTGCTGGAGGTCAACCTGAAGTTGGTCGTAAAGCAGCTGAAGAAAGCGAAGAAATTTTGACTGAAGCTCTTAACGGAGCTGATATGGTCTTCATTACTGCAGGTATGGGTGGTGGATCTGGTACAGGTGCTGCACCAGTTATCGCACGTATCGCTAAGAGTCTAGGTGCTCTTACAGTAGCCGTTGTGACACGTCCATTCGGCTTTGAAGGTAATAAACGTGGTAGCTTTGCCATTGAAGGGATTCAAGAACTTCGTGAGCAAGTAGATACACTTTTGATTATCTCAAACAACAATCTTTTGGAAATTGTTGACAAGAAAACACCGCTTCTTGAAGCACTCAGCGAAGCAGACAATGTTCTCCGCCAAGGTGTTCAAGGGATTACAGACTTGATTACAAGTCCAGGACTTATCAACCTTGACTTTGCCGATGTGAAAACAGTTATGGCAAATAAAGGTAATGCCCTTATGGGTATCGGTATCGGTTCTGGTGAAGAGCGTATCGTTGAGGCGGCTCGTAAAGCCATCTACTCGCCACTTCTTGAAACAACAATCGATGGTGCAGAAGATGTTATCGTTAACGTAACAGGTGGTCTTGATATGACACTTACAGAAGCTGAAGAAGCATCTGAAATTGTTGGTCAAGCTGCAGGTCACGGTGTTAATATCTGGTTGGGTACATCAATTGACGACAGCATGAAGGATGAAATCCGTGTGACTGTTGTAGCAACAGGTGTTCGTCAAGAAAAAACGGAACAAGTTTCTGGAATCCGTTCAACACCACGTACTTTCACACAAGCTAGCCCTTCTTCATCAAACACAACAAGTTTTGAACAACCTGCTAAATCTACATTTGATCGCCGTCAATCTGGTTATGATTTTGATATGGCTCAAACAGTTGATATGCCTGCACAACAAGCAGCCCCAAGTCAAGATTTTAGCAATACACAACAATCTGCTTTCGGTAATTGGGATCTTCGTCGTGATAATATCACACGCCCTACCGAAGGTGAGTTGGATAGCCAATTGACAATGTCAACATTCTCAACTTCATCTGAAGCAGATGACGAATTAGATACTCCCCCATTTTTCAAAAACCGTTAAGCATGACTCTAGCAGACAATAAGGCAAAGGTTTTTTCAGAAGTTCAAGAGGCATGTCTTGAAGCGGGGAGAAATCAAGAGTCAGTTTCTATCATTGCTGTTACTAAGTATGTTGATAGTCACATAGCAGGACAACTTATTGATACGGGTATTAGCCATATTGGTGAAAACCGTGTTGATAAGTTTCTTGATAAATATGAGGCCCTTAAAGATAAGGAAAACCTCACCTGGCATCTGATTGGTACTTTGCAAAGACGCAAGGTCAAAGATGTTATCAACTATGTTGACTATTTTCACGCTTTGGATTCTGTTAAGCTTGCTCAAGAAATTGATAAGCGAGCTGACCACACCATCAAGTGCTTCCTTCAGGTTAATATTTCTGAAGAGGAGTCAAAACATGGTTTCAAACTTGAAGAGATAGATCAAGTTCTTACTGAGCTTGAAAATCTTTCAAGTATTGAATTAGTTGGTTTGATGACAATGGCACCAATTGATGCAACTGAAGAAGAACTCGAAGAGATTTTTGAAAAAACTGATGAGTTGCGTATTAGGTTACAAGAAAAACAAATCAAGAATATGCCGATGACAGAGCTTAGTATGGGTATGAGTGGTGACTTTAAACTTGCTATTAAGCACAATGCCAGCTTTGTTCGTATCGGAACTGCATTCTTTAAGTAGGGAGACGCTATGGCACTAAAAGATATTTTTAATAACATGGTTAACTATTTCGATACAGAAGAAGCTAGCGAAGTTGAAGAGGAAGTAACAGAAGCGCTTCGAGCTCAGGCTAGCCAGTCTGAAGCAGTGCGATCTGCCGCAAGACCAAGACAGAGTCAGGCTAGTCAACCAAAACAAACTACTCGAACAGAGCAAGTAGCTGCACGACCTGCAAGTCGTCCACAAGCTGCGCCAGCCTCTGCTCAAGTAAATAACTATCAAGCTTCAGGAGAAAATATGTCGACGTTACGTTCACGCCAAGAACAATTTGCCGCACAATCAAATCCTCAATCAAATCGTACAACAATTGCTCTTAAATACCCTAAGAAGTATGAAGATGCAACTGAAATTGTAGATCTCTTAATTGAAAATGAGTGTGTCTTGATTGATTTCCAATATATGCTTGATGCTCAAGCACGTCGCTGTTTAGACTTTGTAGACGGAGCTAGTCGTGTCCTTTCAGGAAATCTTCAAAAAGTTGGAGCTTCTATGTACCTCTTGACACCAATCAATGTTATTGTTGACGTTGAAGAAATGGGTCTACAAAATGCTGGTCAAGATATTAACTTTGACTTTGATATGAAGAGACGCTAAGCTATGGCATTGTTATTTATCATACTTTCTAGATTAGTTACTATCTATTCCTATATTTTGATTGCTTATGCTCTGATGTCATGGCTACCAGGTGCCTACAATTCTGCAATTGGTCGTCTTCTGAGAGCCTTGGCAGAGCCTGTTCTAAATCCTTTTAGAAAACTAAGATTACAGTTCTTTGGACTTGATTTCACGATCATTTTTGTACTCTTTCTTTTCAATATAGGCTTGCAAATTTTAGCAGCAATACTATTCTAATGGCTACAGATCATAAAGATATTTATCAGCATTTCAGACCTTCAGAAACCGACTTTGTCGATAAGGTTTTTGGTTGGGTCAGTCAGGTTGATAATAGCTATACGACCTATTTAACTGACTTTCTAGATCCCAGACAGGTGACAATTGCCCAGTCAATTATTGCTTCAAGTTCATTGCAGAGCTTTGTCAGCAGTGATTTTATTGGTGGCGAGTATGCTAGATTGCTGATTGCTCCTGATTATTACCAGCTTGATCAAGCTGACTTTGAAATCAGCCTTTTAGAAGTTGATTATAATCGTAAATTTAACCAAATCAGTCATGGTCAAGTTATGGGAACCTTGATAAATCAGCTGGGAATCAGAAGAACAGTTTTTGGAGATATTCTTTTAACAGATGATCATCTGCAAGTTTATGTGATGACTTCGATGCTCAGCTATTTCCAAGAAAATGTAAAGAAAATAGGTAAGGCCTCAGTTAAATTGCGCCAGTGCAAACTTGAGGAGAGAGTCCAGGTCAAGGAGTCTTTCAAAGAAGATTTGGTCTTGGTATCTAGCCTAAGACTTGACAAAGTAGTAGCATCAGTATTAAAATTATCGAGATCTGTAAGTTTGAAATTGATTGCCTCTCAGAAGGTCAAATTGAACTATAGTATCGCAGATAGGGCATCTGAAGAGCTCTCCATCGGAGACTTGGTCAGTGTCCGAGGTTATGGACGCTTTACTCTAGATAGTCTAGCGGGTCTGTCAAAACAAGGCAAACATAAGTTAATCATAAAGAGAACCACATAAGATTAAGGAGGCTTGTAATGGCAATTACAGCACTTGAAATTAAAGATAAAACATTCGGTAGTAAATTCCGAGGTTACAACATTGAGGAAGTTGATGAATTTCTTGACATCGTTGTAGCTGATTACGAAGCACTAACGAGAGCAAATAAAGAGCAAGAAGCTCGCATTAAAACACTCGAAGAAAAAATTGCTTACTTCGATGAAATGAAGGAATCACTCAGCCAATCTGTAATTCTTGCTCAAGAAACAGCAGAAAAGGTTAAGACTTCTGCAACAGATGAGTCAACTAACATTTTGAACAAGGCAAACTATGATGCTGCTCACTTGATTGAAGAAGCAAAAGCAAAAGCAAACGAAATTTTGCGTGATGCAACTGATGAAGCAAAACGTGTAGCAGTTGAAACAGAAGATCTTAAACGTCAAAGTCGTGTCTTCCACCAACGTTTGCTGGCTGCGATTGAAGGACAACTTGGACTTGCAAATTCTCCTGAATGGAATGAACTTTTGCAACCAACAGCTGTTTACCTTCAAAACTCTGATGCTGCCTTCCGTGAGGTTGTTGAAAAAGTATTGGATGAGCACGTTCCAGAATCAACTGATGAAACTTCATTTGATGCGACACGCCAGTTCACCCCAGAAGAAATGGCAGAGCTTCAACGTCGTGTTGAGGAAAGCAACAAGCAACTTGAAGAAGTTCACCAACAAGAGCAATCTTCAGAAGTTGTAGCGGATGATTTTACTGCTGATTCAACATCATTGACTCAAGAAGAGACACAAGCAGTTGAAGTTAACCTCAACGAAACACAAACATTCAAACTAAATATCGAAGAATAAGAAAAACAAGAGTCTAAGTCAATATTTCCAGCGAGCAGGTGACGGTGTGAGTCCTGTAATCCCTTGCCTTAAACTTATCACTTTCTTTCTTTCCAGCTGAAATCTACTAGGTTGGGAGGTTTGGTCTACCATACAGACCATTGAGGGTTAGAAGGAGAGAGAGTCTTCTTTCTAACTAAACTAAGGTGGTACCACGAGCTCTCGTCCTTTGCGATGAGAGCTCTTTTTATATTTTTGCAATTCATATATTTTTAGAGGAGTCCGACCTATTATGAAATTAAAAGAAACCCTAAACCTTGGGAAAACAGCTTTCCCAATGCGTGCTGGTCTTCCAAACAAAGAGCCACAATGGCAGGAAGCTTGGGATCAAGCAGAGCTTTACAAAAAACGTCAAGAACTTAATGAAGGTAAGCCAGCCTTCCACCTTCACGATGGACCTCCATACGCTAATGGAAATATCCACGTAGGTCATGCTTTGAACAAGATTTCAAAAGATATCATCGTTCGTTCAAAATCAATGTCTGGCTTCCGTGCACCTTACGTTCCAGGTTGGGATACTCACGGTCTTCCAATCGAGCAAGTCTTGGCTAAACAAGGTGTTAAGCGTAAAGAAATGGACCTTTCAGAATATCTTGAAATGTGCCGTGATTACGCACTTAGTCAAGTTGACAAACAACGTGCTGACTTCAAACGTCTCGGTGTTTCAGCAGATTGGGAAAATCCATACATCACTTTGAAACCTCAGTATGAAGCAGATCAAATCCGTGTCTTCGGTGCTATGGCTGACAAGGGCTATATCTACCGTGGTGCTAAGCCAGTCTACTGGTCATGGTCATCAGAATCCGCACTTGCAGAGGCTGAAATCGAATACCACGATATTGATTCAACATCACTTTACTATGCCAACAAGGTTAAAGATGGTAAAGGAATCCTTGATACTGATACTTATATCGTAGTTTGGACAACAACACCATTTACAGTAACAGCTTCTCGTGGATTGACAGTAGGTCCAGATATGGAGTATGTGGTTGTAGTTCCAACTGCTAGCGACCGTAAATACCTTCTTGCAGAAGTTCTTGTAGATAGCCTTGCTGCTAAGTTTGGCTGGGAAGGTTTTGAAGTGGTAGCTCGTCACACTGGTAAAGAGCTTGATCACATCGTAACAGAACACCCATGGGATGCTGACGTAGAAGAACTTGTTATCCTTGGAGACCATGTTACAACTGACTCAGGTACTGGTATCGTCCACACGGCTCCTGGTTTTGGTGAGGATGACTACAATGTCGGTATTGCCAACGGACTTGAAGTTGTCGTAACTGTAGACAGCCGTGGTTTGATGATGGAAAATGCAGGGCCTGACTTCGAAGGTCAATTCTATGATAAAGTGACACCACTTGTTCAAGAAAAATTGGGTGACCTCCTTCTTGCAAGCGAAGTTATCAACCACTCATACCCATTTGACTGGCGTACGAAAAAACCAATCATCTGGCGTGCTGTACCGCAATGGTTTGCCTCAGTTTCAAAATTCCGTCAAGAAATTCTTGATGAAATTGAAAAAACTGCCTTCCAACCAGAATGGGGTAAGAAACGTCTTTACAATATGATTCGTGACCGTGGTGACTGGGTTATCTCACGTCAACGTGCTTGGGGTGTTCCACTTCCAATCTTCTATGCTGAAGATGGCACAGCTATTTTGTCAAAAGAAGTCACAGATCACATCGCTGACCTCTTTGAAGAACACGGTTCAATCATTTGGTGGCAACGTGATGCTAAAGATCTTCTTCCGGAAGGATTTACTCACCCAGGTTCACCAAACGGTATCTTTGAAAAAGAAACAGATATCATGGACGTTTGGTTTGACTCAGGTTCATCATGGAACGGTGTTATGAACGCTCGTGAAAATCTTGGCTACCCAGCAGATCTTTACCTTGAAGGTTCTGACCAATACCGTGGTTGGTTCAACTCTTCACTCATCACATCAGTTGCGGTTAATGGTCATGCGCCTTACAAGGCAGTCTTGTCACAAGGTTTCGTCCTTGATGGTAAGGGTGAGAAAATGTCTAAATCTAAAGGAAATATCATCTCACCAAACGATGTTGCGAAACAATACGGTGCTGAAATTCTCCGTCTTTGGGTAACATCAGTTGACACTGACAATGATGTTCGTGTATCTATGGATATTCTTGGCCAAGTTTCTGAAACTTACCGTAAAATCCGTAACACACTTCGTTTCTTGATTGCTAACACATCAGATTTCAACCCAACAACTGATACTGTTGCCTATGAAGAGCTTCGTCAGGTTGACCAATACATGACTGTAAAATTCAATAAATTGGTTGAAACAATTCTTGAAGCCTATAACAATTATGACTTCATGGCAATCTACAAGTCTGTTGTAAACTTTATTACTATTGACTTGTCAGCCTTCTATCTTGATTTTGCCAAAGATGTTGTCTACATCGAATCAGCTGATAGCAAGGTTCGTCGTCAAATGCAGACAGTCTTCTACGATATCTTGGTTAAAATCACAAAACTCTTGACACCAATTCTTCCTCACACTGCAGAGGAAATCTGGTCATACCTTGAGTTTGAAGCAGAAGAATTTGTTCAATTGTCAGAAATGCCAGTAGTTGAAAGCTTTGCTAATCAAGAAGACTTGCTTGCAAACTGGGATGCCTTCATGAGTTTCCGTACACAAGCTCAAAAAGCCTTGGAAGAAGCTCGTAACGAGAAAGTTATCGGTAAATCTCTTGAAGCTCACTTAACTGTTTATGCTTCAGCTGAGGTCAAAGCCTTGCTTGAAAACATTCAAAGTGATGTTGCACAACTTCTTATCGTGTCACAATTGACAGTAACTGAAGATGCTGCACCAGCAGAAGCTGTTAGCTTTGAAGATGTTGCCTTTACAGTTGCACATGCAGAAGGTGATGTTTGTGACCGTTGTCGTCGAGTTGATCCAACAACTGCAGACCGTAGCTACAATGCTCATATCTGTGACCACTGTGCTGAAATTGTGGAAAATAATTTTGCTCAGGCAGTTGCAGAGGGATTTGAAGCAAACGCTAAAAAATAAGAAAAAAACTAAAAATGAGTTTGGAATTATTCCAGACTCATTTTTGGTTGAAGACAAAGTCTTTTTTCGATACTTTCCTTAAGTGATTTCAGGAAACCAAGGAATTTCATTTGAGCATTCTCGCTTCTCAATTTTAATGTTCAGACCTGAAACAGTCCAGCGGACTGTTTCACTCTCAAATATTCCGAGTGTAAGAAATGCTTGGCATTTCTTACATTTTCCTCACGGCGGAAGCATTAGGTAAATGCCTAAGAGGCTGGGCAAAAACGAGCTTCAACATAAAACCACCCAGTGATTTCTGTCTCGAAAACAATCAAGACGAAAGAATCACTGGGTGGTTTTTGA
>NZ_JAFBEH010000016.1 GCF_016908645.1 Streptococcus loxodontisalivarius
TCACGGCTCATGAGTTTCTCCGTGATTTTGAGGTTGACAATATTAGGAATTTGGTGGTTTTCTCGGACGAGTGAAGTCTTAGCGACAGCCATTTTCCCGCAATATTTACACTTGAAACGACGCTTTTTGAGGCGAATGAGAACCTTGTAGCCAACCATTTCGAGGTAAGGAATTTTGCAGGGTTTCTGGAAGTCGTACTTAACCATGTCTCCTTGGCAATTTGGGCATTGTGGTACATCGTAGTCTAGCTTGGCGTAAAAGACTTTGTGAGTTGGGAACTTGTCAAAATCTTTTTCAAAAGTAATGTTAGGGTCTTTAATATCGAGCGAGTCTTTGATATAATCTACTTGTTCCATATGAATCTTTCTAATGAGTTGTTTTAGCGCTTTTCATTATAAGTCATGTGGGACTTTTTTTCTACATTCAAAAAGCTCTACAATCCCCTTGGTGGATTTACCCACTACAGAAAGTATAGAGCCAAAACAGCTAGAAAGAAAATTTCTAGCTGTTTTTGTTGAAAGATTCAGTTTTTACAGACTTGTCAGAAAATTAAAATATCTGACAAAAATAAAAAATCTAAGCAAAACTATTTACATATATGCTAGAGTCTGATATACTTCTTTAAGTAGAGATTTGAAACGCGTCGTTTTTATCTCTAAGAGGTCCTATTTTTGGAGAGAGAAATAGCCTCACCATAAAGATGGTATTGAAAAGCTTGCGAGTTTCTAAGTGAACTTTCTGACTTAAATCAAATGAAGTAGTAGCATTGTCACATAATATTTCCCATAATCAATGTCCCTCGATAATAAATCAAGTGCTGTAAGGAAGTGGAGAGCTTTACATGCATAAAAGTAATAACCAAGGATTGTGAAAAGGATAGGGTCAGAAAGATTTTTTAGAAAGACTTAAGGGTAATAAGCAACCATCACACAGAAAAAAGCACTGGAAATTCCCAGTGCTTTTTTAGTTTATTTTTATGCCCAGAATTTAGCGGCGATATCTTGACCTTGTTTGATTTTTGCCCATTGTTGTGGGATAGCAAGTTCATTTCCTGAGTCACATGAAGCAAAGCCACATTGGTGAGATAGAAGGAGACGTTCTTTTGGCAAGATTTGAGCAGCTTCTTGGAGAAGTTTGTAGACACGTTCTTCGTCATCAAGGTCAGTTGTTTTTGATGAGAGGAGTCCAAGTACAACTTCGGCATCCTTGTCTTTGAGACTTTCAAGGGCTTTAAGGTCACCAGCAGTTTCGCTGTCCCATTCAAGGAAGAAACGGTCATAGTGTTGGTCACGCAAGAATTTTTCAGCGATAGCTTCATAGGTACCTTCAGCAGCAGAGCGGCTTTCATAGTTACCACGGCAGTTGTGGGTCCAAACCTTAAGTCCAAGTTCATGACCATAGTCTACGACTTCATTGTTGATAGCGATAAATTCGTCAGCCAAGTCAGCTAGCGCAGCATTGCCATCGGCGAAGAATGACGCAGGATTGCTCTCATCAAAGAGTTCCCAGAGACAGTCGTCAAACTGGATAATCTCACCGCCAGCAGCCTTGTAATCGTCCAAGAACTCCTTGTAAGCCTGAATCAAACCAGCCTTGAGGTCGGCGTTAGTTTCGTAGACCTGACCTTGACCAGCTAAGCCATCGAAGATAGCCAACTCAGTGTAGGCGTGAGCAGGACCCCAAACAGTCAATTTAGTGTCTGTGTCGCCAGCTTCAGCTCTTACCAATTTGTAGATATCGATGAAGTGGTGATTTTTACCTGAAAGTGGCTCAGTGATTCGGATACCGATGTCTTTACGCGTCTCAAATTGACCACCGTCATGATCTTGGAAAGTGTAACCGTGATCGGCAATATAGCGCTCGATACCCTTAAGACCCCAGACAAAGTCCAAGTGCCACATTGATTTAGAGTATTCACCATCAGTCAAGATGTCGATACCATTTTCTTTCTGCTCAGCAATGACTTGCTTGATATCAGCCGTTTCAGTAGCTTGATAGCCTTCGAAACTATCATAGAAAGGGTATTGAATATCATCACGATGCTCGATTTGAGTCTTATAGTCGCGCAAATCAGCAGGGCGAAGAAGAGAACCAACCAATTGGAATTTAGACTTTGTCATATAAACTACCTCGTGTTTTTTAAGATAATCCTATCATAACCGACAAATCCCCATTTGAAAAATAGTTAAAATTTGCTAGGAGTTATAGTTTAAAACTATATGGAATTGTAAATGACTATGATAATGAAAAAAATGACAATAATCATTGTCAAAAATAATATGATATGCTACAATGAAAATGTGAAAAGAAAACGATTACAAAATAGGGGGGTCTTATTTATGAAAAAGGGTAAAGAAGTTCTTGATTTAAAATCAATAAAATTTGTGATTTCAATTTTAGTGACAAATATTCTTATAGGCTTGCTTATTATGACACCTCATTACATTTCATTTCAAGAATGGGATTGGTCTGTATTTTGGGCTTATCTTGAGGATGTTTCTCCATTTATTGCTATGCCGATATTTCTTGTTATTTTTAAAGAATATGGAAGTAACTAAAACTCTGGGATTTCTAAAACTTTTAAAGATTAAATCAGATATTAAGGAGTACCTATGGGAATAATCTTAAAAAATCGGCTCAAGGAATTACGAGCCAGAGACGGAGTCAATCAGACCCAAATGGCAAAGTTGGCTGGCGTTTCCAGACAGACCATCAGTCTGATTGAGCGTGGTGAGTACACACCGTCAGTCTTGATTGCTCTGAAAATTTCGCAAGTTTTTCAAGAGCCACTCGAAAACGTCTTTTCAATCGTGGAGGTAGAAGAATGAGAAAAGTGTTCAGTGCTAATGAAAAAGTATATTACGTTTTAGCAATTATCCTATTTGTTGTTAGTCTGCTTATCCTACTTGTGGGAACTTATAATTATTTTTATAAAAATGGAGGCGTTCCTCTTGAGTGGCTACTTTGGTTTTTAATGGGTTTGTCTTCTTGGGTTGATTCAGGAAAATCTTTAGCCGATAAGTGGAGACAGGTGGCTCATGTTTTATCAATAGTTTTACCTCTGATCTGGCTAGTATATAGCTTCCATATTCTTCCGCTTAATACGGATATGACTTGGTATCTTTTGATTATTTACATTTGTTTATTTGGAGATTCATTTAAAAAGAAAGAGGATTAGTGATGAAAACAATGTTTCGTATTTTAAAACAACTAGGTATAGGTGCCTTGGTAGGCGGTTTGATCGGATTTGGGGGTGGTTATCTCTTGGTCGAGGTCGGTCATGAGAGAATGTTGGACCTCGTTTCTTCGGCAATAGTTCTAGATAGTTTCATTTCGTTAGTCAGGATTCTCTATCTAGTGGCTTTTCTTACGGCTATCTCTTATTACATGAGGGCTAAAAAGGACTTTCAAAAGTCTGAAGAGGCTATGGATGACCAGTCTTCGGATGATTTCTATCGCCTTGCCAATAAAAAATCAAGTTACGCTACTATTGCTCTAGGTGTTGCAGCTGTTTTGACAATGCTGGCGCTCATATTATCTTATCGTGTCATGATTTTGGCAGACGGTATGGAACTTTCTATTCCACTGATTGAATTAGCTGCGCTGATTATTGTTGGACTTAGTCAGATTGTCCTCATAAAATTCTATAATAAGGTTAAGGGCATTAACATGCCACTACAACCAACACTCAAAGAATTGAAAAATAATGTTATGCAAATGGATGAAGCAGAGCTAGAAGCCAACTATAAGATGTCCTTCAATGTTCTCTTAAACCTTAGTAATCTTATTTTGCCAGGTCTTTATATCCTTGTTTTCTTCACTTCAATCCTCTTTCAGAGAGCAGAAGTACTATCTATCCTTGTGATTGCAAGTATTCATCTCTATATTATGTTTGCTAATATCAAGATGACACGTGATTTTTACAGTTGAGGAAGTTAAGATAAGTTTGAAATTTATGAAGGAAGAGAATGCTATTAGCTCAGCTTTTCAGTTATAGGGAGGTTGGCTAAGATAGTATTGGAGAGTATATGACTAAAAGAAAATGGATAATTAGTATCTTAGTTTTTCTTCTTATTTGCTTTGGTGCGGGTGGATTTTATTATTATAAAACTTATGGTCCTAAACCTTATAATGAAGAACTGAAAGATAATGGTGGTTGGTATATCGGGTATTCATTGAAATATACCAATATTGGTAATTCAGCTGTTATATTTGAAGGAGATCATTATGCATTATCCAACAAGTATATTATGGGGGCTCGTGTAGGTTATCAAAAGGAGCCATCACAGTTGGATGACCCAAATGAAATTTATCATGATGATTATTTCTATGTTGATTTGTATAAGACGGACTCTACAAAGAAAAAATTAGTTAAAAGCTTGAATATTCTTAGTATTATTCAAAACTACAACAAAAATTACTTACCATATATCCCTTTCACTCCTTACAAAGATAAGGAAACAGGAAAATGGGTCTTTGAAGTATCTATCTTTGATTTTAGTGAAGATAGGTATAGCGATAATTGGATTAGATTTCTAGTAATAGATATTGACTCAGGGAAAGTTATTAGCACTGATTCCCACGATTTAGAAGTTATTTCTGTTGGATTTTCGCCAGTTTATACTCAAAAAGTGACCAATGTCTATGATAAACTCAAGGAAAGAGGTTTCTCTTATTATAAGGACGGAGATGAAGATGACCAGACTGACTATATCTCAGTATTGTATTTCACGGCTGATATTGATTATTCAGAATTACGTCTAGCTAAAGAGTATCCTGAAAGCTTGAAGTTTATGAAAGAGGGAAATAGCTTTAATAATCTTAGTCCTGTTCAAGATAAAGAGATAGCTCGTTTACTTTCTACGGAGGATGAGACGGACCTTTTCCAAGGGGTGACGCTTTATGGAGAATATAGCAAAGATGGTCAAGACCATGTTGTCCAATCCTATGATGATTTGATGAATTGGTATCAGGCTAAGGAGGAATAGAAGAAGCAGGTTTATGATACCTTATATCATAGGTCAAATTCCAATTATTTATCTGTTCTGATGGTCTTGAATAAGTCATTTTCTGTTATACTAGACTAAAAGGAGATTATTATGGCAAGTTGGCAAGAGCTTTACGAGGCTGCAAAGAAGGATTATAATCCTCATTATGTTTCGCCTTTCATTTATTCAAATCATGTGGTGGCTGCTATTGAAGCAGAGGATGGTCAGATTTTCACTGGTTACTGCTTTGAGGCGACATGTGGTGTCTTTCATCTGTGCGCGGAGCGTGCGGCAGCTTTTAACATGTATCAGCAGTCTGGTCAAACGACTATCAAGCGTGTGATTGCTTTTAGGGACAAGGCTCCCTATGGCGAGGGTTCTGGCATGCCTTGCGGGGCTTGTCGAGAGTTTCTCATGCAGCTGTCGGCTGATAATAAGGACTTGGAGTTTATGCTGGACTATGATAAGGGCGAGACTATCACTTTAGGCGAGCTTATGCCTCTTTGGTGGGGGCAGGAGCGAATGGACGCTGGCATTGACGGACTAGACGATTAAGGAGGAAACCCCATGCGCGACAACCACTTACACACACACCACTCTTACGATTCGGATGCCGATTTTAAGGACTATCTGGACACCTATCAGGGCGAGATTGTGACCACCGAGCACTACGACCTGTCCAATCCCTACACCAAGCAGGATGATGTTCCTGACTATGAGGCTTATTCTGGAGAAATCGCAGAGCTTAATCGCATCTATGACAACCGTATCAAGCGAGGGATTGAGATTGGCTACTATGAGCCTCGAGAGGCAGATATTCTCAGCTTCCTAGCTGACAAAGACTATGACCTCAAACTCCTCTCAGTCCATCATAATGGTGTCAACGATTATCTAGATGATGAGGTTGCAGATATGGATAAGCATGCCATCATTCAAGAATACCTTGACAAGCTAGAGTATGCCATTGGACGAGTGGAAGCTGATGTGCTGGCGCATTTCGACTACGGTTTTCGCTTGTTTCAAGTGACGGTTGATGAATTAGCCCAGTACGAAGATCAGCTGCGCAGGATTTTCCGAAAAATGATCGCAGCAGACCTAGCCTTCGAACTCAACAGCAAATCCATGTATCTCTACCATCATGAACATCTCTACCGTTATGCACTTGGACTAGTCAAGGAAGAAGGCTGTCACAAGTATTCTATCGGATCAGATGGTCATAAATTAGAACATTTCCGACTTTCATTCGATAAGATTTCAGCTATTTTGGAGGAATTTGACATTCCTCAGGAAGAAATTCTATAAAACAAAGCCCCGGCAGTTTAATCTGTCGGGGTTAGTCTTTGTCAGTAAATTGCTTGCGATACTGCAGGGGCGTCATTTGATAGCGTTGCTTGAACTGTCGGTTAAAATTTGCCTGGTTTTTAAAACCGATTGACTCGGTGATTTGAGCGATGGATTGGTCAGTTTGGACAAGGGCTTCGCAGGCTTTTGAGAGTCTCAGCTGAAGAAGAAAATCCAAACAAGAAGAGCCTGTATGCTGCTTGAAAATAGTCATGAAATGAGCTCTGCTATAACCAAAATAATCCGCTAAAAAATCGATGGTCAAAGGCTCCATGTAGTGCTGATTGAGATAGGCAATCAGGTCCTTGAGCTTCTCATACTTGCGATAGACATCATCGGTGTAGTGGCGTACTACATAACGCTTACTGTAGAGCAGGTAGAGAAGTTCGTGGAGCTTGGCCTTTAGGAGGATATCATAGTATAGGGGCTGGTCATGGCAGAGCTTGAAAATGGCTTGAACTAAATTCTTAATTTCCTGATAGCCCTCCATGTGGGGCTGGATGCGTGAGAGCAGTTCAAAGTGACCATTGTGGAGTGGTTGCAGGTAGCGCTGGCTGAACTGTTCGATTGTAGACCGCCCCAGATTATCCAGATGAATTTTAAAGGTTTGGCTGATATGCTCCTCCTGATCAATAGGATGGATAGAGTGCATACTGGTAGGCTGGATGAATATCAGATCACCAGGCTGGCTATTGAAAATCTCGTAGTTGATATGAAAGCGAGCACTGCCCTTTTCCACAAAAATAATCTCCAATTCAGGATGCCAATGATAGATGACATCAGGGAAACCATCCTTGATATGAGTCTGGAAAAACTTGTAGGGAAAACCAGATGGATTGTCCTTGAGATGATAAGATGAAGAAGTCATAATGCCTCCTTTAAAGTCTTTTTCTTATTGTAACATAAAAGCCAGGTCAATTTTGCCTGACTTTTAGTTTTATGATTTCTTGCTTGCTTTTGCGTAGAGGAAGTTGAGGGCTAGTCCAATTAGGGCAAGGACGATAGCGACATAAAAGGCGCTGGTGTAGTCTCCTTTATTGGCAGTAGCCATTTGAACGGCAACCTTTGGTGCAAAATAAGCTGCCAATGAATAACCTGTGAAGACGATACCGTAGTTGACACCTTGGTTGGCAGGTCCGTAATTTTCCATAACCATTGATGGAAAGACACTCATAACACCACCGAAGCAGATACCTAGTCCAATGATACCAATCGCAAAACCAATTTGCCCAGGGATGAGAATCATACAGAAGAGAGCGACGGTAACAAATCCTAGAATAAAGGCAAGCGCCTTGCTGCGACCAATCTTATCTGAAATTGTCCCCCAGATGAAGCGACCAGATGAGTTACTGATTGAGTAGAGACTAACATAGAGAGCTGCTGTGCCAGCTGCAAGTCCGAACATAGATTGACCGATAGTAGCCGCTTGTGACGCAATCATAAGACCTGAAAATGCCCCGATAAAGAACATTGAGATAATAATGTAAAAAATTGGAGTCTTAAGCATTTCAGTCCACGTTTTACTTTCCTTACCAGCCTTAGCTGCAGGAGGATTCCAACCTTGAGGTTTATAGCCAGCAGGCGCTGCCTTGATAAAGAAGCTAGCAATGAGAACAATGACGATGTAAGCAAGTCCTAGAGCTTTAAAGGCAAATTTGGCATCGTGTGACTGGATAAGACTTGATGCGATAGGAGAGGCAAGAACAGCAGCGAAGCCCATTCCTCCAGTTAATATTCCTGACGCTAAGCCTCGCTTGTCTGGGAAGAGACGGAGCGTATTACTTAGGGCACCTGAGTAGGCAAAACCTTGCCCCAGCCCTGCCATTAAACCATAAGTAAGATAGAGCATAGCAGGACTTGTAGCGAAACCAGTTAGGAAGAAGCCTAGGGCAAATAGCAAAGCTCCCAAGCTGATGGTCCATTTGACATAACCTCTGTCAACCAAGTAACCACCAAAAATCATGGGAATAGGACCAATAGCGTTATTGATACTAAAGGCTAGCATGGTTTGAGACATTTCCCAACCAGTCTGCTGACTCAGCGGACTAGCGAAGACACTGAAAGCATAGATTGCACCAGTACAAAGTAGAATAGCAGTTGAGGCGATGATGACCTGCCAACGATTAAGTGATTTTTCCATAAGCTGTCCTTTCTGACATTGAGTATGTTTGTTTTTTCACAAGGATAATAACAAAGAATGAAAGGGCTGTCAACGGAATTTGTGAAGAAAATAACAAAAAATCGATATTTTTGTGAAAAATTGTACAATTGTTTTAAAAATCAATACTATTGTTTGAAAGTGCTATTTTTAGCCTATACAAGTGGGTCTAAAGTAGTATAATGGTGTCAGAAATTAAATTGTGAAAGAGGTAACAATATGAAGTTGGTTGCTATTGTCGGAACAAATTCTGACCGTTCTACAAATCGTAAATTGCTGAAATTCATGGCTAAGCATTTTGCTAGTCAAGCAGAGATTGACCTTCTTGAAATCAAGGACCTTCCTGCCTTCAATCAGCCAGAAGATAAAAAAGCTCCTGCGGTAGTTGAAGCTTTCTCAGATAAGATTTTAGCAGCAGATGGGGTCATTATTGCGACGCCTGAGTATGACCATACTATTCCAGCACCTTTAGCCTCAGCCTTGGAGTGGATTGCTTACACTAGCCGTGCCCTCATTAACAAGCCAACCATGATTGTTGGTGCCTCTCTTGGACTACTTGGAACCTCTCGTGCCCAAGCCCACCTACGTCAGATTTTGGACGCTCCTGAATTGAAGGCACGTGTCATGCCTGGTACGGAATTTTTCCTTAGCCGTTCAGAGCAATCATTGACAGATGACTGCGACTTGGTTGTTCCTGAAAAAGTGGCAGAGCTGGAAGATAACTTTGCAGAATTTCAAGAATTTGTCACATTGACCCAAGCCTTGGTTAAAGAAAAGGATACCGATCGTAAAAAAGCCTTCATTTGGGAAACTTGGTTAGAAGCATAGAAAAGAGGGAAAAGAGATGAAATTAGTCGCTATCGTTGGTACCAATGCCAAACAATCTTATAACCGAAACCTCCTCCAGTTCATGAAGAAACACTTTGCTAAGAAGGCCGAGATTGAGGTTATGGAAATTACTGATGTTCCTATGTTCAATGAGACAGATGATCAAACAGACACACCGATTATCCAAGCCTTCAACCAGAAAATCTCTGAAGCAGATGGTGTTATCATTGGAACAGCTGAGCATAACCACACCATTTCTTCAAGCCTAAACAGCCTGCTAGAATGGTTGTCCTTTAACATCCACCCTCTTGATGGCAAACCAACCATGATTGTCGGTGCTTCTTATGATATCCAGGGTTCTTCTCGTGCCCAATTGCACCTGCGCCAAATCCTAGATGCACCAGGTGTTAATGCAACCGTTATGCCAGGAAGTGAGTTCCTTCTCAGCCGAGCTCACAAGGCCTTTGATGAAGAAGGAAACTTGATTAACGAAGGAACAATCGACTTCCTTGACTCATGTTTCTTTAAATTCCAACGTTTTGTAGAAGTTGCCAATCAGCTCAATCTTCCAGAAGAAATCAAATTTGAACCAGGAACCTATCAAGTAACCACTGAAGGTCACAATGGTAAACTTCCTATGGAAGTGACTCTGTCTGAGCAACGTATTGAAAAGATTGATATTGACAGCTCAGGTGAGACCTCAGGGATTTCAGACATCGTCTTTACCCGTGTTCCTGCTGAGATTATTGAAGGTCAAACCCTCAATGTCGATGCTATCTCAGGAGCATCTGTTACGTCAAACGGTGTCCTAGACGGCGTTGCGCGTGCGGTTAAATTAGCTGGTGCCAATCCAGATGTTCTTAGAAAATGCGATAAGGCACCATCAGCCTTGGACAAAGAAAATCGCCTATACGAAACTGACGTCGTTGTTGTCGGTGGAGGCGGTGCCGGTCTTGCAGCTGCGGCAGCCGTTCTTCAGGAGGGTAAGGAAGTTATCGTCGTTGAGAAATTCCCTGCAATCGGAGGAAATACGGTCCGTGCAGGTGGTCCTATGAATGCGCCAGACCCAGCTTGGCAAAAGGGCTTCGCTGCTAATCCTGGTGAAGATCATAACTTGCAAGAACTGATTGCCATGGACCTTGAAGCCATCGATCCAGAATTCCGTGATGATTTCAAAGTCCTGCAGCTAGAAGTTGAAAACTACCTCAAAGATCCAAGTTACCTCTTTGACTCAACCCTTCTTTATCGCATTCAAACCTATCTTGGTGGGAAACGTTTTGACCGTCAGGGTAATGAAATTCACGGTAATTACGACCTGATCAAGGTCTTGACTGAAAATGCCATCGGCTCTGTTCGTTGGTTGGAAGAAATTGGTGTTGAGTTTGATCACAGCCAAGTAACCATGCCTGTCGGTGCTCTCTGGCGTCGTGGACATAAACCCGTTCAACCTATGGGATTTGCTTTTATTTCCGTCCTAGAAAAATTCGTTCGTGAAAATGGCGGAGCGATTTTGACAGATTCTCCAGTTAAAAAATTAATTGTGGAAGATGGTCAAATCAAGGGCATTATCGCTACAGGACGCAATGGTCAAAAAATCACCATCAATGCCAAGGCTGTTGTCCTAGCATCAGGTGGCTTCGGTGCCAATACCAAGATGCTTCAACAGTACAATACTTACTGGTCAGAAATTGATGACAATATCGCAACATCAAATACTCCAGCGGTTACAGGTGACGGTATTCTATTAGGTCAAACTGTCGGTGCAGATCTTGTTGGTATGGGATTCAGCCAGATGATGCCTGTTTCAGATCCCGTTACAGGTGCCCTCTTCTCAGGACTTCAAGTGCCACCAGCCAACTTTATTATGGTCAATCAAGAAGGTAAACGTTTCGTTGACGAATATGGCAGCCGTGACAAATTGTCTCAAGCAGCCATTGACAATGGTGGACTCTTCTATCTCATTGCTGATGATAATATTAAGGCGACAGCTTATAATACCAGCCAAGAAAAAATCGACAAGCAAGTTGAAGCTGGAACCCTCTTTAGAGCAGATACTTTAGAAGAATTAGCAGTGCAGATCAACATTGATCCAAAAGTTCTAGTTGAAACCATCAGCAACTACAATTCTTATGTAGACGCAGGGCATGACCCAGAATTTAACAAGGGAAGCTTTGACCTTAAATGTGAAAAAGCACCATTCTATGCTACCCCACGCAAGCCAGCTGTTCACCACACCATGGGAGGACTCAAAATCGATCCCCAAACCCATGTTATCGCTGAAACTGGCAAGGTCATTCCAGGGCTTTATGCAGCAGGCGAAGTGGCAGGAGGCCTCCACGCAGGTAACCGCCTAGGAGGAAATTCACTGACAGACATCTTCACCTTTGGACGTATCGCAGGCCAAACAGCAGTCAAAGAATTTTGTTAAGCAAAAAGAGTTTGAATCCTTGATTCAAACTCTTTTCTCTTTCTTTCAATAGAAGTAAAGTGATTCGATAAGGATATCCTGGTCTGGGTAGTTTGTCTTGATATCCTGGACGATTTCATTATAAAGCTGGGTTACTTTTTCCTTTTTCTCTGGAAATTCATAACCAATATAGAAAAATTGACATTCAATGGTATGAAAAAGCTCGTGAAAGAGGCTATTGACTTCTTCCAATTTAGCAATCAGCTCACTATCTTGGGCAATAAAATCAGGAATAGCTCTGCGACTTTCCGCAAATTCATCGACGAGTTTCAAAGGAAAACTCCCATATTCAAGGCTTAGTTCGTAGGTCATATCTGGTCTCCAATCTTTTCCCATAGTCTAGCATAAGTTTTGGGAAATAGCAGAGCTCATGCTCACTTATTTTAATAATCAAATGATTTCCAAAAGACTTATGAAAACGGTATAATGCTTTCATAAACTATTTAGAATTTAGGAGACATGATGTCTAAAGATATACGCGTTTTGCTTTACTATAAATATGTTCCCATCGAGAACGCCAAAGAGTATGCTCAAGTTCACCTTGATTTCTGTAAGTCAATTGGACTCAAGGGACGTATCTTGATTGCTGACGAAGGGATCAACGGCACAGTTTCAGGTGACTATGAAACAACTCAAAAGTACATGGACTGGGTACACAACGATGAACGCTTTGCTGACCTCTGGTTCAAGATTGACCTCGAAGAGGAGCAAGCCTTTAAGAAAATGTTCGTTCGTTATAAGAAAGAAATTGTTCACCTAGGTTTGGAGGACAACGATTTTGATAGCGACCTAAGTCCGCTTGAAACAACAGGTGCTTACCTATCACCACAAGAATTCAAGGATGCTCTGCTTGACGAAGATACAGTTGTTCTTGACACTCGAAATGACTACGAATATGACCTAGGACACTTCCGCGGAGCTATTCGCCCAGATATTCGCAACTTCCGTGAACTACCACAATGGGTACGTGATAATAAGGAAAAATTCATGGACAAACGTGTGGTTGTTTACTGTACAGGTGGTGTCCGCTGTGAGAAATTCTCTGGTTGGATGGTCCGTGAAGGATACAAAGATGTCGGTCAGCTTCACGGCGGCATTGCTACATACGGAAAAGACCCAGAAGTTCAGGGAGAGCTTTGGGATGGTAAAATGTACGTCTTTGATGAACGTGTTGCCGTTGATATTAACCATGTTAATCCAGTTGTTATCGGTAAAGACTGGTTCGACGGTAGTCCCTGTGAGCGTTACATCAACTGTGCCAATCCTTTCTGTAACCGCCGTATCCTAGCTTCAGAGGAAAATGAAGCTAAGTATGTTGGTGGCTGTTCTGCAGAATGCCGTGCTCACGAACGTAATCGTTATGTCCAAGAAAATGGTCTCTCAAAAGCTGAATGGGAAAGCCGCCTACAAGCTATCGGTGAAAGCTTAACAAGCCTTGCCTAAAAATGAAAACTGCTGAGTCAAACTCGGCAGTTTTTTTCTACAATAAAATAAAAAATCTGAGAGCTTCTCCCAGATCATTTCTTCTTAGTGGCTAACACGTTTACGTGCTGCTTTTTTACGGTTTTCTTCGATGAAGGCGATTTTCTTTTCTTCAGGTTCGATGATTTTTTTCTTAACAGCATAAGCAGCACCACCGACAGCAGCTGCAGAAGCGATAACGCCAGTTACGAGACCTTTTGCGAATGCGAATTTTTTAGCCATATTGATATCCTCCTGATTAGCATCTCTTACGAGACTTCTTATGATATAATAAGCATAACGCAAAAAGGTCTAAATAACAAGTGAAAGAGCATGCTTTCCTTAAAAATCAGACCTCAGACCGATATCAATGAGAAAAGGAAGATATAGTGAAAGAAAAAATTCTAGTCATCGTAGGACCGACAGCAGTTGGAAAGACTGCCTTAGGAATTAAGTTGGCACAGAGATTTGACGGCGAAATTATTTCAGGCGACAGCCAGCAGGTCTATAAACATCTGGACATTGGGACTGCCAAGGCGACAGCCGATGAGCAGGCGCAGGCTGCTCACCACTTGATAGATGTGCGTGAGGTAGACGAGACCTATTCGGCTTTTGATTTTGTGACTGAGGCCAAGGCGGCTATTGCAGACATCAGCGCTCGAGGTAAGCTACCCATTTTGGTTGGAGGAACTGGACTTTACCTCCAAAGCTTACTTGAAGGTTATCATCTGGGTGGTGATCTGGATCAAGAGGAGCTTCTTAACTATCGTAAGGAACTTGAGGACTTGGACGATGAGACGCTTTTTGGAAAAATAGCAGAGCTATCTATAGAAATCTCACAGCTCAACCGAAGACGAGCTATCCGAGCACTGGAGTTAGCACGCTTTGGACAGAATATGGAAAATAGCCAAGCACCCTATGAAGCCATGATTATTGGACTCAATGATGACCGCCAGCTAATCTATGACCGTATCAACCAGCGTGTTGATGTCATGATGGTTGAGGGTTTGCTCGATGAAGCCAGATGGCTCTATGATAACTATCCTCAAGCCCAAGCTAGTCGCGGAATCGGCTATAAGGAGCTTTTTCCTTATTTTGAAGGGCAGCAGAGCTTGGAAGAGGCTACTGAAAAACTCAAACAAAATACAAGACGCTTTGCCAAGCGCCAGTTAACTTGGTTTAGAAACCGTATGACCGTTGATTTCTATCAAATCAGTGATCCAGAGATGCTATCTCAAATTACAGAAAAAGTGACGACATTTTTATCATAAGACTCAGTAAACCTTGATAGTTTTATCGAGGTTTTTAGTTTTATAACAAATATTACAAAATATTTCAAAAATGTTACAAAAAGTACTTGATTTTTATTTCAAGCTCAGCTATAATAAATTTAGAAATTGAAAGGGGTATCATAATGAAAAAGAAAAGTTATATTTTAGGATCAGTTTTAGTTTTGGCACTCTTTGCTGCAGGAATTTCAAACAATCAACTTGCCTATGCAGAAGATAGTCAAACAGAATCTAGCCAAGTGACTACTGTCCTTGAAACATCTGAAGCGACTGTGACAGAAGCAAGTGAGGAATCATCAGCTAGCTCAGCTATTGCCCTTGATTACCTACCAGCAAACCTTCAAGGAACTTGGGAAAACAATTACGAAAGCGATGGACAGTCTTACAATGTTCGTATGATTGTGACCAATAATGGCTTGTCAGTGCAAATCAAGTCAGGGGATCAAGAGTCTCTTGAATCAGTTCAAGTTGCTAACATTGAACAGTTGGCAGAGGGTGTTTACTCATTTGATATCACATCATCTTATGCTGAACTCAATAATGAAGTTCTTATCGGTGATGTCGACTATTCTCAAATAAGTGGTTTGGTATTAGCAAACGACAAACTCTATCTTCAATTCGGAGCAGATCTTTCTGCAGATAATTGGTCAAAAGATTACGCATTCACAAGCATTGACCTATCAAATGTCGATTACGATACAATCGATTTTCCAAAAGAATTGGTCGGTACTTGGCAGGCAAGTGTCAGCTGGGGTGGTAACCAAAATGTGCAGGAAACTTATGTGATTTCTGCTGATGGAAAAGTGTCAAAAAGCTTTGTTGATCAGAATGCTGGTATGGATATTTCTGAAGAAATGTCGATTTCTAAGGTTCAAAAAGTTGGAGACAATCTCTATCGCTTAGTTGCTCCAGATGGTTCATTCTTAGAAGGTGGTATTGGTGGCATGTATGTTCAGTACCAACAAGGTTTCTACTTGGATGGTGATGTTATGAAACCAGTACTTTGGAGCTCAAGTAGCTTTGAAGAAATGACTTACGATAATCCATCATTCGGTAGTGAATTTACAAGAGTCTCAACTGATGGGCAGGCTGCATCTGATAAGACAGCTTCAAGTTCAAATTCAAGCTCACAAAGTTCTTCATCATCTAGTTCAAGTCAGGCAAGTTCAAGCTCTGCTCAGAAAGAAGACAAATCTTCAAATCTTCCTTCAACTGGTGAAACTGTATCAATCTTGGGTGCAGTTGGTCTAGTTATCTTGGCTGCTGTCGGTGTCTATCTCCTTAAGAAGAAAAAAGAAAAATAAAGATATTCTCCAGAGCCTCTGAGCTTTGGAGTTTTCTTGTTTTTCAGTTCAGATTTTAAGTATTTTTTGATATAATATTGAAAAGAGAAAAAATATAGTCTAGTGGTTTCTTTTACTAGGCTCCTTTTTATGAAAAAAAGAAAATGGAGGCATCCTATGATAGAAACTCAGAAAAAACAAGAGCGTGTTATCTTGGTTGGTGTTGAGTTGCAGAACACTGAGAATTTTGACATGTCCATGGAAGAGTTGGCCAGTCTAGCTGAGACAGCAGGTGCTGAGGTGGTTGCATCCTATACTCAGAAAAGAGAGCGCTACGATAGTAAATCCTTTATCGGTTCTGGAAAACTAGAAGAAATTAAGAATATGATTGAAGCTGATGAGATTGATACGGTTATCGTTAATAACCGCTTGACACCTCGTCAAAATTCTAATTTGGAAGCGGCTTTTGATGTTAAGGTGATCGACCGTATGCAGCTGATTTTGGATATTTTTGCCATGCGTGCCAGAAGTCACGAAGGAAAGCTCCAAGTTCATCTAGCTCAGCTTAAGTATATGTTGCCACGCTTGGCAGGTCAGGGCGTTATGCTTAGCCGACAAGCTGGTGGAATCGGGAGCCGTGGTCCTGGTGAGAGTCAGTTGGAGCTTAACCGACGTTCCATTCGCAATCAGATTTCGGATATTGAGCGCCAACTCAAAATTGTTGAGAAAAACCGTGATACGGTCAGAGAGCGTCGTCTAGATTCTGAGACCTTTAAAATTGGTCTGATTGGTTATACAAATGCCGGAAAATCAACAATCATGAATCTACTGACTGATAATCGTCAGTATGAGGCTGATGAGCTCTTTGCAACACTAGATGCGACAACTAAGCAGATTTATCTCAAGGATCAATTTCAGGTGACTTTGACAGATACTGTTGGTTTTATTCAGGATTTGCCGACTGAGTTGGTTGCAGCCTTCAAGTCAACCTTGGAGGAGAGCCGTCATGTTGATCTCTTGCTGCATGTTATCGATGCTTCAGATGCTAATCATGCTGAGCAGGAGAAGGTTGTCCTAGACATTCTTGAAGATTTGGATATGCTAGATATTCCGAGACTAGCTATCTATAATAAAATGGATGTGACAGAAAAACTGACAGCGACAGCTTTTCCCAATGTCCGTCTATCAGCCCGTGCTGATGGGGCCAGAGATTTGTTAAGACGCTATATCATAGATGAAATTCGTCACCTTTTCCAATCTTTTTCAATCAAGGTTTCAGCGCAAAATCTCTATAAACTTTACGATTTACACAAGGTTGCTCTCTTGGATTCTTACCAATTTGAGCATAATGAAGAAGAAATCACAGGCTATATCGCTGAGAAAAATAAATGGAGGCTAGAAGAACTTTATGACTGAAATGATTGAACTGGCATTGACTTACGGTGGTTATACCAGTTTGGATAAGGTCTTTTTAAGCAATCAGCTGCAAAATCTGTCTAAAGAAGAGCAGTTGGCTTTTATCACACCTCCACCAAGCGTTATCAATGCCTACTTTGCTGAACTCTATCAAAAGCAGGGACCGACAGCGGCGACAGATTATTTTGCACAAATTTCAGAAGCCTTTAATCTCTGGAATAGTCAGCCCTCTTTCGATGAGACAAAACCTTTTATTCGTCTCAATCTTTCTGGCAAGTCTTACGGTTTATGCTTTGAGAGTGCCAACCAAACTGCTCTTGTTTTCCCAGAGGAAGATAGTCAGCCTAGCCTAGACCTACTTTTTGAGCTGGCGCAGATTTTCCCACAGTATAAGGTTTATAGAGAGCAAGGACAAATCAAAATGGCAGCGCAGGAGTTTGATGAGACTGTCTTAGAGGATTTGACGCCTGAATCTGCTCTGTTGAGTCAAATTAGTCGCTTAAAGGCAGGCTTTATCAAGATTAAGAGTTTCAATGCCGATGAATTAGCCGAACTTTTGCAGGCTTATAAGGGGCAGTGCTATGTGACTTTCCAGCAGAGAGAGTACATCGCCTATATTAAAGAACAGAATTAGTATCAGAAAGGACAGCCTTTGGGTGTTTGCCCTGTAAAACATTTTAGACTAGCAATCAGTTTAAGATTGGCTTTAGTAGATTAAGTATGGAATTACAATTTTTGGGGACGGGTGCTGGTCAGCCGGCCAAGCAGCGTAATGTGTCGAGCCTTGTTTTGAAGCTCTTGGATGAGATCAATGAGGTTTGGATGTTTGACTGTGGCGAGGGGACGCAACGTCAGATTTTAGAGACTACCATTAAACCCCGCAAAATCAAGAAAATTTTTATTACCCACTTGCATGGGGATCATGTTCTAGGTTTACCAGGTTTTTTGTCAACACGTGCCTTCCAAGCAAATGAAGAACAGACGGATGTTGATATCTATGGACCAATTGGTATCAAGCAGTTTGTCATGTCTAGCTTGAAGGTGACGGGTTCTCGTCTACCTTACCATATCAATTTCCATGAATTTGATGATAAATCACTTGGAAAGATTTTGGAGACTGACAAGTTCACTGTCTATGCCGAAAAACTCGACCACACGATTTTTTGTGTTGGTTACAGAGTCATGCAAAAGGACCTTGAAGGTACCTTGGACGCAGAAGCGCTTAAGGCAGCAGGTGTGCCTTTCGGACCACTTTTTGGTAAGGTGAAAAATGGTCAAGATGTTGTCCTAGAAGATGGCACTAAGATTATTGCCAAGGATTACATTTCTGCACCTAAAAAAGGTAAGATTGTTACCATTTTAGGAGATACTCGCAAGACCGCAGCCAGTGCTCGTCTGGGCTTGGGAGCTGATATTTTGGTTCATGAGTCAACCTATGGCAAGGGCGATGAAAAGATTGCCCGCAATCATGGTCACTCAACCAATATGCAGGCAGCAGAAGTAGCCAAAGAAGCATCTGCTAAGCGTCTCCTCCTCAATCACGTGTCAGCTCGTTTCCTTGGACGTGATTGCAAGCAGATGGAGCGCGATGCTGCAACTATTTTTGAAAATGTTCATGTGGTCCGTGACCTAGAAGAAGTTGAGGTATAGTCAGTAGGATGGAAAAACGCCTTATTGTCATTACAGGAGCAACAGGTGGTATCGCTCAAGAATTGGTTAAGCTGATTCCTGAGAGCGACCAGCTTATTTTAATGGGACGTAGTCAAGAGCGCTTACTTGAGGCATTTGGCAGCAAAGCCAATCAACACTTGATGGCTC
The DNA here is from genome assembly GCF_016908645.1 of Streptococcus loxodontisalivarius. Lineage (GTDB taxonomy): Bacteria > Bacillota > Bacilli > Lactobacillales > Streptococcaceae > Streptococcus > Streptococcus loxodontisalivarius. Next base: position 19,050 of record NZ_JAFBEH010000016.1, read on the forward strand.
TTGATATTACAGATGATGCTGCAGTTCAAGAGGCTGTTGAAAGCATTTATCAACAATTCGGTCAGATAGATATCTTTATCAACAATGCTGGCTTTGGCGAGTTTAAGGCCTATGATCAGTATGATTCTGAAACGATTCGTCAGATGTTTGATGTCAATACCATTGCCATGATTAACTTTTCACGCTTGGTCGGTCAGAAAATGGCAGAGCGTGGACAAGGGCAGCTAATCAATATCGTTTCGATTGCTGGCTTGGTTGCATCAGCTAAATCAACCATCTATTCGGCAAGCAAATTTGCCATGATTGGCTTTTCGAACGCCCTACGTTTGGAATTGGCTGATGCCGGTGTCTATGTGACAACCGTCAATCCAGGCCCGATTGCTACCAAGTTTTTTGACAAGGCGGATCCGTCAGGAGATTATCTCAAATCCGTTCAACAATACACCTTGCAAGCTGATGTGGTTGCTAAACGCATCTACAAGATTTTCGGAAAAAATAAGCGTGAACTCAATATGCCTTTTTCCCTAGCAGCGACAGCCAAATTGTACAGTCTCTTCCCAAAAACAGGAGACTATCTAGCCCGCAAGGTCTTTAACTACAAATAGAGAAATATAAGATTTAATGATTACTTCAAAATATGATTGGCATCTCAATGACAAGGCTGTTGATGATGCCTTTTTAAAACTAGCCAAAGAGGCTAATTTGACAGAGGATGCTGCTAAGATTTTGGTGGCTAGAGGTGTCGACAGCAAAGAGGCACTCGATGATTTTTTAGCTGCTGATTTGTCGCACCTTCATGATCCTTATCTCCTCCATGACATGGAAAAGTCTGTGGCACGTATTCGTCAGGCTATCGAAAACTATGAGCAGATTCTGGTTTATGGTGACTATGATGCCGATGGGATGACCAGCGCCAGCATTATCAAAGAAACCTTGGAGATGATGGGTGCTGAGGCTCAGGTCTATCTCCCTAATCGCTTCACCGATGGTTACGGCCCCAACCTAAGCGTCTACAAGTACTTTATTGAGCAGCAGGATATTTCCTTGATTATCACGGTGGATAATGGCGTAGCTGGACAGGAAGCTATTTCCTATGCCCAAGAGGCAGGAGTGGATGTCATCGTGACAGACCACCACAGCATGCCAGCAGAGCTTCCAAATGCTTATGCTATTGTTCACCCAGAACATCCAGAAGCTGACTATCCTTTTAAACATTTAGCAGGTTGTGGCGTTGCTTTCAAATTAGCTACGGCACTTCTTGAGACTATTCCTACTGAAATGTTGGATTTGGTAGCCATTGGTACAATCGCTGATATGGTCAGTCTGACTGACGAGAACCGAATCATGGTTAAGGTCGGTCTGCAAATGCTGAAAGACACCGAGCGAGTTGGTTTGCAGGAGTTGATGCAGATTTCTGACATTGACCGAAACACTATCAATGAAGAAACAGTTGGTTTCAAGATTGCTCCCCAGCTAAATGCACTTGGGCGTCTGGATGATCCCAATCCTGCAATTGAGCTTCTAACTGGTTTTGATGATGATGAAGCGCAGGCAATTGTCATCATGATTAATGGTAAAAATGAAGAGCGCAAGGAGATTGTGCAGACCATCTTCGATGAAGCTATGAGCATGGTTGATTTGGATAAGCCTGTTCAGGTTCTTGCCAAGGAGAACTGGCATCCAGGTGTTCTTGGGATTGTTGCTGGTCGTATTATGGAACAGATTAGTCAGACAGTTGTAGTCTTAAATATTGAAAATGGCTCTGCTAAAGGCTCTGCCCGCAGTCTGGAATCGATTAATATCTTCCAAGCTCTGGATGATCATCGAGATATCTTCACAGCCTTTGGGGGACATGCTGGCGCTGCTGGTATGACGCTTCCTGAAGAAAATCTTGAAACCTTGTCAGACTTGCTCTGCCAATTTGTCATTGACAATGAGATTGATACGAGTCTCAAAAATCCTTTGCAGCTTGATGAGGAATTGCAACTGGAAGATCTCAGTCTTGAAACTATTAAGTCTCTTGAAAAACTAGCTCCATTCGGTATGGACAATAAGAAACCTGTCTTCTGGCTCCGCCATTTCCAAGTGACACAGGCTAGAACCATGGGGCAGGGCAATGCCCATCTTAAGTTGAAAATCCAGCAGGGGCAGGCAAGTTTTGATGTGGTTGCCTTTGGTCAAGGTGCTTTGGTTCAGGAATTTCAACAGGCGCAGGGCTTAGAACTTGCAGTGACTCTGTCTGTCAATGTCTGGAATGGTGCAACGACTCTCCAATTGATGATGGAGGACGCTCGTGTTGACGGCGTTCAGCTTTTCGACATTCGTGCTAGAAATGCTAGTCTCCCATCAGGTGTAGCCCTGTATTCTGAGGGTGCTCGAGGTCCTGTTTTGGTTCTGGATGAACTACCAGAAAGTGCAGAAGACCTGAAAGAAAGCCTTGCTAATCAGACTTTCCAAGCCATCTATTTTAAAAATGACATCAAGCAAAGTTATTACCTAACGGGCTTTGGGACACGAGATCAATTCGCCAAGCTCTATAAGACCATCTATCAGTTCCCAAATTTTGATGTGCGTTACAAGCTCAAAGAGCTCAGCTCTTATCTGAAAATTGATCAGATTCTTCTGGTTAAGATGATTCAGATTTTTGAAGAATTAGGCTTTGTAAGCATTTCTGACGGTGTGATGACAGTTGTTAAAGATGCTCCAAAACGTGCTTTTGAAGAGAGTAGCATCTATCAGGAACTCAAGGCAACAGTCAAATACCAAGAACTAATGGCTTTGGGAACACCACAGGAAATCTATAACTGGCTGACACAAGAGTAATCTTGTGCAGTAATCGTCTCTTTAAACAAGGATTAGAATAGACTGACGACAATCTTAATGATTGTGATTAGCTAGAAATATGTTATAATAAATAGTAAAAACATTTTTTGGGGCAACCCAACTTGAAAGGAATGAAACTTGGGGATTTACCCGAGATATCTTAATTATGGATTTAACAAAATATATCGCATCGATTGAAAACTACCCAAAAGAGGGCATCACTTTCCGTGATATCTCACCATTGATGGCTGACGGAAAAGCTTATAACTACGCAGTTCGTGAGATTGCTCAATATGCTTGTGACCACGATATTGATATGATCGTTGGACCAGAAGCGCGTGGTTTCATCATCGGATGTCCAGTAGCAGTTGAACTCGGTATCGGTTTTGCACCAGTTCGTAAACCAGGTAAATTGCCACGTGAAGTTATCTCAGCTGACTACGAAAAAGAGTATGGTGTGGATACTTTGACAATGCACGCTGACGCTATTAAACCAGGACAACGCGTTCTTATCGTTGATGACCTCTTGGCAACTGGTGGTACAGTGAAAGCTACTATCGAAATGATTGAAAAACTTGGTGGTATCGTTGCAGGTTGTGCCTTCCTTATCGAGCTTGACGGACTTGATGGACGTAAGGCTATTGAAGGCTATGATTGCAAAGTTTTGATGAACTTCCCAGGTTAATCCAGGGTATAGTTAAAAACTATATCTAGCTAAAGAAAATATATAATGGAAAACTATATCTCCATGTTTTATAATATTAAGATAGGATATTATAAGAAATGGAGATGTTTTCATGCCTATTAAACTTGACAAACAGTTACCCGCATTAGATATTTTACGTTCTGAAAATATCTTCATCATGGACGATACAAGAGCGCAGCAACAAGATATCAGACCAATGGAGGTTCTGATTTTGAACTTGATGCCAACAAAAGAAGTAACCGAAAGTCAGCTATTGCGCCTTCTAGCTAATACGCCACTGCAGATTAATGTTGACTTCCTCTACATGGCTAGTCATGAGTCTAAAAACACACATGCCGAGCACATGAAGACCTTCTACAAGACCTTTGATGAGATTGAGAGCAAATACTATGACGGGCTTATTATCACTGGAGCACCCGTTGAAACCATGCCTTTTGAAGAGGTCGATTATTGGACAGAGCTGACGCAGGTCTTTGACTGGGCTAAAACCCATGTCTATTCGACCCTTCACCTTTGTTGGGGTGCGCAAGCAGGGCTTTACTATAAGTATGGTGTAGACAAGGTTAGGATGTCTGAAAAATTATCTGGCATCTACGAGCAAGTTGTCAATCAGCCTCTAAATCCCATGATGAGAGGATTTGATGATGTCTTTGTCTCACCACATTCTCGCTACACAGACGTACCAGAGGATGTTTTACGTGAGAAGACTGATTTGGATATTTTGGCAACTGGAAAAGAAGTTGGCTTATCAATTCTAGCAAGTAAAGATCTGCGTGAGATCTATAGTTTTGGTCATCTTGAGTATGACAAAGATACGCTGGCTAAGGAATATGATCGAGATCAAAAGGCAGGCAAATGCCCGCTGATTCCTGCCAACTATTTCCCAGATGATGATGACAGTCAAGAACCTCAAATGCGTTGGAACTTGGCTGCGGCAACCTTCTTTAGCAACTGGATTAACTATGCTGTTTATCAAGAGACACCTTATCGACTTGAGGAGTTGGAGAACGATTTTTCATTCTACGGCTACCTCTAAAGAGGTTTGACTTTATGACTTATTTGGACAGTATTAAGTCAGGACATCTGGTTTTGCCAGGTAGCCTGCTTTTCAACTTTAAAGATATTTTCACATCTAGTGATGATTTTCTGATTTGGCAGTTTTTCTACCTGCAAAATACCAGTCAGTTGAGTGAAATGGCTCCTAGCAGTATTGCGGAAGCCTTGGGCAAAACGGTGACTGAGGTCAACCGTTCCATCTCTCGTTTGACAAATGCAGGGCTTCTAGCCATGAAAACCATTGAATTGGACGGCGATATCGAGGTCATTTTTGATGCCAGTCTGGCTCTTGAAAAGTTAGAAGAACTCCTGACACCGCAAGCAAGTCCGCAAGCAGCTCAGCCATCTAGCAATGACTTCAAGAGTCTGGTTGAAGATTTTGAAAGAGAACTAGGTCGCATGCTTAGTCCTTTTGAATTAGAAGATCTTCAAAAGACCATTCGTGAGGAACAGGCGGATCCTGACTTGATACGGGCGGCATTGAGAGAGGCAGTTTTCAATGGTAAGACCAATTGGAACTATATCAATGCCATCTTGCGTAACTGGCGCCGTGAAGGGATTACGACCCTCAGACAGGTTGAGGAAAGACGTCGCCAAAGAGAAGAATCAAATCCGCAGAATGTGCAGGTTTCAGATGACTTCTTGTCTGCCATGGATCTTTGGAGTGACTAAGGGACAAGTTCTTGGTCAATAGATGTATAGAGAGGAGGAGACCAGATACTTGCCTTGTTGCCAGTGGTCGCCTCCTCTTTTGCTATATGCTATAATAAATAAAGTACAATGATAAAGATGATAGCACGCAAAGTGCCAAAGTCTTAGAAGAATAGAAAGTAAGGAAATGGAAACAGTTTTATCACAACGATTGCGCCAAGTGGCTGCCTATGTCCCACAAGGGGCAAAGCTTTTGGATGTAGGGTCAGACCATGCCTACCTACCAATCGCTCTACTGGAAGAAGGAAAAATTAGCTCTGCCATTGCAGGAGAAGTTGTCAAGGGTCCTTTTGAATCTGCCCAGAAAAATGTGGCAGCTTCAGGTTTTGAAGAAAAAATTGAAGTACGCTTGGCTAATGGCCTAGCTGCATTTGAACCAAGTGATCAAGTGACCGCTATCAGCATCTGTGGTATGGGTGGTCGCCTGATTGCGGATATTTTAGAGGCAGGCAAGGAAAAACTGACTTCGGTTGACCGTCTGATTTTGCAGCCCAACAATCGTGAAGACGACCTTCGTCGCTGGCTGGTGGCCAATGGCTTCGCTATTATTGCTGAAGAAATCATGACTGAAAATGGCAAATTCTATGAAATTCTTGTAGCAGAAGCAGGGCAGGCAGAATTGACAGCAGACCAAGAGCGATTCGGACCTTTTCTGATGACGGACTTGTCAGACATTTTCCGTCTCAAATGGGAACGTGAGTGGAATAAATTGGACATCGCTCTAGCCCAAGTTCCCCTCTCAAATGAAGAAAGTCGCTCTGCTCTTATCCAAAAAATGGAAAAAATCAAGGAGGTTTTGGCAAATGAAAGCTAGTCAGGTCATCCAACGCTATGAGCAATATTGCCCGCAGGAGCTGTCTATGGAAGGTGATATCTCTGGACTTCAGGTCGGAAGTTTGGATAAGGATGTCAAAAAGGTCATGATTAGTCTGGACATCCGTGAAAATACGGTCGCTGAGGCAATCGAAAAAGGCGTGGATTTGATTATTGTTAAACACGCGCCGATTTTTAGACCATTGAAAAATCTCGTCAGCAGTCCACAAAATGATATCCTGCTCAAGTTAGTGAAAAATGATATTGCCGTCTATGTCAGCCATACCAATATTGATGTTGTGCCTGATGGTCTTAATGATTGGTTCTGTCAACTGCTTGACATTGAAGAACCTGACTATCTCACTCAGACTCAAGATGGTTACGGAATTGGACGAGTTGGCTCTATCAAGGAGCAGACTTTGGAAGATTTTGCCCTCAAGGTTAAAGACGTTTTTAGCTTGGATGCTGTGCGATTGGTTCGTTATGATGGTGACAATCCTACCGTAAATCGTGTTGCTATCTGTGGTGGCTCAGGTCAAGGTTTCTATCAGGATGCTCTTGCTAAAGGCGCTCAGGTTTTTGTGACTGGGGATATTTATTACCACACAGGGCAGGAGATGATTACCAACGGTCTTTTGGCCATTGATCCAGGGCATCATATCGAGGCGCTCTTTATCAGTAAGCTCCTTGAAAAATTTGAGACTTGGAAGGCTGAAGAGGGCTGGGAGCTTGATTTTCTAGCTAGTCAGGCCTCAACCAACCCCTTTTCACACCTGTAAGGAGGTTAGGGTATGGAGTGGTTAACGTCTCAAAATCCCGTTCTCCTAGCCTTCTTGGCTGGTCTCTTTACCTGGGCCTGTACGGCACTTGGCGCAGCGATTGTCTTCTTTTTCAAGAGGATTAGCCGTAGACTTCTTGATACCATGATGGGCTTTGCGGCTGGTGTTATGATTGCGGCTTCATTCTGGTCGCTCCTAGCTCCCGCCATTGAATATGCAGAAGCTGATTATGGAAGTTTGGCTTGGTTGCCAGTAGCCATTGGTTTTCTAGTTGGGGGATTTAGCCTGCGCTTAATAGATGCTATCGTACCTCATCTCCATCTGGGAAAGAATAAATCAGAAGCAGAAGGCTTGCATCCAAAGAGTCTCTCTAAAACCATGTTGCTCTTTTTAGCAATTACTATTCATAATTTTCCGGAAGGTCTGGCAGTTGGTGTGACATTTGGAGCGCTAGCTAGTTCAGGGCATTCGAGTTCATCAGCACTTGTTGCAGCGCTAGGCTTAGCTATTGGGATTGGTCTGCAAAATATTCCAGAAGGTGCTGCCCTTTCCATTCCCATCCGAGCAGAAGGCAAGTCTCGTAAATCTGCCTTTTTCTGGGGAGCGATGTCAGCGATTGTTGAGCCGATTGGAGCAGTACTTGGAGCAGCCTTGGTTATGTGGATGCTAGCAATCATCCCTTATGCTCTAGCCTTTGCAGCAGGTGCTATGATTTTCGTTGTGGTGGAAGAGTTGATTCCTGAATCACAAACAAACGGTAATACAGATATTGCGACCATGGGCTTGATGATTGGATTCGTCATCATGATGGTCATGGACGTGGCACTTGGTTAGAGAAGTTTATAGACATTCAGTTTGACAAATAAGGCAAGAGAAAGAGTGTGGGAGAAAAGTCCTGTACTTCTTTCTTTTTATCATAAAGAAGGGAAAAATCATGAAAGTAGCAATTATTGGTGGTGGCATTGTCGGTGCGACAGCTGCCTACTATCTCTCAAAAGAAAATGATCTTGATGTAACTGTTTTTGATAGTGGTCATGGTCAGGCGACCAAAGCGGCAGCTGGTATTATCAGTCCTTGGTTTTCTAAGCGTAGAAATAAGGCTTGGTATCGTATGGCAAGACTGGGAGCTGATTTTTACCAGACCTTGGTAGCTGATTTGAAAGCAGACGGTTTTGATACCTCTTTCTATCAGCAGTCGGGTATTTACCTACTTAAAAAGAAGGAGAAAAGTTTAAAAGACTTGCTTGAGTTAGCTCAAGAACGCCGTCAAGAATCACCCTTGATTGGTGATTTGGAATTGGTTGCCTTAGAAGAAGCTAAAAAGACTTTTCCAGACTTGCAGGGTTTTGATCAAGCGATTTTTGCTAGCGGTGCTGCCCGAGTCGAAGGAGCAGAGCTGACACAGACTCTCCTATCTGCGGCAGCATGCCCTGTTATTGAAAAGGTTGTTAAGCTAGAGCTTGTTGACGGTGCTTACTTGATTGATAATCAGGTCTTTGATAAGGTCATTCTTGCGACTGGTGCCTGGTTACCTCAGATGTTGAGTCCTTTAGGCTATAAGGTGGATGTTCGTCCGCAAAAAGGTCAATTGACAGATTATTTCTTTGACGATTTAGAAACTTCAGACTATCCAGTTCTTATGCCAGAGGGCGAGTTGGATATTATTCCTTTTACAGCTGGTAAAATCTCTGTAGGGGCTAGTCATGAGAATGACAAAGGTTATGACTTGACTCTTGATGATGCGATTTTAAGTGGATTAGAAGTAGAAGCGCAAGCCTTTTTCCCTAAAATAAGCGAAGCTAATCGCAAACAACACCGTGTGGGAACAAGAGCTTACACCAGTGACTTTTCACCCTTCTATGGTCAAGTTCCAGACCTGTCAGGAGTCTTTGCAGCAAGTGGACTAGGCTCATCAGGTCTGACGACAGGTCCCTTAATTGGTCATAATCTGGTTGGACTTTTACTGGGAAAAGAAACGAGCTTGGAGACTAGCGATTATCCAATTGAAAATTATATTGAAAAATAGTCTTATTTTTCGCAAATCTTCTCATTTAATGGTAAAATAAGTGTAATGTATTTTAAATACAAATTTAATAAATGGAGAAGAAAAAGTGAAAAAGAGATACCTTGCTTTTTTAGTTGTCGTTTTAACAGCTTGTGGAACGCTTTTTGGTCACTCGGTTTATGCAGCCAGTCCAGTTAGTGTTGAACAAACAAGCATCCAGATAGATAGTTACGAGTTCGGTCCTGCTATCAGCAAAATCGTTCTGAAGTTGGATCAGAAGGTGACACCAGCCGTCGTCCACTCACAAACCAGTGTCACAACCGCAGGAGTGACTCGACAGGTAACAAATTCTTATGTTTCTGATGCGACTGGTCACGTTGTTTATCTAGAAGATAGTCAGTATGTCACCTTGGAATTGGCAGTTAGTTACAACCCTTCGGAAACAACTCAAAATGCTCAACCATTTACCTTTGATTTAAATCTTTGGCGTAATGTTTGGGTGTCAAGTTACCAAGTTGATGTTACAGATCTTTCAGTAGTTGCTGAGGGTGACAGTGAGTCACAAATGGTGGCTAGCTCACAAGATGCACTACCTAACAAGATTGTTCCAGTCTTGGATACCTTCTCAGAAAAAGGTAGTGTTGCTAATCTTCAATATGCAGCTTATCAAGCACCAGATAGCGGTCAATCACGTCCTTTGATTGTTTGGTTGCACGGTGTTGGTGAGGTCGGTACAGATATTAGCATGCCCCTCTTGTCAAATGAGGTTGTCGCTTTGACTCAGGATCAAGTCCAAAGTCATTTCTCTACCTTTGGTACTCAAACGGGTGCAGATGTGCTTGTCTTACAATCTCCTCAAGCTTGGTCAGCAAGTTCTGCTTCATCAGTAAAAGCGGCAATTGATAGTTATCTTGCCAACCATCCATCAGTTGATTCAGACCGAATCTATCTTGTAGGTGCTTCAAACGGTGCAGGTATGGTATTGAATATGGGAGTGACTTATCCAAATTACTTTGCAGCCCTAGTTCCGATTGCTTCAGGCTATTCTTACCAAAATACTTCAACTGAAGGTCAAGAGTCATACAGTCTAGATGCAACAACAGCTGCTGCACTTAAGGATCAACCAATGTGGATGATTCATGCAAGAACAGATACAACTTATCCAGTTGACACAACTATTTTGCCATTCTACAAGGCCTTGCTTCAATCAGGAGCAAGCAACAAGTGGTTGTCTTACTTCGAAACAGTAACAGGAAGCGACTTCGGTGTAGAATACAATGGTCACTGGTCATGGATTTACTTCTTTAACGGACAAGTAACAGGTGTTCAAAATACAGATAACGCTAAGAATTCTGAAGGTCTCTACGGTATGGTTGCGACAGATGCAACACATGGTGGAGATGCGCAAGCAAGTTCACACGGCATGAATTTCAGCAATATCTTTGACTGGATGAGTGCTCAAAGCCTTACTTCTAGAGCTCAATAAAATGAAAAATCACTTCTTTGATTCCTAATTCAAAGGGTGAATTTTTTGCTTATCTGAAAAAGTTGAAAAATTTTTAGAAAGCTTAATGACGGGCAAAACACCACTATTGCAAGAGATTTAGGGCTTTTAAATAGTGACAAGGTTTTCAAAAAATGGTAAACTATTAATGATTAAATTATAGAGGAGACCCTACTATGAAAGGTATTATTCTAGCAGGTGGTTCAGGAACACGTTTGTATCCTTTGACACGTGCAGCATCAAAACAATTGATGCCTATCTATGATAAACCAATGATTTACTATCCCCTATCAACACTGATGTTGGCAGGTATTAAAGACATTTTGATCATCTCTACTCCACAAGACCTTCCTCGTTTCGAGGATCTTCTAGGTGATGGATCTGAATTTGGTATTTCATTGTCATATGCAGAGCAACCAAGTCCAGATGGATTGGCACAAGCCTTCATTATCGGTGAAGAATTCATCGGTGATGACAGCGTAGCCCTTATCCTTGGAGACAATATCTATCACGGTGCTGGTCTTTCAGCAATGTTGCAACGTGCCGAAAGTAAAGACAAGGGTGCAACTGTATTCGGATATCAAGTTAAGGACCCAGAACGTTTTGGTGTTGTTGAATTTGATGAAAACATGAACGCTATCTCTATCGAAGAAAAGCCAGAATCTCCAAAATCAAACTATGCAGTAACTGGTCTTTACTTCTACGACAACGATGTTGTTGAGATTGCTAAAAACATCAAACCATCACCTCGTGGTGAACTTGAAATCACTGATGTTAACAAGGCTTACCTTGAACGTGGCGACCTTTCAGTTGAATTGATGGGACGTGGCTTTGCATGGCTCGATACTGGTACGCACGAAAGTCTTCTTGAGGCTGCTCAGTACATCGAGACGGTTCAACGTTTGCAAAATGTACAAGTGGCTAACCTTGAAGAAATTGCTTACCGCATGGGTTATATCACTCGTGAACAAGTCCTTGAGTTGGCACAACCACTTAAGAAAAATGAATACGGACAATACTTGCTCCGTTTGATTGGAGAAGCTTAATGACTGAACAATTTTTTGATAAAGAATTAGCTTGTCGCCCAGTTGAAGCTATTCCTGGACTTTTGGAATTTGACATTCCTGTTCGTGGGGACAACCGTGGCTGGTTTAAAGAGAATTTCCAAAAGGAAAAAATGGTACCGCTTGGTTTCCCAGAAAGCTTCTTTGCAGAAGGAAAATTGCAAAACAATGTTTCTTTCTCACGTAAGAACGTTCTTCGAGGGCTTCATGCTGAGCCATGGGATAAGTACATCTCAGTAGCAGATGAAGGTAAGGTTCTCGGTTCTTGGGTTGACCTCCGTGAAGGAGAAACCTTTGGTAATGTTTACCAAACAGTTATCGACGCTTCAAAAGGTATCTTCGTACCACGTGGCGTTGCCAATGGTTTCCAAGTGCTTTCAGACAAAGTAGCATATAGCTATCTCGTTAACGATTACTGGGCACTTGAACTCAAACCAAAATATGCCTTTGTAAACTATGCAGATCAAACTCTAGGCATCAAGTGGGAAAACCTCGAAGAAGCAGAAGTCTCAGAAGCAGACAAAAATCACCCACTCCTCAAAGACGTTAAACCTTTGAAAAAAGAAGATTTGTAAGAGGCGAGCAGAGCTAGCATTATCTTGTGTCACTACATAAAGTGACACAAAAAAGAAAAAACTTTTCGGAGAAAAAATGACTGAATTTAAAAACATTATCGTAACTGGTGGAGCTGGTTTCATCGGTTCAAACTTTGTACACTATGTTTACAACAACCACCCAGATGTTCATGTAACTGTACTTGACAAATTGACTTATGCAGGTAACCGTGCAAACATCGAAGCTATCCTTGGTGACCGTGTTGAATTGGTTGTTGGTGATATTGCTGACGCTGAATTGGTAGACAAATTGGCTGCTAAAGCGGATGCTATTGTTCACTATGCGGCTGAAAGCCACAACGACAACTCACTGAACGATCCAAGTCCATTTATCCACACAAACTTTATCGGTACTTACACGTTGCTTGAAGCAGCTCGTAAATACGATATCCGTTTCCACCACGTGTCAACGGATGAAGTTTATGGAGACCTTCCACTTCGTGAAGACCTTCCAGGACATGGTGAAGGACCAGGTGAAAAATTCACTGCTGAAACGAAATACAACCCATCATCACCTTACTCATCAACTAAGGCAGCTTCTGACCTTATTGTTAAGGCTTGGGTACGTTCATTTGGCGTGAAAGCAACGCTTTCAAACTGTTCAAATAACTACGGACCATACCAACACATCGAAAAATTCATTCCGCGCCAAATCACAAATATCTTGGCAGGAATCAAACCAAAACTTTACGGTGAAGGTAAAAACGTCCGTGACTGGATCCACACAAATGACCACTCAACAGGTGTTTGGGCTATTTTGACTAAGGGTCGTATCGGTGAAACTTACCTTATCGGTGCTGATGGTGAGAAAAATAACAAGGAAGTTCTTGAACTTATCCTTGAGAAGATGGGTCAACCAAAAGACGCTTACGATCACGTAACTGACCGTGCTGGACACGACCTTCGTTACGCTATTGATTCTACAAAATTGCGTGAAGAACTTGGTTGGGAACCACAATTCACAAACTTCTCAGAAGGTTTGGAAGAAACAATCAACTGGTACACTGAAAACCAAGATTGGTGGAAAGCAGAGAAAGAAGCAGTTGAAGCTAACTACGCTAAAACGCAAGAAGTTCTTAAATAATAAAAGAAAACCCTTGATATATCAACGTTTGGTTGAACATCAAGGGTTATTTTTGTATAGAAGAGACAAATAAGAGGTAAAGTTGCAAACTGTATAGTGGGATTAGAAATAATGTCAAGCGATATTTGTATGGTAGAGATGTGTCTGGAATATAGAAAAAGAGGTTGGAGTTTTCTCCAAACCTCTTTAATCATTATTTACCGAAAAGGCCTTTGATTTTGTTAAGGGCACCATCAACGCCGCCAGCACCTTCTACAAGTGATTTAGCTTGTTCGAAGTATTCACCGAGTTGGTCTTTGTTGTCGTTGATGAATTTTTGTGCTGCTGAGAAGTCTTTTTTCTCGATAAGTTCTTTAACTTGATTAAGTAGTTCTTGTGGATTCATGTTGTAACCTCTTTTTATTGTGATAATTTATTAAAACATAATTCTGATAAATTAGAAAGTATTCTGCTTGAAATCGATAAAGACAGCTTCAGGAACTTGAATCTGATTTGATATGAAGGTCAGGAGACCTGTTTCACTATCTCGCTTAAAGACTGAGAGATGGTTAGACTCTTGGTGGCAGGCAAGAAGATGGTCTTGCTTGGGACTGAGGCAGATATCTCTTGGTATTTGCCCATGGCTTGGAGTGATATCGACAAGAGAGATTCCAGAGTCAATTTCGATTTTGAAGCAGGCGATTGAATTGTGTCCACGATTGGAAACGTAGAGAAATCTTTGGTCCTGACTCATTTTGATAGCAGCGGCAGCATTATTACCTTTAAAGTCAGCGGGAAGTGTCGAAATTTTGGTCTCATGCTCAAAGTAACCGCAGCCATTATAAATAAGGACATCTACTGTAGAATCAAGCTCGTTAACGAGATAAGCCAGTTTATGGCTCGGATGAAAGACCAGGTGTCTAGGTCCAGAGCCTGACTTGGTCTGAAAGCTTGTCATCTGCTGGAGTTTCCCATCCACAAGCTTATAGCTAAAGAGACGATCGCTCCCCAAGTCGCAGACCAAAAGGTAATGGTCAGGCGTCAGACCAACAAAGTGGGGATGAGCCTGATTTTGGTTAGGATGAGGTCCAGATCCAGTCAATTCTTGATAATCGCTGAGCTGTAGCTTATGATTGTCATCCAGGTAATAAACCTTGATTTGGGCAGTATGGTAGTTAGCGGTATAAATCAACTGACGTCCAGGATCATAGCTAATGTGACAAGGTGCAGGACCTGCTTCTAAATGACGGTCAATAAGTTGACCATTAAGGTCGTAAGCTGCAATACCACCTTTGCCCTCTTGGTTTGAAATAGAAAAAATGGCTTCATCAGAAAAAGCCAGATAGGTTGGTGACCCTTCTTCAACGAAAAGTTTCAGATCACTGATTTCAGCTGTCTTTTCATCGAAATTTGCTTGATAAATGCCCTGTGATTGGCCTTTGGTATAGGTTCCAAAATAAAGTGTCTGTGTCATTGTTACCTCTCTTTATTTTTGACTTATTCTTTAAAATTATATCACATTTTTTGTTATAATAGAGAAAAAAGAATGGGGTGGACTATGACAAAACTAGCTACAATTTGCTATATTGACAACGGCAAAGAATTGCTTCTGATGCTGAGAAATAAAAAAGAAAATGATGTTCATGAAGGTAAGTGGATTTCAGTAGGTGGCAAGTTAGAAGCTGGTGAGACCCCTGATGAATGTGCCCGTCGAGAAATCTTTGAAGAAACCCATCTCAAAGTGAAAAAGATGGATTTTAAGGGGATGATTACCTTTCCAAACTTTACACCTGGTCATGACTGGTACACCTATGTTTTTAAGGTAACTGATTTTGAGGGGCAATTGATTTCTGATGAGGAATCCAGAGAAGGCACCTTGGAATGGGTTCCCTATGATCAAGTTCTTTCAAAGCCAACCTGGGAAGGTGATTACGAGATTTTTAAATGGATTTTGGATGATGTTCCCTTTTTCTCAGCTAAGTTCGTCTATGACGAAGAGCAGCGTTTGGTTGAAAAGACAGTAGATTTCTATGATAAGTAATCATCACAATGACTGTCTATTCGAGATGTAATTGAAGAAGGAAAGAGTAAATGAAAGAATCAAAAGATAAAAAATGGACGGATTCCTGGTTTTACAGGTGGTTTTTAAATAATCAAGCAGTGGTAGTGCTTCTCATAACACTTCTTGTGTTTTTGGTGATATTTCTCTTTTCAAAAATCTCATCAATTTTTACGCCACTGATCAGCTTTGCGACTATCTTGATGTTGCCTCTGGTTATCTCAACAATCCTCTACTATCTGACAAAACCGTTGGTCTCTTTTGTTGAGAAGAGAACTGGTCTTTCTAGGACGTCATCAATTTTTCTAGTATTTGCCTTGATTGTCTTGTTGATTATTTGGGGGCTGTCAGGTTTTATTCCAATGTTGCAGCGCCAGATTATCTCCTTTATTGAAAATCTGCCCAGCTATGTTGCTAGTCTGGATAAGCAGTCTGAGACTTGGTTGGATAATCCTTGGCTCAATGCCTATCAGAGTCAACTGGAAAGTATTTTGAGTGATGTTTCTTCAAAGGCTGTTACCTATGCAGAGAGCTTTTCTAAGAATGCCTTTAGCTGGGTTGGTCAGTTTGCGGGAGCTATTACCAGAGTGACTGTGGCCATTATCATTTCACCCTTTATCCTCTTTTACTTCCTCAGAGATAACGGTAAGATGAAAGAAGGCTTGTTAAAGGCAGTTCCAACAAAATTACGTCAGCCAACCGCTCGTGTGCTAGGAGATATCAATCAGCAGTTGGAAGGTTATGTTCAGGGGCAGGTTACGGTTGCCATTGTGGTTGGGATTATGTTCTCTGTTATGTTCTCAATCGTTAATTTGAAATATGGTATTGCACTGGGGATTATAGCTGGTTTTTTGAATATGATTCCTTATTTGGGAAGTTTCTTGGCCATGATTCCTGTGGTCATTATGGCTCTGGTTGCAGGACCCCTCATGCTGGTTAAGGTTTTGATTATTTTTGTTATTGAGCAGACTATCGAAGGACGTTTTGTGACTCCTCTTGTTCTTGGTAGCAAGCTCAATATCCACCCAATCACCATTATGTTCATTCTCTTGGTTGCTGGGACGATGTTCGGCGTTTGGGGTGTCTTTTTGGGAATTCCAGCCTATGCCTCAGTCAAGGTTTTAGTTAAAGAAGTGTTTACTTGGTACAAGGCTGTCAGCGGTCTTTACCCAGATGAAGAAAGTGAGGACCTAGAAGGTCATGTTGAATAGTGAAAAGATGGTGGCATCCATTGCCAACCAAGATTTGGCTCATGCTGATAAGTATTTTGAAAAAGCCTTGCTGGAAGATGATAGCGAGGTTCTGATTGAGTTAGCTGAGTACTTGGAGTCTATCGGTTTCTTGCCACAGGCAAAGCGTGTCTACGAGCAAGTCCGTTATGACTACCCTGAAGTTAATATCAGTCTGGCACAGATTGCGGCAGAAGATGGTGATATCGAAGGCGCCTTTCTCTACTTGGATGCTATCAATGAGGATAGTCAAGATTACCTTTCAGCCCTGCTAGTTATGGCAGACCTCTATCAGATGGAAGGACTGTCGGATGTGGCACGTGACAAGCTTTTGCTGGCGCGTGAGCTTTCAGATGATCCTTTGATTATCTTTGGATTAGCTGAGATGGAGATGGAAGTTGAAAACTATCAGGCAGCCATTTCTCAGTATGCTAATTTGGACAATCGTGAGATTTTGGAAGCAACTGGTGTGTCTACTTATCAGAGAATTGGTCGTGCCTATGCTAGTCTTGGTAAGTTTGAAGCAGCCATTGAATTTCTTGAAAAATCAGTTGAGATCGAGTATGAAGATGAAGCAGTCTTTGAGTTGGCTGGCATTCTCTACGATCAAGAAGAGTATCAAAAAGCCAATCTCTACTTCAAGCAATTGGATACGATGAATCCTGATTTCGCAGGTTACGAATACCTCTATGCCCTTTCTCTACATGAGGAACATAAAATCGAAGATGCCCTTCGATTGGTTCAGCAGGGCTTGGCTAAGAACGAATTCGACGTGAATTTGTTACTGGCTGCGTCTCAGTATGCCTACGAATTGCATGATAGTGCGTCAGCAGTCAGTTATCTTCTCGATGCGGCTAAGGTTGCAGAAGATGATGAAGAAATTCTGCTGCGTTTGTCAACCATTTACCTAGAAGAAGAGCGTTACGAGGATGTCTTGGCGCTTGCCCACGATGATATCGAAACGTTGGTAACCAAGTGGAATATCGCTAAGGCCTATCGTGAGCTTGAAGAAGAGGATGAGGCATTCGAGGCTTATCAAGCTCTAGAGAAGGATTTGATTGACAATCCTGAGTTCCTGCAGGAATACGCCTACCTTCTGAGGGAGTTTGCCTACTATGACAAGGCTAGAGAAATTGCTGAGAAGTACCTCATCTTGGTCCCTGATGATGTGAATATGACGGAGTTTTTGAATGAAGGATAATTTTAAGGATAAGCTAGCTAGCAATCTGATTTCGGTTATCATTATTTTTGTCCTCCTCATGGTTTTTGACCAGTCGGGTGAAACCCAGCGCAATACATTTCTGGTTCTTGTGACCTTTCTTGTCATAACCACCTATGATTATCTACGCCTACGTTTTAAAAAGCGAAACAAGGATTGATTTTTTGGAAAATAGCTGCGCCTAGGATATAAAAAGAAGTTAAGTAAGCCAAAAAGGCTTGCTTAATTTTTTGATATTTAAAATGAAAAAATTCACAAATATATTTTCACAAACTTTCTGAAAAACTGTGATATAATTGACTTAGAATTTGTGAAAAGCAACCTAACTTACCAGAGACAGCAAGGGAGTTTGGAAACTTTTTTACGGTTTGTCATTTGTTTATTTGAACAGAGTTCAGAAAAAAGACAGTGTAAGAGTTATGGCTGGCAATCTTGTCTAAGTTTGTCATTTTTATACTGTACTTAGGCTGGCTCTTGTATCATCATTTAGAGAGGCTAAAATAATGACTGATAAGACAGAAAATTATGGTGCCGACCTTGTTGTCGACAGTTTGATCAACCACAATGTGGACTATGTGTTTGGAATTCCTGGTGCGAAAATCGACCGTGTATTCGATACTTTAGAGGATAAAGGACCTAAGCTAATTGTAGCTCGCCATGAGCAAAATGCTGCCTTTATGGCTCAGGGTGTCGGTCGTATCACTGGTGAGCCAGGTGTTGTCTTGGTAACAAGTGGACCTGGTGTCTCTAACTTGGCAACTGGTCTTGTGACAGCTACTGATGAAGGTGACCCAGTTCTTGCAATCGGAGGTCAGGTTAAACGTGCTGATCTTCTAAAGCGTGCTCACCAATCAATGAACAATGTGGCAATGATGCAGCCGATTACCAAGTATTCAGCTGAGATTCACGATGCCAATACAATTTCAGAAACAATCGCTAACGCTTATCGCTATGCTAAGTCAGGTAAGCCAGGAGCTAGCTTTATTTCGATTCCTCAGGATGTGACCGACAGCAAGGTTTCTGTTAAAGCAATCAAACCATTAACAGATCCAAAACTCGGTTCAGCGTCTGTTGATGATATCAACTACTTAGCGCAGGCAATTCGCAATGCAGTTTTGCCAGTTCTTCTTTTGGGAAATGGTGCGTCAACAGAAGGTGTAACTGCCTCAATTCGTCGCCTGCTTGAAGCGGTTAAATTGCCAGTTGTTGAAACTTTCCAAGGTGCTGGTATCGTTTCACGTGACTTGGAAGAAGATACCTTCTTTGGTCGTGTTGGACTTTTCCGTAACCAACCAGGTGATATGTTGCTAAAACGTGCTGACCTTGTCATCGCCATTGGTTATGACCCAATCGAGTATGAGGCACGCAACTGGAATGCTGAAGTTTCTGCACGTATTGTGGTTATTGACGTTGAACCAGCTGAAATTGATACTTATTTTCAACCAGAGCGTGAGTTGATTGGTAACATGGAAGAGACACTCGATCTCTTGCTTCCAGCAATCAATGGCTATGTTCTGCCAAATGGATCAAAAGACTATCTTAAAGGTCTTCGTAACACTGTTGTCGAAGATGTGAAATTTGATCGAAACTCTCCAAAAGGCTTGGTTCACCCACTTGATTTGATTGAAGTTCTTCAAGAAAATGTGACAGATGATATGACCGTAACAGTTGACGTTGGTAGCCACTACATCTGGATGGCTCGTTACTTTAAATCATACGAAGCTCGCCACCTACTCTTCTCAAATGGTATGCAAACCTTGGGTGTAGCCCTTCCTTGGGCAATCTCAGCAGCGCTGCTTCGTCCAAATGAGACTATTATCTCTATTTCAGGAGACGGAGGATTCCTCTTCTCAGCACAAGAATTGGAAACAGCTGTGCGTTTGAAATTACCAATTGTTCACATCATTTGGAATGATGGTAAGTACAATATGGTTGAGTTCCAAGAGGAGATGAAGTACGGTCGTTCATCAGGTGTTGACTTTGGACCAGTTGATTTTGTAAAATATGCTGAGAGCTTCGGTGCTAAAGGACTCCGTGCTGATAGCAAGGAAAGTTTTGCAGACCTCTTGAAGTCAGCCCTCTCAGAAGCTAAAAATGGTCCTGTCTTGATTGATGTTCCAATCGATTACAAGGACAATGTGACTCTAGGTGAGACAATCTTGCCAGATGAATTTTATTAATTAGGAGAAAAACTCCTACAACAAAACGATTAACATTTTAGGAGAAACTGTTTCATGGCAGAAGCAATTAAGTTATTTCAGTACAATACCTTGGGAGCCTTGATGGCTGGTTTGTATGGTGGTTCCTTGACGATTGGTGAATTGTTGGAACATGGAGATTTGGGAATTGGTACCCTTGACTCTATCGATGGCGAGTTGATTATCTTAGATGGCAAGGCTTATCAAGCTAAAGGGTCAGATGGCAAGCCAGAAGTAGTAGAGGTGTCTAATGATGTTAAGGTGCCCTACGCAGCAGTTGTTCCCCATCAGGCAGAGGTTATCTTCCGTCAACGTTTTGAAATGTCTGATAAGGAGTTGGAAGAGCGTATCGAATCTTACTATGACGGTGTTAACCTTTTCCGCTCTATTAAGATTAAAGGAAGTTTCAAGAACATGCATGTTCGCATGATTCCAAGATCAGCACCTGATACAAAATTCGCCGATGTAGCCACTCGCCAACCTGAATATACAATGGAAAATGTGTCTGGTACCATCGTTGGTATCTGGACACCTGAAATGTTCCACGGAGTAAGTGTTGCAGGTTACCACCTTCACTTTATCTCAGATGACCATACCTTTGGTGGTCACGTGATGGACTTTATCATTGAAGAAGGTCTGGTTGAAGTAGGACCAGTTGATCAGCTGGATCAACGTTTCCCAGTCCAAGACCGTCAGTATCTCTTTGCTAAATTCAATGTAGACGAAATGCGTGAAGATATTACTAAGAGTGAATAGTAGATAGAGTAAAAGAGCTAGAAGTTTAACTCTTAGCTCTTGTTCGATTTATAGTAAAAGCAAGCTAGTTTTGTAACTAACTTGCTTTTTGTATACTTTAGAAAATATCTAGCACTTATTTACTGAGACGCATGCTGTCAATTTTTTCCTGCGTAGGTGTGACACGCAGGGTCTTCTGACCGGTATAGGTCACGAAACCAGGTTTGGCTCCGCTAGGTTTATTGAGCTTTTTAGCTTCAATCATATCGACTTGAACCAGATTAGAGAGGCGTGATTTTGAGTAGTAGGCTGCTAGTTCAGCAGCATCTGTTTTGACTTCATCGCTAGGATCAAGATTGTCCTTGATGATAACGTGACTTCCAGGAATATCCTTGGCGTGGAACCAAAGTTCCCCTTTTTTAGCCATCTTAAAGGTCAATTCTTCATTTTGCAGATTATTTCTACCGACCATGATGATGGTTTGACCATCTGAGGCAAGGTATTGCTCAGGTTTCTTGCGTTTGTGTCGTTTGTCAGTTGAGCGACGTTTCATAAAGCCAGCCTGCACCAGCTCTTCACGGATATCTTCAATCTCGTCCATATTGGCTTGAGAGAGGTTATAGTCAACACTTTCAAAGTAATCAATGGTCTGCTTGGTTTCCTCAATCAAGCCCGTCAAATGTTTAACAGCCTCTTTGAGTTTTTGGTATTTTTTGAAATAACGCTGGGCATTTTGGTTGGGAGTTAGGGCGACATTGAGAGCGATGGTAATCTTCTCGCCAGTGTAGTAGTTGTCCAATTCAACTGAAGGTTTGTTGTTAGGCACTAGGCTCAGATAGGTCGTTAGGAGCTCGCCTTTTTGACGGAACTCCTCGGCATTGTCTGTCGCTGCTAGCTCAGCCTCCTGCTTACCAAGCTTTTTACGGTTCTTCTCAAGTTCATTCTGGACACGGTGGATCAGGTCAGAAGCCTGCTGAGCGATACGGTCACGCTCTGCTTTTTCTTGATAAAAATAATCCATGAGCTCTGAGAGACTCTCGAAGGTTTGGACGCTATCGCTAAATGGCACAGCAGCGAAGCTTTTTTCAGTCAGGCTAGGTGATAGTGGTCTCTGGAAGAAGCTGCGGAACTGCTTGAGCTTGTCGCTTTCTAGCAGGGCTGACAATTCTTGAGCGGTGTCACGACCTAGACCTTGGAAGAGTCTTTGCAGATTTCTGGCATCCAAATCCTCGGTTTGTAAGATTTCAAAGAGCTTTTCATCACCGATGGTAAAGGGATTTTTAGCATCCGTTTTAGGCGGAGCGATGTAAGTTGACCCTGGCAAAATCGTTCTGTAAGAGTTCTGAGAGAAGCCCACGTGCTTGATAGACTCGATAATCTTAGATTCGTTCTTGTCGATCAGGATAATGTTAGAGTGTTTCCCCATGATTTCAACCACAAGTGTCACCTTGATATCGTCACCGATTTCATTCTTGTTTGAAACCGTAAATTCAAGGATGCGATCATTTTCAATCTGCTGGATTTCTTCAATGACAGCCCCTTGAAGATACTTACGCATAATCATGGTGTAGGTATTTGGATTCTGTGGATTTTGAAAATCTGCCTTGGTTGTTTGGACACGTCCAAAAACAGGGTGGGCAGACAGGAGTAGTTTATAATTTTGGCGATTATTGCGGATGGTCAGGACCAATTCACGTTCAAAGGGCTGATTGACCTTTTGAATACGTCCGTAAAGCACCTGTTCACGCAATTCTTCTGTCAAATGGTGTAGAAAAAAACCGTCGAATGACATAAGATCCTCCTTAAAGTTATTCCTCTCATTATACCATAGTTTGTGGTAAAAAACTGAGATGTTCTTTGTAGGATCAGATCCTTAAGTTTCATGAGTAATCTATTTTGTTGTATAAATATTGTAATTTTTATGATAATTGGTGCAATTTAGAATAGCAATTTAATTCAAGTGATTTAATAATTTTTCGATTAAATTGTATTGACAATATATATAATGGTTTGAGATGCGGTATATCATGATGGAAGCAATCTATTAATTGTCGCTATATTTTAATCTAAAAGGAGATTGAAAGAATGAAATCAAATCAAACACAGGGTAACGGAACAATCAAGAAACTTCGTACAGGTGCAGTCGTATCAACATTGGCACTTGTAGGAATTGGTATGACAACCCAAGTTGTCAATGCTGATGAAGTGACAACGGCTGATACACCAGACGTTGTAACCACTACGCAAACAGCAACGACAGACACATCTGCAACTGTTTCACAAGAACAAGTTGATGCGGCAGAAACGGCTACGCAAGTTGCTAACCAAGCTGTTGCCAACCAAGAAACAATCGTAACCAACGCTCAAGAGGCTGTTTCACAAGCTGAACAAACAGTATCAAGCGTTGAAAGTCAAATTGCTGCAGCTGAAACGGTAACAGCTGACCAAGTGTCTGAAGCAACATCAACAGCGTCAACCCTTTCAGAAAGTGTTGCAGCTGCAGCAAACGCTGTGACTGCAAGTGCTGAGCAAGTAACGGCTAGTCAAGCAGCTGTCGATTCACAAACAGCTGTTGTGAAAAACGCTCAAACGGAAGCAGACAATGCAGCTGCAGCACAAGCAGCCGCTCAAACAAAAGTTGATACACTTACAAGTGGTTCAACAGCGTCTGAAGCAGAAGTTAATACACTTACAGATCAAGTTGAACAAGACAAAGCATCTCTTGATTCAGCACAAGCATCTCTTGAAGCTGGTCAAACAGCATCCCAAGATAAAGAAACAGCTATTGCTTCTCAAGAACAAACAGTATCTGAAGCTAAAAACGCTGTAGATGAAGCGTCTGAAACTGTCAATGAATCTGAATCCACTTTGGAATCATCAAAAACAGCTTTGAGTGAAGCGCAAGCAAAACTAGCAGCTGCTCAAGCCCTTGCTGATTCATCCGATGTAACTAAAGTCAACCAAACAATTACGTTGCCGACAACCGTCATCACAGCGCTAAATAATGGCTCATCTGTAACACGTTATCAAAACGCTATTTCATCAGCAAACAAATACGTTTCAAGCCCTGCCGATAAAGCAATCGTTTTAGGTCAAAACCAAACAATTGAAGAAATTGTCAACAACCTTAGCGATGATGTTAAATCTGAACTTGCAAACTTCTACGCTGATCTCATCCAACAAGTGGAAACACAACTTGGTTCATCCGTTAAAGTAACAGCATCTGTCACAGCGCAAAAACTAGCGGAAGCTATCCAAGATCAATTCCAAACTAATGGATTATCTGATGACATTTACACACGTAATCTCAACAGCCTCGTCGTTGACTGGAACAAGAAAACTTGGACAACTGCAGCTACAGGTGGTAGCGCAACGCTTGGAACAAATGCATCTTCAGCTATTAATCATGAAGAAGACGCAGAAAATGCACTCGGTATCTACCATGACTTCACCGCAACAGCGTCAGTAAATACTGTGTCACAAGCAACAGGTGGTTCTGACCTTACGCATACACGAACAAGCACATACACTCTTGATGATCTCAAGAAAGCATTGTACTCACAATTCGTAAGCAATCTAGCATCGCAAGCAAGCGCTATCAGCTGGTTGTATTCAAAAGACCTCACAGGAAACTATTATGTAGGTGTCGATCTCAGCGCTGTTTCATTTGAAGATTACGTATCAAACGCCGGTGTATCTAAAGACATGAACACAGCTCAAAGTGTATATGCAACAGCCGTTAAAGCTCTTAATGACACAACAGCTACACTCAATAATCTTAAATCAGGATCTATCGACATTGCTAGCCTTCAAGACGCTGTCGACGCAGCTCAAGCTAAACTCACAGAAGATACAGCTAAACTTGAAGCAGCTAAAGCTGCTTATGCAGCAGCGCTCGCTGATGATGAAACTAAAGCACAAGCACTTGCCGCTGCTCAATCTGAATTGACAACAGCTACTCTCGCGTCAACAGCCGCAAACATGAAACTTGCCCAAGAGCAAGCAACATTGACTGAGCTTACAAATAAGCTTGAGTCGGCTAAGGCTGCAAACGCAACAGCCGTTGCAACACTTGCATCACTTCAAGCAGATTACGCTGAAGCAAAAACACTTGCTGATAACTTGGCTAATGCTCTAGCTAATAAAGAAGCAACTCTTGCTAAATTGAATGATGAACTCGCAAGTGCAAACGACAACCTTGTAGCTCTTAAAGCGAAACTCTCTGCTGAAGAATCAGTTCTGGCTAACCTTAAGAAAGTAGCAAGCGATGCTAACGCTTACTATGTAGCTCTCGCTGCTAAACTTGCAGCTCAACAAAAAGCTGATGACACAGCAAAAGCTGATGACACAGCAAAAGCTGATGACACAGCAAAAGCTGCAGACATTGCAAATAAAGCAAAAGATATCGTGAACAATGGCGGTAATGTAGCAATCGTTACAGATAAAGATGGAAACATCACAGATGTTATCGACACGAAAAATGGGAATAGTGAAGCAGTAGCAAGTAAGTACCTTACAAAACAAGAGGCACATGTCTTGACTAAAAGTTATACCCAAAACGTGGTAAGTCGTCGCTCTACGCAACAGACTTCAACAAGTTACCAAGCAAAACTTCCTGAGACTGGAGAAGTGGATTATAGTGTCTATACAATTGCTGGAATCAGTATTTTGGGAATGGCAACACTCTTTCACAAGAAAAGGGAAGACTAACCTTTTTTCTAAATGAAAGAAACTCTTAGTATGGAATATTAACGGCACTAGCCCCCACAAATGAGACACAAGAAAAAACACTTCTGTTGAAATCTAGTAAACTAGAAACAGGAGTGTTTTGTTATGGTCAAAAAAGCT
>NZ_JAFBEH010000017.1 GCF_016908645.1 Streptococcus loxodontisalivarius
GGTATCCGTTGGATTTGGAAAGATATCGTAGGCAAGGACATATTGACCATTGGTGGCAGCTTGGACATTATAGCCAGGTTTGAGCTGACCATTCCCCATGTGATCCTCTTTCATCCGCATAAAGGTAGCATCATGATCTGTTTTAGAGAAGGAATTGCGTTCTTGGAGGATTTCTCTAGCCTCTTCATAACGATGCTTACGAGGGAGATAATCCTTTCTCAACTGGTTACGGAGTTTCTTAATACGACGTCGCTTCTGTTTATTGGCTGACCCACCCTTGATGACTTTGGGTTCCTCAGAAATAGCCTTCTCAACCTCAGCTAAGGCTTCCTCAGTTTTTTCAAGCAATTCTTCTAAACCTTGGCTAGTTTCACAATCTTCTTTAGACAGGGCTATGTTCACACCTTCTTGAACCAGCTGGTCATAGAGTTCTGAGAGTTTCCCATTTAGAGCAGCTTCATATTTAGCAACAGCCTTTTTCCAAGTAAAGGTATAAAGATTGGCATCTGCTTCCAATTTTGTACCATCAATAAAGAGAGCTTCGTCTTCAATCATGCCATGTTCACGCATGAGGAGAGTGAAGTAGATAAAGGCAGTCTTAATCAGGTTGTTGGCATGCTTACTAGAACGAAAATTATTGATGGTTTTGTAGCTGACATAGGTATCCTGACTCAGCCATTTCATGGGAATCACTTCCTCGTTCATCTGCACCATTTTACGACCAGAAAAGACCTGACGGGCATAAGCAAAGAGAGTCATTTTCAGGAGCATGGCAGGATGGAAGGCTGGGCGACCAGTATGAGACTTCTCTTCTAGTAAAACGTGACTAGGAATACTATCCACAAAAAGACTAATGAGTCTAGCCTCGTGTGTCATAGGAATATCGTAGGCAAGATTTAGTTCTAAACTGAGTTGATTTGTGTTATACTCTTTATACATGATCATGGCTTTCTAGTTGTTTTGTGGATATTATAATTATAAACCATGACATTGGAAAACGAGCATCTCCGACTGCGGAAGTGCTCGTTTTTTTCTATTCTGAAGCTAGTTTTTGCCCAGCCTCTTTCTTAACTCAACACTTCTTTGATAGCATCCACTGTTGACAACTGCGGATGTCCCAGTAATTCTTCTAGGTCACTGTGTGCGACTTCCAGCTGGTGATTGCGGATGTCATTTTGAATGCCTGCTACGATATCGATGACCGGCTCAGGAAGTCCCGCTTTTTCAAGGCTAGCTTTGTAGTCCTCAATAGAGAGTGATACCACATCAAAGTCAGCATCTGTCGCTTCTTTGGTTGCTGCTGCCAATTCGGCATAAGTGATTTGTTTACCTGCCAGTTCATAGATTTTATTTTCGGTAAATGGCTGCGCTGCTGCATTGGCAATGGCTTCACCATACTCACGGCGGAGTGCCCAACCAACCTTGCTGTCACCAGCTGCATAAACAAATGCTTGTCCTACTGCTGCCGCTTTCAAACTTTCCAATTCATTTTCAAAATACCAATTATTGCGCAAAATCTTATAGTTCAGACCAGACTCTTTAAGCAATTTCTCCGTAGCTATATGGTCTGGTGCCAAAATTGCCCTTGATTGGTCACCATTTGAGATACTGGTGTAAGCAATATTAGCTACACCAGCTACCTTGGCTGCTTCAATCACATTTTTATGTTGCTCCGCACGCGCCACCTCTTGACCAGGTGCCCCAGACACAAAAATCAAGGTTTCAATTCCTGCAAATGCTTTTTCCAAACTCACTGAATCAGAGTAAGTGCCAATACGAACATCGTAACCCGCCTCTACAAAAGCTCTGCCTTTTTCCTCAGAACGTACTAGAACCGCTATCTGATCGGCAGGTACTTTTTTTACTAACTGCTCCAAAATGGCAGTACCTAGACCACCTGTTACACCTGTTACTAAATATGTCATATCTCTTCTCCTCGAATTATTTTTTTGAATATGTTCCTAATAAATTTCTTGCTAATCAATAGGTTGATGGGAATGGGTCATCAATAATACGTGACACCTTGTAGTCCCCTTCTAATAAAGAATAAAGTTGAAGTAGGACTGAAGCCACACCTGCTGCTCCGTCGTAAAATCCGATTGGCGCAGAAATGTTATCGGGTTCCAAACGCGTGTAAGCTTCGTTCCATTTGATACTTTCTTGTCCGTTTTCTTCATTCAAATCACCATCTTTCACAAGTTGAATTGCTGTGCGTTTCGCAAAATCAAGGTAAATATCCTTTCCAGTCACTTGGTAAACACTAAGAAAGGCATTGAGGAAACCTGCGCTGCCGCAACAATAAGCAATCGTATGCCAGAAGCCTTCCGAATGTTCCTCAGGAGCGCCCAAATCAACAATGGACTGAATAAGTTGCTCAATCTCTGACAGATTCTTATCATCTTTACTTACCTTGTAATCTTCATAAAGGTAACGAATGAGACCTGCATTACCACCACAATAACCAAGATAATGCACGGGATTCTCATTTTCTTCATTTGGTAAATCATGCGGTACCGTAATGGTCTTGTCCTGATACTCATAGATGGCATGGTAAAAATCTTTAACACCAGCTGTCGCATCCAAAAAAGCTTTATCATCACTTGCTTGGTAAAGTTTTAGAAGAGTGTAAGCTACACCGCCAGCTCCAATTGGGAAACCTGGAATAATCTTGCCACCAAAGGATGAACCTTCAAAGTAGCGCCCACCATCTTTATAGTCAATACCTTTATTTAGCAAAACACGCCCTGTTTGTAGAGTGAAATCACGCCAGTCTTGGCGGTCAAATTGATCTGCTAGCGACAAGAGTTCAAGGAAAATACCAGAATCGGCCAAAATCCCAAAAGAACCTGTCCAGTAACCACCAATTCCATCATCAGATGCCTTAACATCAGCAATAATCCCATCTACGACTTCTTCAATGAAAGTCTTGTAAACTTCTTTTTGAGTGAATTTATAGAGTTCAGCCACGGCGAAGGAAGCACCAGCATAACCTGTCGTAAAAGCCCAAGGCGAGAATGCCAGACTCAATTCACGCGCTTCTTTCCAACGATACTGAATATAAGAAAAGGCTGCTTCCGCATCTTGCAAATACTGTTCATTGCCTGTCACCTCATAATAATGAAGCAAAAAGTGAATGATACCAGCAGCACCAGAGTAAAGGGAAATGTCATCGAAATAGGGATCTGAATTAGCAGAGCCTTCCAAAGAATAACGGATACCATGTTCTGTTTCAATACGTTTTGATTGGATGTAGTTATAAGCACCCTCAATAGTTTTCAATAATTGGTCAGTAGTAATGTCTGTAGTAATAACTGTTTGTGTCATAGTAGTCTTCTTTCTAAATTAATCATTTTTTCATGTCATTGATATCGCACACGACGGAGGAAGGTTTTAATACGAGGATTTTCTGTTTTATGAAAAATAGCTTCTGGTGTCCCAGAGTCAACAACTTGCCCCTTTTCCATAAAGACAACTCGGTCAGAAATGTCGTGAGCAAACTGCATTTCATGAGTCACGATAACGATTGACTTATCAGGATTTTCCTGCGCAATTTCTTGAATTAAGTCCAAAATATCGCCAATCGTCTCAGGATCTAAGGCTGATGTCGGTTCGTCAAAGAGAATGACATCCGAATCCAGTGCCAAAGCTCGGGCAATGCCAACACGTTGCTGCTGACCACCTGATAAATGATGCGGATAGGCATGTCGCTTGTCATACAAGCCAACTTTTTTCAGCAGTTTTTCCGCAACTTCCTTGGCTTCTGATGCCTTTACATTACGTGCAATTGTCAAGCCTTCGGTAATGTTTTGCAAGACTGTCTTATTGATGAAAAGAGCGTATTCTTGGAAAACCATTGCTGTATTTTGTCGAATTTCCTTGGCTTCATTGCGACCAACCTTGGGAAATCGAATTACCTTATCGTCGTAAGCAATTTCGCCACTATCAGGAATATTAAGCAAATTCAAACAACGAATGAGAGTTGTCTTCCCAGCACCACTCGGTCCAATAATGGAAACAACTTCTCCTTTTGGCAAATCAAGCGATACATCTTTGAGAATAGTATTACCCGAAATGGTCTGATTAAGATGGCTAATGCTAATCATGTGAAAATCCTCCGTGGAATGAAATTTGGGAAAGATGTTTGAAGATAAAGGTCACAGCTAAGCAGATTCCCCAGTAAACGATAGCTGCTGCGATATAGGCTTCCAGGTATTTGTAGTTAATTTGGCTAGCAATGAGTACTGCATTGAGTAAATCTACAACGGAAACTGCTGAAACCAGCGCAGAACCCTTAATCAGATTGGTAATGATATTACCAAAAACGGGAATACTAGACTTAAAAGCCTGCGGCAAGATAATCCGAAAAAGGGTCTGTCTCTGACTAAGTCCAATGGATGCTGCTGCTTCCCATTGATTTTTAGGAACCGATAATAGACTGGCACGAATAGCTTCCGACACATAGTTAATGGCAAATAGTCCTAAGACGATGATGGCAATCCATTCTCTAGGAAAATCACTGAAACGCCACTCTTGCCCTAAAAGATGACCCAGAGCTGGCACCGCAGGAATTGTCACCAAATAAACAATCGTCAGCGTCAAAAGTAGCGGAACGCTGTTAGAGATGTTCGTCAACCACTCAAAGAGGCGTGCCCAGAAAGGAACCTTATAGAAGCGGATAAGTGCAATCGGAACACCGATAATAAGACCTAGCACGAAAGCCACCAAAGTCAGATAAAGCGTGAAAGGAGTGTACTCTAGTGCTACCTTTATACATTTCCAAATAAACTGATAATCCATAGAAGTCCTCCTGTATTCTAATTTGTGTAGTCTCCGCCAAGGTATTTTTCAGAGATTTTTTGCAAAGTACCGTCTTCCTTAAATTCTTTGAGGACTTGGCTGACAGCTTCGTTGAGTTCATCCTCGTCTTCATCATCTTTGCGGAAGAGATAGTAAGTTGATGACTCATTGACAGCAGTGTCAGAGACTTGATAGTCAGAGCCTAACTGCTGATTGGTGTAGTCAACCGTGTACTTAGTTGCCAAGGTTGCATCAACTGTCCCATTTTTAAAGTTTTCAAGCAGAACTTGGTCGGACCAAGATCCATAAACAATCTCAAAAGCACCTGGATTTTCTTCCAAATAAGCTTCCAGAATAGCTGGCGCATTTCCTCCTGCGATGGCATAGACTTTCTTACCTTTCAAGTCATCCAGAGACTCATAGCCACCTGTCAAAGATTGGATATGCAGGTCATAGTTGGTGTAGCCAACTTGACTGAAATCATATTCTGCACGGCGTTCTTCATTGGTTTCAATCTGGTTAGCAATGATATCAATTTTGCCATTTTCAAGAGCTGGAAAGAGATTTGAAAATTCGTAGTGTTCGATTTCAAATTTGTACTGTGGTAGTTCATCGTCAATAGCCTTAAGCAAGGCAATTTCATAACCTGTGTCATTACCGTCTGCATCTTGATAAACGAAAGGACGAAAGTTGGATCCTGTTCCAATAACAACTGTCTTAGCGTCAGCATCATTACTAGCATTATCATCCCCTGCGGCACTATTGCTTGATAAGCCATAGTAAAGGCCTCCACCAATCAGAGCCAAAATAGCAAGGCTCCCTAAACTTTTTTTCCAATTCCATTTGCTTACTTTTTTACTCATAACTCAATTCTCCCTTTTTGATAATCGTTTCTTTAACTGGTTCAAGCTGACTGGTCACACTTTCCTCAATCACATGATCACTTACCTCATCTGCACTTTCTTCATTTTGAAGGAAAACCTTGAAGCCAATGTGGATAGCAATGCTCAGCACAATGAAGATAAAGGCGGCATCGAGATTAGCTTCAATTTGGTGTGCCGTATTGGCTCCGACCAGCTGCGCCTTGCCCATGATGTCGTAAATGCCCAAGTAAGTCGCTAATGAAGAATTTTGCAAAAGCGATACAATGGACAACTCCAAATTTGGCAAGATTTCCTTAATCGCCTGTGGAATAATGTAATTCTTATAAGTCTGAACTTTAGTCATTCCAAGTGAATAGGCGGCATCAAACTGATTTTGCGGGACATTAGCAATACTGGCACGAATAATCTCACCCATATAAGCTGCTGTATTTAAACTGTAAGCAATATACATGAAGGTCAATTTACTCACACCAGAAGTGTCAATCCCTACCAAAGATAGTAAATAAGGCACTCCATAGTAGACGATGAAGAGTTGCACAATCACTGGCGTCCCTTGAATAAAAGACGTGTAGACAATTGTCAACTGATTGAGCAAGGGCACCTTCTCCAAACGAATGATTGCTAACAACAATCCCAAAAGTAACCCTGCTATCGTAGAGACGATAACGATGAAGAAGGTTATCGGGAAAGCTTTTATGATCTGTGGAAACAAATCCAGCAGATAATGAGAATCAAAAAACATACACCTCTCCTTATTTTGTCAAATGAGATTAGCAACTTAGTACTAGCAAGACTCCCTTTCTACTTTAGATTTTGGATGACAAAAAGCACCTTCGTCACCCTGCTACTACTTGCTAGCAAGATAAGGACGAAAGTGCTTGTTTCCGCGGTACCACCTTATTTGAGAGTTACTCTTATTCAACTCTCCACCTTTAGGTACATTTATAAATAACTGTTTCATATTTTCTTTTGATTGCAAAGATACTCAGTTAAGATATACCCAGGCTCTATAACGGGAGCTCCCGGATGAATCTCACTCATGCTCAACTCATCTCGCTTCAAGACCATATTCAATCGAATCAGACGACCACCTTTCACCAAACGGCGGCTCTCTGCGCATCCTCCTCAGATTTACTCATCTTTTTATCGCTGTTGTTTTATTTAATTGTTGGACTTATTATAGCTCGGAAAATCCCCCTTGCAAACTCTAAATTTTTTATGGCTGGCTATAACTTTTGCTTATAAAGACAGTCCTAAGCAGAAAGATTTTCCTGAGAATAGTATCAACTAACGATTAGAGAATATTGAGGCAGGAAAACCAAGAAATCTGGCATTATGCAGGTTTAATCGCAGTCTTTACTCTATGCTTTGTTGCTTGGACAGACTTTATCTTTATTCACAATCGTTTTGACCAAACAAGCAACTAAAAAGACCTCAGCCTAGTTTTATCTAAGCTGAGGTTTTTTAATTATTTCTGGTGTTTACCTTTTTTAAAGACTGCTAGTGATGAAAATCCCAGCATGGCTAGTCCTAAGACTGATAGCCCTGCACTGTTTTCTGTTCCTGTTTCAGGAAGGCTACTACTGTCTGACTGAGATGCTGTCTTGCTTGTTGAGGTCGATGAGCTAGTCTTTGTTTTTTGACGACTTGAGCTGCTTGTTGTCGTTTGAGGTTGCCCTGTCTTTTTAGTCGCTTTTTTAGAGATATTTGCCTGCTTAGTGGCACTTGATTGAGCAAATGACTTCTCATTTGCACTTGCTGAAGCTATTACTGTTTCTGCTACTATTGTTTCAGAACTTGCTGTGCTTTCAGTTGAGGTCGAACTTTCTGATGTTGCTGTTTCTGATGAACTAGAATCAGCAATTTGACTGTCTGTAGCCTCAGAGTCAGCAGTTGAGTTAGCTTCTTCAGAAGTTGCTTCTGGATTTGTCATCGTCTCACTCGTGTTAATTGCAGGTGTGCTGCCGTCTGGAAGTGATGGTGGGGTCGTACCATCTCCAAATGGGTTTGTTCCATCTGGCAAAGCTGGAGGCGTTGTTCCGTCACCCATATTTGGAGGTGTCATTCCTTGACCACCAGGTCCCATACCCATATTTGACTGGGTTTCTGTGGTTGATGTTGCTGTCGCTGAATTTCCTGATGATGTCGAAATGGTGTAGGTTTCGCCATCTACGATATCAGCTGAACTGAAGACAACATTTGCAAAGGCTACATCTGCGACTGTTGTAGCAATGACATTTCCAGAACTGTCTGTCACAGTAATGGTATCACCTGCATTACCTGACACATTTGCCATAATATAGTCTTGAGTTGAACCTGTTGAGAATCCCTGAGCCATACCAGCTTGACCAATCGCCCAAGCTGTACCACCTGTGATAATAGATGTCCCATCGTAGTCCATAGCTGCATTGTCATCTGTTGTTGAATAAGTTTCTAGTGTTCCACCTGTAATGTTAATATTACCATTACCATCAAGTCCGTCACCATCTGCAACGACAGTCGTTGTTCCACCATTGATATTGATGACAACCGTTGCTTTATAAGCATCGTCAGAAACAGTCACCCCATCCTCATAAAATGGATCCTTGGCTACAATACCATCATCACTGGCACGAAGAGTTGAGGTTCCACCGTTAATGGTAATGCTCTTTCCAACATAGGCTTCATAAGATGAAGTCACAGTTACTGTTCCACCATTTACCGTAAGAGCATTCCCAGCATAAACACCTTCAGTAGCTGAAGATGTCGTTCCCGCAGCAATTGTGATTGTACCATCGTTGATAGTCACATTTCCAAGACTGGCATCAGTCGTATTGAGGGCATAGATACCTGAACCATCCGTATCAATACTAATCGTTCCACCATCGATAGTGATAGAGTCCGTCGCATAGATTCCATAGCTAGTCGTATCAGTAATGACAAGATTACCATCCCCTTGAATGGTCAGATTAGTTGCAGTAATTCCTGAGTCACCACCGGAAATAGTCAAGGTTGTCCCTGAACTGAGGACAAGAGTATTGGTACCTGAACCGTTAAAGCTGACGCTACCATTTTCAAGAGTCGTATCTTCAAAAATTAGAGTGACTGCCTCAGTAACCGTTTGGTCAACAACAATCGTAATACCATCTGCTGAACCAGAAATCAGATAGGTACCACCTGCCGTTACCGTTACGGTATTGCTTGTCACGGTTACAGTTTCAGAAGTCGTGCTTGCTGTTGAACCATCTAGTGTAATCGTTCCAGTCACTTCTGTCACATCAGTCGTGTCCGTTGAAGTCGTATCAGCTGTACTTGTGCTTGCTTCAGTCGTTAAGCTAGTTGCTCCCTCACTTGTTGTAGCTGCACTTGTTGCAGTTTCTGAGCTAGCTTGACTAGTAGCAGTCGAACTGTCTTCTGAACTTTCTGAGCTTGCACTTGTACTGCTTTCAGTAGTTGTAGTTTCTGAAGTAGCTTCACTAGAGTCAGTTGTGCTGGTTTCCGAACTTGTACTTGACTCGCTACTTGTCTCAACTGTACTGCTTGCTGATGTTTCAGTCGTATCCGATGAGCTTGACGCTTCTGTACTTGTCTCAGTAGATGCCTCAGTCGTTGCTGCCTCATCCGAATCAGTGCTGGTTTTGGTGTTAACAATAGCAGAGCTATCTGTACTTGTCGTCTCATCTGCAGAAACTAGCTGACCCATACTCACCATAGATAGAGTACCTGCCAAGATAATACCAGAAACCAAGCCCTTTTTAGACTTACGTTTCCTCTCATGCCCCTGCTTGACTGCCAAGTGTTTACCGTTAAAAAGTGTTTGCTTATTCATTTCCAATTCCTTTATTCATTTACATTTTGTAAACAGAATAAACAAGGAGACTTAAAAATCTCTTAAGGAAAACTAGAAAGAGTCACAGCTTTCTCAGTCTTCCCAGAATATTATGATATACTAACAGAAAAAGAGACCTTTACTAGGAGGAAGCTTCATGGATATTCGTGTCCTCAACTACTTTGTCACCATCGTTCAGACCAAGTCTATTTCAAATGCTGCGCAGGCACTCCATATTACCCAGCCGACCCTCTCACGGCAAATCAGAGATTTGGAAGAGGAATTAGAAACCGTCCTCTTTCACCGAGGGAGTCGTGAAATTCAGCTAACTGAAGATGGGCAATATCTCTACAATCGTGCCATTGAAATTCTCACCTTGGTCAACAAAACGGAGCATAGCATCCGCCATTCTCATGAAGTCTCAGGTGAACTCTATATCGGTATGGCAGAAAGTCAATCTCTGGATATTATCGCAAAAGCTATCAAACACCTAATTGATAAATATCCTGGCATCAAGGTTCACACGCGCAGCGGTAACGGAAATCGTATTCAAGAAGAGCTGGATCAGGGAATCTTAGACTTTGGCATCACCTTCGGTCCCTACGATGATAGAAAGTACGATAGCCTGCCAATCAAAAATCGTGATCAATGGGGTGTCCTCCTACCAAAAGGACATCCTCTGACGCAGATTGATTCTCTTGAACTCAAAGATATTATCAACTATCCCCTCATTGTATCAGGTCAGTCCAATATCGACTTTACAGCCCTAGCTGGCTTGGGAGACTATGAGATTGTTGCCACCTACGACCTCCTCTTCAATGCGTCACTACTAGTCAAAGAAGGGCTGGGCATTGCACTCTGTCTGGGAGGTGTTATCCCAACAGACTACGACCAAAGTCAACTGGATTTCGTCAGCTTCGCTTTGGAAAATACAGACCCTCTACAAGTCATTTGGACAAAACAGAACAGACAATCCGCACTTGCTAAGGCATTCTTAACGAGCCTTGAAGAAACTCTAAAAGAAAACTATAGTGAATTGAAGAAAGGTTAGGACGTCGTTAAGTCGCTTTGATGAACACCAGTTCTATCAGCAGCTCCTTGCCTAGTCCTATTCCTTTCTCAATCCACTATAAGGTAGAAGACAATCTTCTACCTTAATTTATTTATAGAGGAGGAAATTTTTAGTTGAAAGCTTTCTTGAAGAAGTCTTCCAATTTGTCAAATGGGATAGTATCTGTTCTGTCATAGAAGTCAACGTGTTGACCTTTTTCAAGGACATAGAGTTCTTTTGGCTCTTTGAGGCGGTCAAAGGTTGCTAGTGAGAAATCTTTTGAGTGTGCTTCTTCAGAAGTGACGAGGAGGACTGGACGTGGAGAAATCTCATCAATTCTTGCAGTTGCCTGAAAATTCATAAAGGAAAGATTTGATGTGGCAGTGATATTTGCTCTAGCATGCTCATGCCAACCACGTTTGGTTGCATAGAATGAGAGGAATTCTGTTGGGACTGGTGGAAGATCAGCTGGTACTTGATCAAGCGGTGCTTCTGGATAATTGTAGTCGAAGGCGCTGCTTTCTTTTCCAAAATCATCCCAACGTTGCTGGCTGAGAGCTGCTACCTGCTCAGCACGTTCTTGACCAGTTGCAAGACCTGCCAAAGAAGGGATGTCGTACATAACGCTAGTTGCCACTGCCTTGATACGGGCGTCCTGAGCTGTCGCACCCAATGAGAAACCACCTGAAGCACAGATACCGATAGCCCCAATCTGGTCACGATTGACAAAATCAAGTGTGCCAAGGAAGTCAACTGCTGCACTGAAATCTTCAAGGTAGGTATCAGGAGAGCCAACATAGCGAGGTTGTCCACCTGAGTAACCATGGTAGGCTGGATCAAAAGCAAGAACAACAAAGCCTCGTTGTGCCATCTCATTAGCATAGACACCAGGACCTTGCTCCTTAACCCCACCAAATGGAGGTCCTACTACAAGTGCTGGAGAACTTGTCGTCTTGTCCAAATCTTTAGCATAGTAAAGGTCTGCTGCAATCTCAACCCCATAACGTGTTGGATAGTAAACCTGCTCACGGACAACTGTCTCAGCAAGGTCAAAAATATAGTGAATGTCTGCTTGTGGTGTGCGGTCTGCCGCAAAAAGTGTCTTAGTCATTATGTTCCTTCTTTCTTGTTTTGTCCATTTTATCATATTAGTCAGCCAAACGGATGCTGACTTGTGAGCTGTCACTCAAGCCCTGAATGGCGTCAAGAGCGTCTTCTGAATCAAAGTGACCCATAACATGAATGCCAGAATAGGCACCAACATTCCCATAGTAGAAAACCAAACGCTCATCAGGTGACCAGTAGCCAATATCCAAGGCCTGCGGGTCATCACTATTTTCATCGTCATTATAGTCCAATGGCTGAGCTAGGTCTGTGATTTTCTCATCAAAACCTGATGCAAAGTCTCTAAATGAAAGATTTTCAAGCGGCAACTGTTCAAGCAAAGACTGGCTAGCTTGACTGTCATCCAAGGTTGCTGTGTAATCCACCCCATCAATGGTCACGATAATCTGATGTGTCTGACCAGTCGAACTTGAACTGCTTTGGCTAGATGAACTAGACTGACTGCTAGATGACGAACTGTCATCTGATTGGCTGGCATTCGAGTTGGCACAGGCTGTCAAAACCAGCGCCAGCATTGCCATAATCAATACTAAATATTTTCTCATTATTAGTCTCCTAAGATTTCACTTGCGATAGTTGGTGCAATCAATTCTTGGTCGCTCGTTGCAAAACCGTGTGTACCACCACTAACTGTTGTCAAGGTAGCATTTGGGAAGGTTTGAGCTGCACGTTCTGAGTAAGAGATGTTAACAAGATTATCAGCATCACCGTGGAAGATGTGAACTGGTCCGCTATAAGTCATGTGGTCGTAGATATCCATATTGTAAATATCAGTAAAGTAACGGCTACCGACAGTCAAGCCCATAAGGTTGTAAGTGTCTGGAATGTCACTTTCAGATGCAAAACGGTCTCTAGCATCATCAAAGAGTGAGAAGGCTGGGTAGAGAAGGAAAACGCCTGCGATTTGATCTTGCTCTTCTTCAGCAACCAAGGTTGTCACAACACCACCTTGACTAGCACCCATAAGGTAGATTTGATTTTTATCCGCAAAGTCTTGTGTTTGAATCATTGACAAGGCATCTTTCAAATTTTGTTCCTCAGTCAAGACTGACATATCTGTCATGTCACCCTCACTTTGACCTGGTTCATAACCTGTACCACCAGAAAAGTCAAAGCTATAAACAGCAATACCTGATGCCGCCAAATCCTCTTGCAAGGTTTCTTCTTGCTCATGGTTACCACCAAAACCGTGACTCAAAATTACAGTTGGCACAGCTTCGTCTGTATCAGGCAAAAGAGCACGTCCGTAGATGCGGTTACCATTACTTTCAAAAGTTAATTCTTGTTCTGTCACTGTATAGTTTCCTTTCGCTTGAGATGAACTTGTTGAGCTCGTTGAAATAGCAGAGCTAGCTGTTGATGAAGTCGAAGATGACTGCTGAGAACAGGCTGTCAAACCTAGTGCTAAACCTGCCAATACTAAACTTGAAATAAGTAATTTTTTCATTTGATTTTCCTCTTTTGTTTTGTTGAGACTAGTATACGACAGAAAAAGATCTATTACAAATACTTATACAAAATGATTTGCATGCTTAATAAGCATGGGTTTGAGAATAGCAAAGCTGGCGGAAACTGTCAAGGAATCTTCCTTTAAATCCGTCCTAATCCTGTGATATAATAGGTAGGATTATATGCAAACAATCTAGTTTCAAACTTTACTTAGGAGGAATTATGTCTAAAAAACTCGCCAAAAGGGTTTCCAACTATGAACTCTTTTTTGATTTGTCTATGGTCATGGCTATTTCTAGTCTGACCTCGTCTATTCACGTTGATCACTTGGGATTCAGCAATATCTTTGCCTTTGTTATGACTAATGTCATCCTGCTCAATGTCTGGTACAATGAGCTTTTCTACTATAACAAGTACGGTGATTCTCGGACTGCTGATATTTTTACTGTCGTGGCTCTCATGTTTGTCATGGGAAATCTAGCTCTCAACTTTAATATTGAGATGGATAATATGACGGCTGGTAGCTCCATGGTTATCTGGTTCAATGGGCTTTTGATAGTCGCCTATCTGATTATCGCTCTGCAATTTTTCCTCAAAGGAAGAAAGCTGGGCTTTAACGATGATATCAAGGTGCATATCTTGAGACTTCTGCTTGCAGCAGCTAGTCTGATTCCCTTTGCCATTGGGCTGATTGGGGTTACTGACTTGACTGCTATTATCTATCTGATACCTTTTGTCAACCACTATGTCATCCGTTTTGACCATGAGGCGGAGCGAGCTGGGCTTAACTTTCCTCACATGATGGAAAGGATGCAGCTTATGACCATCCTTGCCTTCGGTGAGGCCGTTATTGCCATCATCAAGACTTATCCACTCTCAAGCCAACCCATCAATGGGATTCTGCTCTTTCTAGCTATGGCTT
Organism: Streptococcus loxodontisalivarius; assembly: GCF_016908645.1. GTDB lineage: Bacteria > Bacillota > Bacilli > Lactobacillales > Streptococcaceae > Streptococcus > Streptococcus loxodontisalivarius. Next base: position 14,037 of record NZ_JAFBEH010000017.1, read on the forward strand.
TTCTCTTCATGTTCTACATGTCGCAGACCTTCCTTAGTGTCGACCATCACTCAGAACGTGAGGCCAGTCTCCTTTTCTTCGCACACCTCTTTATCTTCTTGGGGATTAACTTCTTCACGGTGGGAATTGAGTTTCTAGCTGACCATCATCATGCCAGCATGGGACACTGGCTCTATCTGGCTGGGGTCATGATATATTTTATCGGCGTTCTCTCGACAGCCCACTATAATCAAGACCTCTACCGCCTAGACGCTAAGGGTTGGCTTAGCTTTATTTTCCTTATCTTGCTTGGTGGCGCAGCCATTTTCCTAGCAGGTGAGCATATCTGGCTTCAGGGTCTTATCGTTATCATTTTGGGAAATGGTATCTCTCGCCTAAACATGCTCTTTCGTCGAAAAGTGCGTGAACGCAACAATATCGCTCACCCAGACCCAAGTCAAAATCTCCGTGATTTTTCATAGAAGGATAGCCTATGACTACAGATTTAAGAATAAGTAAAACCAAAGACGCCATTCGTTCAACCTTTCTAAACATCCTAGCTCAGAAAAATTTCGAGCAGATTACCGTCGCTGAGTTAAGCAAAGAAGCTAATATTAGCCGAAAGACTTTCTATGCTCACTACTTAGACAAATATGATTTAGTTGAAAAAATAGAGGCCGAAATGTCTGATGAGTTCAGCAAACGACTATGCAAACTCAATCCAAACCAAATGCCAATTACTATTTCAGAAGAGGAAGCTATCAAAAGACTTCTTCCCTTGTTAGATTTTATCGAAGAAAATCTGGATTTCTTTGAACTAGTTGCCGAGAAAAAAATTGGTTTTAGTTGGTATGAGGACGTTATGGGAACTTATATTGATGAACTAAGCAATTCTCTTTATTGTCAAAATAATAGCTGGATCGATTACCAAAAAGATGTAATCAAGGCACTCTCAGCCTCTAACTGGAACCGTTGGGTCAAAACTGGACGACAAGAAAGCAAGGAAGATTTTGCCCGCTGGATGGTAAATACTAACCGCAATTTTTTCTTTAACTATGGCCAATAAGAAACAACTAGGAAGGAAGTGTTACTTAAGTAACACTTCCTTTCTAGTTGGGAATTGTCTTTAAGTCCCAAAGTAGCTATACTTAATTCATTAAGAAGAGCACAGCTCTTATAAATTGATTGGAGAAAGTAATCTATGAAAAAAATCTTATTAAATCAATATGGCTCTGTTGATGTCATGCAGATGACTGAAACAAACATTCCAAGCTTAAAACCACAGGAAGTTCTTATTAAAACAGTGGCTATCGGGGTCAATGACCCTGATATCATTATTCGTGAGTATGGCCCATTTCCTACTATGCCTAAAGAAATCAAACCAACTCTACCTCATTCACTAGGGCAAGACTTCTCAGGAATCGTCGAAGCTGTCGGCTCGAAGGTCAAGAATGTCAGAGTTGGCGATCATGTTATCGGTATGTCCTTTATGAACACCTACTCTGATTACATCGTTCTCGACGAAGAAAAGACACTAGCACTTGCCAAAGTTCCCAAAGAACTTGACCTACTTCCACTAGGAGGATTTCTAGTCAGCATCGCTACTGCCTATGCGGCAACAGTTCGTGATGGTCAGGTAAAAGCAGGACATCGTGTCCTTATTCACGGTGGTTCTGGGGGAGTTGGTAACCAAGCTATTCAGCTAGCTAAAAACGCTGGCGCTTATGTTATTGCCACAGGTTCTGGACAGGGCCTTGACGATATGTTGGCTTTGGGTGCCGATCAGGTCATCGATTACCGCAAAGAAGATTTTACTCAGATTCTGTCTAACCTGGACTTAGTCGTCAATCTGACTGGTCAAGAAACACTCGATAAGAGCTACGATTTGGTCAAACCAGGAGGTATCATCACTTCTGTCAATGGTGCTATCAATCAGGAACTAACTGAGAAGCTAGGCATTACTGGGATCTACTCTATGGGATTTATAAGCCCTGCTGAGCTTGAAAATGTTATCTCACTCTACCAAGAAGGCAAGCTCCGCCTTCTTATTGACAAAACCTACCCCTTTGATCTTGACCATATCAAACAAGCCCATCTGGATTTTCAAGCTGGGGGCAATAAAGGAAAGAAAATCATCACATTTAATTAAAAGAGAACAACGTCCTTCACCAGAGAAGGATGGCAACTTCCTACTCAAAGGATTTTACAATCCTGATACTGAACATTATCTCGTCCACTATCTCATCGACTTTGGAAAGCACACCAAGGTTTTACAGCCTCAGTCACTTAAAGATGCCTACCTACAAGAATTACAGATATATGATAAGTAAGTCATTTCCATGCTATAATAAACTTGAAAGCGAGGTATCCTATGATTACTGGATCATGTTTATGTAAAGGGGTCACTTATGAGGTCACGCGCCTCAATGGTCCTATTGTCTTCTGCCACTGCTCTTTCTGCCGTAAGGCAACGTCGTCAGCTTTTTCAACCAATAGCTTGATTGACAAGGAGGCCTTCCAACTCTTGAGCGGGAAAGACTTGCTAGCAACTTATGAGTCATCTCCTGGGAAAGTCCGTACTTATTGCCGCAACTGTCACTCACAGATTTTCCACGAAAAAGATGACCAAGCAGGGCTTCTGACCCTAAAACTTGGCACTATTGATAGCTGTGACCAAGACCTATCAGTTATGGAGCGCAAGCACATTCACCAAACTGAAAATCTCCCTTGGTTGGAGGAGTGAAACAGTCTAGGGATAGACTGTTTCAGGTCAGCAACCGAAAATAAAAACCGAACTTGAAAATCAGACAAGTTCGGTTTTTATATATCTAGATCTGACTTTGAATAGTCGTCCATGTTTGCTGCAGGTTAGCCTGCTCTTCCTGTGGAGCTTGACTGATAGCTTCTGTCATTTCTTGCTTTAACTGCTCTAGTGACTTAGTTGACACATAGGTTTTCAGTTCATCAATAATTTCTTCTTGATAAATCACCAAAGAACCATAAACTGTATTATCTACATTCTCATGTGCTGAAAGCTGTGGACTCTTTCCTTGATAACGTTCTAAGAGAAGCAGAGCTTTTTCCGTACTCAGTACTTCTGTCTGACCTAGTCCTTTTTCAAACATACTTGTCAGGTAATAACCATAGAGAATTGTTTTAACTTCCTCTGTGTCCGTCTGATTATGGCTATTTTTTGCGCTAACCTTACCATCATCAATAATATTGATACTGAACTGACTATCTGTACGGTAAGGTAAGTCAAACTCAGATGGCAAGTCAGAAAAGTTATATTTGACAGTCGAGACAGAGCCAGCAGGCAATTCTTCTTCCAATGAATGCGACAATATTCCTGGATAATTATCTGGGAGTCTTGTTGAAAAATCATCAGGTAAAGTGCCGTCATGCTTGTCATAGGTATAAGTTTTAGATGTTGTATCGACTGGCACAAGCATATCGCTAGTATAGTGAGTAATTACGATTGGACTTGAAAACATCTTAGCAAGTCCTAGAGGAGATAATTCTGTCCACTTATCAAAGTCATCAAGTGACTCAATGTAGTCATTATTCTTTGTAAAGCGTGGAACTGACATGGCAACATAAGGAATTGGCAAATCAAACAATTTCCAGTTTTTATTGATTTCATTTGCAGCTAGAAAATGCTTTTCAAAATTGAAATAGACATTTGAAACAGGGGAGTTAGCAATTGCAGCGACATTGCCCAGTTGAAGACCATCCAACATCAATGTCATGTATCCACCAGCACTTCCACCGACAAGGGCTATGCGCTCCTTATCAATACCCTCCTTATTTCTCAGCGTGTAGAGAGCTGCATTGTTAAAAACTAAATCATCACTGACAAGGACTTCATTATAGGCACTGGTAAATTCATCAGGAGAAGCAACTGCCCAGCCATTTGAAAGATAAGTCTGCCACTCGACACTCCCCTCATCCAAGGCATAATGTGGAACATATACCAGTGGGATGTTACCTGTCGCATCCTTAGGTCGATAGTATTTAATTGGTCGCTGCTCGACTTTCCCTTCTTTAGTAATATAGGAAACCGAAATCACTTCCTTATCAACCTGATCCATAGTAATTAGGGTTTCTCTTGATTTGGGTTGCATAGCAAATCCAACTGCCGAATCCAAACCCAAAGTATTGAGGGCTTTTAAAGCAAAGGAAACTAAAAAGGCTAAGAGTAGGACAATAACGAGAGCCACTCTTTTCATTATTTTTTTAACTCTTTTCATGGTCCCCTCCTAAGTGGTAAACAGTGCTTTTAGAACAAAAATGGCAGCTAACTGTCCTAAAATAATAGCTAGTAAAAGCAATCCCATAAAAATGAGAATCTTTTTTGATTTTGGAGAGATAAAGTATTTTTTCCAATTTGAAAACATCCAGTAAAAACCTTTCTTGACGAAACCGTCAGCATTTTTTGCAATATGTAACAAGTGTAACACACCTCTGCTATAATAGATATGAGATAAACCTCTCTCAGCAAAAATGAAACAAAATAAGGATATTTGTAACATCATGAACAATCAAGAAAAGCAAAGTTATGCTAAGCAAGAATTAACCTCTGGACTCATTCGTCTATTGAAAGATAAGGATATTCATCAGGTCTCCGTCAGTGAACTAGCCAAAGAATCACAAATTAGTAGAGTATCTTTCTATCGTAATTTTGATAGTATGGAGGATATCTTGCATCAGGAAACTAAAAATCTGATGACGAATTGGTATTCCGAAAACAAAGTAGCTTTTGATGAGGATAACAAGGGGAACAATCGTAATGACCTCCTCTTATCAAGTTTGTTTGGACATCTAGCAGAGCACTCTGACTTCTATCTCGTTTTATATCGACAAAAATGTCTTCATTTTATTATCCCTATCCTTCAACCTCTCTTGATACCTCAAACGGTACAAAGTAACTTTGAATCCTACTTATCTTCCTTTTACTTGTATGGCATCTACGGTTGGATTGTTGAATGGCTTGAGCGTGGTATGATTGAATCTTCAGAAGAAATTGAAACTTGGCTTAGAGCTAGAATTATTGGTTAAGAATCATTCCCTTCAGAAAAATGATAACGGAAAGTCAGTTTATGTAAAGAAAAATTCCTATTTTATCAACTTAGCTCTTTTATTTAAAACAAGCAAATTCATACCGGTAACGATAAAGATAGTCCGATAGTTTTCGCATCCCTAACCCCTCTTTTGCCACAGGCTTTTGATTTTGGAAATGGCTGGCGCTAGTTGCCTTTCATCCTCTCGTCTAAAGACAGCGTAGAAATCTAGCATAGCCTTCTCATCTGTCAGGTAAAAGGACTGGTAACGCTTGTTGATGTGTGCTTGAAGTTCTTCTGTCATGACCAGATTTGTCGTGAAAAAGGGAAAACTGGAATGACTCAAAATTTCGGCAAAATGGTCTGGATTGGACTGGCTGATGAATTTAGCCTCTGGCATCTCTGCCTCAATGATGTCCTGCCAGATTCCCAGATTATCCATGGTGACAAAGCTGAGCTTATCAATCGCTGAAAACGACAGTTCCTCCCCAGTCAGACTGGTCGTCATGCGGTCGATATTAACACGCAAATCCTCCGAACCCAGATAGACCGACTGGAGCTCTTCTGTGTCCAATGGCTGAGCTGAGAAAACCAGCTTGACACTTCTAGACAAAAGACTGTCTTCAATCTCACTTTCTGCTAGCAAGTCTTGAGAAATCTCAAACTGCTGGTCTGAAGCAAGTAGGGTGAGTGGACCTGGAGCCACTGACTGAACTGTTATTGTCTCCTTGGACTGGGCAAAATCTTGAACAGTTCTGATAAATTTTTTCTGCGCAGCTAGAACCTTTCTGGCTTCCTGCGCAGCTAATTTCCCCGTCTCAGTCAGCGTCAACTTATTGCGACTGCGCTCAAAGAGGGAAACTTCCAACTCAGCCTCCAGCTTTTTCATGGAGCGACTGAGAGCAGGTTGAGAGACAAGCAACTCTTCTGCCGCTGCAGATAGAGTCCCCTGCTCATAAACAGCCACAAGCTGTTCCAGTAAGTAGTTATCAATCATGTCTTCCTCCGTTTTCAGTATTCACTTTAATTATAGCACAATGACTAAAAAGCATTGTACAAACAGACCATATCTGATTATACTAAAGACATCACAAATCACAAGCGAGGTAAATCAAATGAACTACACAACACTAAATAACGGAATTCAAATGCCAACTGTTGGCTTTGGTGTTTTCCAAATCCAAGACGCTGAAACAACTCAAAAAGTGGTCGAGGAAGCTATTGCAACGGGCTACCGTCTCATTGATACAGCCCAGTCTTACGGCAACGAAGAGACAGTCGGCAAGGCTATCAAGGCATCAGGTGTCCCACGTGAGGAGCTCTTTATCACGACTAAACTCTGGATTTCTGATATGAGCTATGAGGGCGCTAAAAAAGCCTTCGCTGACTCACTCGAAAAGCTTGACCTTGACTATATCGACCTCTACCTCTTGCACCAACCTATCGGTGATACTTTTGGAGCATGGCGTGCGCTGGAAGAACTTTATGCAGAAGGGAAAATCCGCGCTATCGGTGTTTCAAACTTCAAATCTGACCAACTAGCTAACCTATCGCTCTTTAATAAGGTTGTCCCAGCGGTCAACCAAGTCGAACTCCACGTCTTCAACCAAAAAGAGGAAGAAAGAGCCTATATGACATCAAAAGGTATTCAAGTTGAAAGCTGGGGAGCCTTTGCAGAAGGTCAACACGACGTCTTCAACAACCCAATCCTCAAATCTATGGCAGACAAATACGGCAAATCAACTGCCCAAGTCATGCTCCGCTGGCAACTCCAACTGGGTGTGGTATCCCTCTCAAAATCAGCTAACCCTGAACGTGTCCGCCAAAACTTCGACATCTTCGACTTTGAATTAACAACAGACGATATGACACAAATCGCAACACTAGACGAGGGATTGACTGTCTTTGCAGACCACCACGCAGCCTCAACCATCGAACTCCTAGCAGGATTTGTTGGAAAGACATATTAAAATCACTCCCAATCCAAACTTGAAACAAGTCTGACTTCTCTTTATAATGAAACTAACTGAGAGAAAGCGAGATGACTTATGAAACAATACATTGTCGATGCCTTTACTGACCAGCCCTTTTCTGGTAATCCTGCGGCTGTTTGTGTTATGGATTACTGGCCTAGTGATCAGGCTCTGCTTAGCTTAGCTGCTGAGAATAATCTATCTGAAACAGCCTTCCTTGTCAAAGAGGAAAAAGGCTATCATCTGCGCTGGTTCACACCTGAAACTGAGGTTGAGCTCTGTGGACATGCCACTCTGGCTTCTGCCTATGTCATCCTCAATCATATCGAAAAAGATTGGACAGAATTGGTCTTTCAAAGCCTGAGCGGACCTCTTGAGGTCAAGCGTCATGGTGAGCTCTACCAGATGACCTTTCCTAGTTATGACTTGCAAGAAATCCCCGTCACTGATGAAATGGAGGCAGCCTTCGGCTATCGTCCAAGCAAGGCAGTGCTGGGCTTGGATTTGATCTGTATTTTCGATTCAGAAGAGCTGGTTAGAAAGATGACACCAAACCAAGAGCTTTTGGCTAAGCTACCTGGGCGTATTCAAAACGCGTCAGCTCTTGGTCAACAAACAGATACCGTCTCACGCTCTTTTGCTCCCAAACTGGGGATCCCAGAGGATCCTGTCTGTGGCTCTGCCCATTGCCAAATCGCAGACTACTGGGCTAGTCATTTGGGGAAAAATCATCTTTTAGCCTATCAGGCCTCCAAGCGTGGTGGCTATCTCGACTGCAAGGTGCAGGAAGATAAAACCATCCAGCTGAGCGGGAAAGCCTGCCTGGTTGCCATCTCTCAACTGATGGTGGAATTATAAAGCAAAAATCCAGCCACCTTGTGATGACTGGATTCTGGTTGAAGACAAAGGCTTTTTCGATACTTTTCTTAAGTGATGTCGGACGTCAGGTGACATTATCCAGTGGATGATGTCAGGAAACCAAGGAATTCCATTCGAGCTTCTTCGATTTCCAGTTTCAAGGCTCAGACCTAAAACAGTCCGCTGGACTGTTTCACTCTCAAATATTCCGATTGTAAGAAATGCCTATGACAGTCTCGCTCGCATAAATCGGTCATCTATTTTAAACAAGCTGAGCTTTTGTATCCAATTCCGTTGAAAGTTAGGTTTGTCTACATTCTAAAATCAGCACTCCATCGAATGCTGATTTTTATTCTATAAAAATACTGTCAAGACCAAATAATAACCAATCATCAAAAGGATAAAAAGAAGAGAGGCAGGAAGGGTCTTTTTGATCAAATCACCCAGACTAATGTGATAGTAGTCTGAAGCCACTGTCAGGCAAACATGGACTGGTGAAATCTGGCTAGCAGCATGAGCTGAGCACATGAGGAGTACTAGCAAGGCAACTCCTGCTGATGGCATTGCCGCAAACGCCAAGGGTGTCCCCAAGGCAATAATGCCGCTAGCTCCGCTAATGATTCCGCCCAAGAAAAAGAGGATAACAAAAATCATGAATGTTGGAAGCGGTAAATGGCTGAGCGCATTTGGTAGTTCTGCCAAGGCTCCAGTCAGGCTGAGGAATTCCTTGAAATAAAGAACAAAAGCAAGGCTTACCAATAATTTTGGCTCTAAGGCAGATTTAGAAAAGGAGAGAACTTCCTGTCTTGACAATCTATAAATAAAGACTGACAAGACCAAGCTAATAAGAACAGCTGGCACCACCTCAAACTTGAAAACAAGGATAAGAATAATGATAAGAAGTAAGCTCCACAAGTGCTTAACCAAGGAAAGGAGATCGTGTCCAACCTGTCTTTTTACCAATTTTTCTGGCTTAGCTGGAATCCGTCTCAAATACCTAAAGTAACCAATAGCAAACAAGGTCAGCAAAGGTACCAACATAAAGAGCAAAAATTGAGACATGGCAACACCAGACAAGCTAGCCATCAAGAGGACACTTGGATAGGTCGGCAAACTTGACTCTGGGATATGCCTGAACCAGGTGGTTGTAAAAGCTTGCTCTTCTGGTTCCAGATAGCCATCTGTCTGATGTTTAACAATGTCAGCACAAAGTACCATGGCTGCCGCTGATGGCAAGAGACCAATAACCAAGGAAGCACCTGCAATTGTCACTCGACGATTCTGAAAGAGTCTCGTTAGGTCCTCTTCTGCCAATTTGATAGCTCGTCTTGATTCCAGAACCTTCTGCAGGTAAGTAATCAGATACATAGATAAGAGGATGGCAATTGAATCCTTATTGGTCACAAAGTTCAAACTAGCCTGAGTAATCTTAGCTATGTCAAAACCATATAAGACAATGAGACTAAGAATCCCAAAACCGATAGCCATATAAAGTGGCTTTTTAAGCATCAAGAGTACAATGATAACCCCAAAGACAAGGGCCAAATATAAGAGTGACATATCCTATCCTTTTCACATGTTACAAAGCTAAGTCTGTCGCTTCTAAGGCACCTGCTAGGTAGCCTGGATATGAGGGAGAAAATTCAGAAGCAATACCACGCAACTGATATTTCCAAGCACCGCTAGCTACCGCCTGAGCTGACTTAAATTGATGTCCTTTCGCCAACTTATCTGCCTCAGTCGCTAAAAAAGTATCCTGAGTCCAATCTTTCAGAAGACTTGCCTTCAAGTATTTTCGAATATCTGAGCCGAAGTAGCCTTCTAATTGAACCAGCCCTGCTTCTAACTGTTCTTGGTCGGTCAATTGACTACGCTCATCAGGTGACAGACTTGAAAAGCCAAAGAGGGCACCAAATTGACCTGCTTCATCTGAAATATCATGTATTTCAAACATCGGTCCTGCATCAGAGATGACATCACCAGTCAAGCCCTGCTTTCTCCAAAAAGGTCGGTCAAAATGGTAAATCAACTTGGCATGAGGAGCCATCCAAGTCTCCTGCTCTGACCAATCTGACATCACATCATCGGGAAGGCTAGGCTGAAAGTTGATACGCTGAGCAGCCAAACGAGGAGGAATTGCTAAAAAGAGACGGTCTCCTACAAACTGCTGGTCTGCTGTCGTCACAAGTAGCTTACCTTTGAGAGTCACCTGACTCACAGCCTGATTGAGATGGAGCTTATGAGGATTGAGTCTCTTTACTAGAGCCTTAATCAACTGAGGCATACCACCTACCAAACGCTGACCTGCTGAGTAGGGACGATTTAAGATAGACTTACCTTCGACCTTACTATCATAGATGGTCGCTCCAGCTGGATGATCAAAATAAGTCAAGCCCAGTTCATCCAATAGCTCAAATAAGGTTGGATTGAAGTCCTTCCAGACCCAAGTCGCCCCCAATTCAAGCTCGTTTGTCTCTGAAATCGCCCAACCACTGGCACGACCGCCAAAGTGGTCACTTGCTTCTAGAAGTAGATAATCCTGACCAGCTTTTTGCAAACGATAGGCTGCATAGAGCCCTGCTAGTCCACCACCAATGATAATTGTTTTCATACGCCCTCCTTAAACAAGGAGGCTGACCTTCCTTGTCATCACACGTTTAAAATAATCTGCTCCGCCCTGATTACGAGCGACTAACTGCGCCCCTTGAACAGCTGCGAAAAAATCTTCAGCTTCTGCTTGGGGATTTTCTTTTTGGGACAATTGCTGAGCTAACCAGTCGATATTCTTCTGGAAAAATAGCCCCACCTTGTCATTAACAACCTGCGTCAAATGAACACTGTCCACTGCTAAATCTGAGCAAAGACAAATCTTGTCCTCCTTGAAATTGACCTCATAGAGAGAGAGAAAGTGCTTAAGATTCTTTTCCAAATCACTACTGTTAGCAGACGACAAGGCTTCAAAAAAATCCAAGTCATACTGATCTAAAACAGCCTCAATCAAGTCAGCCTTACTCGGAAAGTAGTAATGAATGCTGGCTTTTTTAATATCCAATTGCTTAGCAATATCCGCAAAACTAAAGCCATTGACACCACGTTCTTGAATCAAATCACGTCCAAGAACCATAATCTTATCTTTTGTTGACATATAACCTACCTACTAGTTAGTAATAGGACTATTATAACAAATGACCTACTTATTTGATAGTGAGGATCTCTTCAGTTGCCGTACGGTCACGTCCCAAAAGGTTGATGTGATTATCTGAACGATAACCCAGAGCAATACCTGCAACGATAATCTCATCATCAGAAACTGCCATGTGTTCACGAATTTCATCTGGGAAACGAACATTTTCGTAAGCTACCATTGTATCAACTTGACGACTAGCTGCCGCAAGCATCAAGGTTTGGGCAAAAGCACCAGCATCATAAACTGACCAAACAGGAGCTGTTCTTGGGATAGTGATGTAAGCCATAGCTGGCGCATTCCACAACTGAGCATTTGCTTGAGAAAAGTTTTCCATCTTAGGGTCTTGACCAAGTTTATCAAGCCAAGCTGTCATATTTTCAAGAGAATGCACTCCCCAATCTTTACGAGATTTTGTTGGAAGATCAGAATAACCCTTAGTACCAGCAGCTGCTTTTTCCATATGATCTTTTCGAATAGCTTCCATAGTGTCACCAGTGGCAATGTAAACCTTCCAAGGTTGCGTATTAGCCCAAGAAGGAGCCATCTGTGCATCTGCTACAATTGCTGTCAACTCTTCATGTGAAGGTGCCTCAGCTTTAAAGTCACGGATTGAAATACGGTTTTTAAGTGTTTCTGCAAAAGTCATTTTTATTACCTCTTTTTATTTGATAAATACATTCTACCTACCAGTAGGTAGAATGTCAAGAGAAGAATCTCTTTTTTTCAAAAAAATAATAAATTCTTGAGTGATGGCTTGATATTCTACAAAGAAAAACCTTGTTACAAAAGTATTTGAATGGTATTTTACGCCATTGGTAAAATAAAAAAGATTGAAGAAATAATCCAAAACGGATTTTTCTTCAATCTGACATCAGTCAAAATTAAATGCTGATTTTTATTTATAAAGCTTTTTCAAAGAAGGCTGCAAAGCGGTCAAATGGAATCATATCTTTTCTGTCGTAGAGGTCAACGTGGTTGGCACCTGGAACCACAACCAATTCTTTTGATACTCAATAATTGTGAATCAAATATTTTCTGATATTCCCAGAATTTCTGTATAAAAAGTATCAAATCTAGACGGTGTAACAGATTGAAAAATATCTTTAAAATCAGATATTATACTCTGTTTACGATTTTGAAGTAAAGTTACAAATGCATCTTCATTATCTGCTTCACAATGAAAAATTCTATTGATAAAAAAATCTTTCTCTTCATAATCTTTGATTAGTTCTCTTTTCCTATTAAAGTCTGCATATTTATAAGGTTCACTTCCATTTAAACGTCTAGAAATTAAAGTGAGGTTCGCAATATTATTTTTTAACTGAGTTTGTTCTCTTAGATGCTGACTAAAAACCCTATTAAAATTATTGAGTGAGAAGATGTGTTCTACCTCCCAAAATTTTTCACTATCAGGTAATTCACTAGTAAATGACTCGTTATATAACCGACTAAAATCAATTTCATTACTTTCAGAGCGTTTAAACTTTTCAATACTAATCAAGACAAATCTAGCAAACTGTTTATGTCTATAAAAATCTTTTACTTCTTCGATTCTTTTAACATATTTACTTAATTGTTCTTCTAGTTTTTGTATTGATTCAAATCCAAGTTTCTGCAATATTTCATTTCTAGAATACCCATTAAAATCATTCCATACATTACGACCATAGATTTTAACAAACTGTTCTTCAAATTGTTTTATTGTGATTTCCATATTTAAAGTATACCACAGTTTATTACACCGATATACTTATCCTAAATGAAAATTGACTAAGACGTTGCCCTAGCCAATTTTCATCTTCTTATTCTGCCACTACCAACATTGATTTGATAGCTTTACGGTCTTGCATGTCAGCGTAAGCTTGGTTAATATCATCAAGTTTGTAAGTATCTGTGAAGACACGACCTGGGTTAATGTCACCATCAAGCACAGCTTTGAGCAAAACATCCTTATCGTAAGTTGTTACAGAGGCTGAACCACCTGCTACTGAGATATTACGAGCAAAGGTTGAGCCAAGCGCGTGGTTGCTGTAGTGAGGCACACCAACGAAACCAACACGACCACCGTTACGGAGAACACCGAGGGCTTGGTCGATAGCAGCTTCTGTACCCACGCATTCGAGGGCAGCATCTGCGCCACCACCGAGGATTTCACGAACTTTGGCAATACCTTCCTCACCACGCTCAGCCACAACTGCTGTCGCACCTGAAGCAAGCGCCATTTCTTGACGGTCTTGGTGACGGCTCATAAGGATAATTTGTGAGGCACCCATCATTTTAGCAGCAATAACTGCACATTGACCAACGGCACCATCACCGATAACAACAACCTTATCACCACGCCCAACATTAGCACAACGAGCAGCATGATAACCAGTCGGCATAACATCTGCAAGAGTCAAAAGAGACTTAATCATGCCTTCTGTGTAGTCACTTGGTTGACCTGGAACCTTAACCAAAGCCCAGTTACCGTAGTGGAAACGGATGTACTCTGACTGATAACCCATACCCCAGTTGCTATAACCTAGGTGGTTGTCACATGTTCCGTCAAAGCCAGCACGACAGGCAGCACACTCACCACAACCATGAGTGAATGGCACGATAACGAAGTCGCCTTTTTTCACTGTGGTAATAGCAGAGCCTGTTTCCTCAACGATTCCAAGAGCTTCGTGACCTGAGTTGTCTGAGTGAGCTTCCTTATCATCGCCGTGCGCATATGACCAAAGGTCTGAGCCGCAGACACAGGCACGAACAACCTTGATGATGACATCATCATCCGCTTGAAGTTGAGGTTTAGCAACCTCTTCAATAATCATTTGACCGGCTTTTTCAAAAATAGCTGTTTTCATGTTTTCCTCATTTTCCATTGATAATAATTTATTTTAGCAATTCTACCTAGTCTTTCCAAACATCCTTGGCTAAACGAAAGACCGCCCAAGCCTTTGGCCATCCAACATAGAATGCCAAGTGAGTGATGATGGCAGAAATTTCATCCTTAGTCACACCATTATTCTTAGCATTTTCAAGATGGTAAACCAAGGATGTATCTGTGATTCCTGAACTCATAAGTGCTGTTACTGTAATGATACAACGTGTTTTGAGGTCGATATCTTGGTTGTTCCAGTTTTCGCCAAACAAAACATCATCATTGTAGTGGGCAAAGTCAGGTGCAAAATCGCCAAGCTGGTCGCGACCAGCAGTTTGCTTAATTTTCTCTGTCATGTTATCTACCTTTCTTTATAACTTTTAAATGTTTGTCTTGAACTAAGCTGGTCGTAGAGTTGAAAGCTTCGCTTTCTCTATTTCCAACTTTCAAGAGTCCACTGGACTCTCGGAACCAGCAGTTTGTTTTATTCTATTTTTCTGTTTAGTTTGCTTTCGCTTCTTGGTTAGCTTGGGCAAAGGCTTCGTCGCTGACGGCTTCGAAGAATTCGCTTGGTCCTGCTGTGATAGCGATATGAGCCATCCATGAATTAGCTGTGGCGCCATGCCAGTGCTTGACATTTTGTTCTGTCACGACAACATCACCAGCCTTGATAAGACGAGCTGGTTTTCCTTCTTCTTGATAGAGTCCTTGTCCATCCGTCACAAGAAGAATTTGGTAGCCGTCTGTATGGGCATGCCAGTTATTGCGACAACCTGGTTCAAAGGTAACATTCCCTAGACTAAAGTGACCATCTGGCGCCTGTACCAACATATTGAGATAGGATTGTCCTGTAAAGACTGAAACGTAGGCATCGTTTTTATCGCCTCTTCCAAATAGTGAATCAAGTTTTTCTGTCATTTTATTTTTCCTTCCTTGTATGCTTGAATCTTTCCATCCAGTCTGTCTAGGGCAGCCTGCAAGTCTTCTAAACGCTCTGCCATTTTCTCCCTTTCTTCTAAAAGAATACTTAAGCGAGCTTCTCTGGTTTCTTCGCCCTGTGGAAAAAGCGTCATATAGTCAATCAAGCTCTCCACAGATACGCCTGCGGCGCGGAAGCATTTGACAAACTCTAGAGCGGCTAGATCCTCCTCCTGAAAATCACGAATGCCTGAAGCTGTGCGTGTGATGGGAGGAACCAGACCGATACGCTCATAATAACGGATGGTGTCAGCAGAGATATCCAGCTGCTGACTAGCTGATTTGATATTCATGTTAAACCTCGATTTCCTTGATAACCTTGGCTGGGACACCTGCAACGACCGTGTTTGCTGGGACATCCTTGGTCACCAGAGCACCTGCTGCCACGACAGCATTTTCACCCACGGTCACACCAGGTAAAATAGTCGCATCCGCTCCAATCCAGGCATTGCGCTTGATGGTTACTGACTTGAGCTCCAGCTTGTGACGATCGGCAGGATTTAGGGGATGATTGACCGAGATGAGCTTGGCACGAGGCGCAATCAGCACATCATCTTCAATCACAATCCCACCCAGATCAACCATGAAAACATCCATATTGACATAGACATTCTTCCCAAAGCTGATATGACGCCCAAAGTCCGTCTGAAAAGGCACATTGATAACCGTCGACGAGTCGATAGCTTGCCCTGTAATTTGTTCCAATAGCTGGCGCGTGGAGTCGTAGGTCTGCACCTGAGTGTTAAGCTCCTGAACCAGCGGCTTATTTTCCACCTGAATCTGACTAATCAGCTGACGCAGACCATCCTCTTCAGGAACTAACTTGTCTGTATTGATATAAGGAATAAAAGCTTTATCCATGGGCTTTTCCTCCATTCATTCTTTATGCCACCATTATAAACCTTAGAGTGGACTCCAAGTCAAGACCTTTTTGAACAAATTTTCAAAAAAATCTGAACAAATGTCCAGACATCTAGCTGAAGATAAATCCTTTCTTGAAATCTTTGAACGCACTCTGGATCAGCTTGATTAAAGTTAACCTAAAAAGTTCTAATCAAATACTTTGAAATCGTTTTCCAAAACTGCTATACTTGTCTCAATTAAGGAGGACAGTGATATGTCAGAAGAAAAATTACAAGCAAAACTCGATCAAGCTAAAGGCGCTCTTAAAGAAGGCTTTGGTAAAATCACTGGTGATACTAAGACTGAAGTCGAAGGACTTGTTGAGAAAAGTGTCGCTAAAGGCAAAGAATTTGTCGAAGACGCCAAAGACACTGTCGAAGGTGCTGTTGAAGGTTTAAAAAATGCCTTTAACAAGGATAAAGAAGACTAAGGTCTTTCTCGCTAAAAAAGGAGCCTGTACTGGACTCAATCATTAGATAATCATCTATGATTTGGGTCAGTCAGACTCCTTATTTTTTATGCATTCAATTCTGCAACGATTGCTTTGATTTGGTCTTTAGTGTGAACACCTGCGACTTGTTTGACAACCTCACCGTCTTTTTTGAAAAGAAGGGTTGGGATTGACATGATACCAAAGCTTTGTGCTGTTGCTGGGTTTTCGTCAACGTCGATTTTAACGATTTTCAATTCGTCTTCGTCCAATTCTTCAGACAATTGTTCCAAGATTGGTACCTGCATGAGACATGGACCACACCAAGTTGCCCAAAAGTCAACTAGGACAAGACCTTCTTTAGTTTCTGCTTCAAAAGTTGCATCTGTAACGACATGTGCCATATGAATACCTCGATAACTCCTAGAGCTATCTTACCTTTCTTATTAGAGGGGATCCTATCCACCTCTTTCTTAATCATGACAACATAATAACCTAAAATTTTTTTTTTGCCAACTATTTGCTACGGAGATGTGATAGGAAATTCCTATCAGGATTTTAGCTGTCTCTATCAGCTTATTTTTCTCCCGATTCCTCCATAGCCTTGAGCTTTTGGAAAAAGTCTGGTGCCTGTTTTTTCAGGTTGACAAAGCGTCCTTCCTTATCTAAAAAGCTGTGCTCTGACTGAGCAGTACAGACTTGACTACCGTCTTGCTTGATCATCACATAAGAAAAGCTAAGGCGCGCAGCTTTTACCGAAAGAACAGATATAGCTATCTCTATCTCATCAGCGAAAGTGGTTGTCGCCTTGTAGTCGCAGGAAATCTGAGTCACGGGTGAGATGATACCAGCCTCTTCAATCTTATCGTAAGACCAACCAATCTCACGCAGAAAATGCGTCCTAGCCTCCTCCATCCAGCGAACATAGTTAGAATGGTGGCTGATTCCCATACGGTCAGTCTCATAATACTGAACATAGTGCTTGTGAATAATGGTCATAGTTTCTCCTTAGTGCTTGGGTACATAGCCTGTCTTGTCTGCTTCTGTAATAGGTCGGATGACACGGCAAGGAACCCCAGCAGCGATTGAATTAGAAGGAATGTCCTTGGTCACAACTGAGCCTGAACCAATCACGACATTATCTCCGATAGTCACGCCTTGATTGATTTGGACACCGCCACCAACCCAGACATGGCTACCGATTTTGACTGGTTTAGAATAGCAGCCTCCATTAGCTCTTTCAATCGGATCCAGCGCATGATTAGAGGTATAGATACCCACCCGTGGACCAAAGAGCACATGGTCACCAATCTCAATACCGCCTCCATCCAGCATGACGCAGTCGAAATTAGCATAGAAATGATTCCCAATACTGATATTTGATCCGAACTCACAACGGAAGTTTGGTTCAAAAAAGACATCTTCTCCCATTGATTTCAGCAGTTTTTTCAAAATAGCTTGACGCTTTTCAGCAGATTGACCAAAACTAGCATTATAGTCATTGGTCAGAAAGACGGTCTTCTCACGCGCCTCAACCAATTCCTTTTGCAAATCATCATACATACGACCTGAAGCAACTTCAGCAAAAATGTCCTCGTTTGACATAGCCTATCCACCTTCGTTTTTTTCATATTATAACAGAAAAAGGCTACATATTGTAACCTCTTTCTTATTTTATCTCCACACAACTTCTAATACAAAGACTTTCTTGTCCACCTGTCCCTTGATGAGGGTATTGCTGGCTATCTCTTCTTAGGATTATAGGAAAAATAGCAGAGCTCCCCAGATGATGCCCAGCAAGAAACCCACCAAAACATCCTTGGGATAGTGGATACCAGCGATGACCCTAGCCAGAGCCAAGATACCAGATAGGACTAGTAGCGTGAGACTGATCCAAGGACTGACCTGCCAAAAACAGACTGCAATCAAGCTAGCGCTGAAAACATGACGACTAGGAAAGGACTGGCCACTAGTCTCCTTGATAATAAGAGGGGAAATCGCCCAAGTCTCATAAGGTCTTGCCTGATTAAACCACTTCCTAAAAATGCTCAGTAAGATAAATCCAAGACCTGGTAGGACTAGCGTCATAATTGCCCTTGACCAGTCAGTTAAAAGCAAATAGACCAAAAGCAAGGGATAGAGAGCATACATGAGACTAGTTATGCTCTTATTAGCCAATTTCAAGACTGCAAGCAACTTCTGTGACTGACGAAAAGGTGCCGAAATCTTGTCATAAAAAAACGTATAATCTTTCATAATCCCTATTATAGCATAGCTTTTTACAGAAACTTACCGACCTTTTCTTAACGGACCCGCAGATAAGTGATAGAATAAAAAGAAAAGGAGATTTTTACTATGTGGGCTTTCTTTGCATTCTTATCAGCTATCTTCGCTGCTCTGACCTCTATCCTGGCTAAAATCGGTATCTCCGATGTTAACTCCAACCTAGCAACAGCTATTCGAACCTTGGTTGTGGTCTTCATGTCCTGGGGCATGGTTGCCATCACTCACTCATTTTCTGGCATCAGCGACATCAGCCGCAAAAGCTGGATTTTCCTTATCCTCTCAGGTCTTGCTACTGGCGCTTCCTGGCTCTGCTATTATTACGCCCTGCAAAATGGCAAGGCTTCTCAGGTCGTTCCAATCGACAAACTCAGCTTGATTTTCACCTTTGTGCTCGCCTACTTCTTCCTCCAAGAAGACATTTCAGCCAAAAGCATGATTGGTTGCCTATTAATTACAATCGGAACTCTGATGACTGTTTGGTGATTTATCCCATATAGGCTTTTCCCAATCTTTCATAGAAACTCATTACCATCCGTGAAAACAAATATCTTGTACAACATCTATAAGATTTTAAAGATTATCCAGTAACTAAAGGCATCAGCTGAACCTTAGTCATTTTTTAACAGCCATCTAAAAATGATTCTTCTATGCTTAAGAATCATGTGCTATGCCATCCCTTTCCTGATTTCTAATGTATTTTTCTACAATTTTGCTCATCCTATTCACAAGAAAAAACCAGCCAAATGGCTGGTTTTCTGATCTTTTTTAGTTTTCGTATTGGCTCAAATCTTGTTTCAAAAGATAGAAGAAGATATCGCCATAAGTTCCTGAGTAATCAAGTTCATGACCATTGTAAGTCAATTTTGTAACTTTGAAATAGTCTGAGATACCGATTAGGCAGGCTTGTTGTGAGCGTTCAAATTCTGCGTAAGACTCAAATGAAACTGTTTTTTCTTGTTTTGAAGCGTCAAGATATGTAATGTTAATCATAATAACTCCTTCTAGTGGATAGGCAAGCTTAGCTCGTCCTATCCTTTGTCAAATTTGTCTTTATTCTAACCCTCAAGCTCCTGTTTGGCAATTTTTTTGCTCAGAAAACCTGTATGATATAATAAAGCAATATGAACCCTTATTTATTAACTATTGAAAGAAAAAACTCTCTGATACTCAACTCGCTATCCACAAAGCCTTTCTCAAAGCATATGGTCAAAGTCAGAAAGTCTCTGTCCGTCAAATCTGTCTTGAAACACCGATTGCACGCTCGACTTTTTATACTTACTACCGTGATTTGGAAGAGTTAAAAAAAGAGATTGAAGAGGTAACTATAGCTAAGTTACTCGCCCACACCGCTTCCTATCAGGAAAATAATCAGATACAAACTGGTTTTATGGCTAAACTTCTTGATTTCATTGCACAAGAACAACTAGTATTCGATAGTTTTCTACTTGAACATCCCAACCAAGACTTCATTGTTCTTTGGAAGACTGCTATCAAATCCGACTTCTACCCCCTCTTTAAAGAAAAGAAGAAAGACAGTGATTTACTGCTAGAAGTTTTTGCTTCCTCTGTTGTTGCCAGTGTCATCTATTATCTCAGCCAAGCAGATAAGTCACTAGATATGGAACAATTAGAAGCAGTCGTCTTAAAAATTCTTTCCTGATAATGACTGTACCCTACACTTTCTCCAAAACTGTCTAAACCTTATAGGACTGATACCTCTTATCTTGACTTTGTCTATCCTTCCTACTAAAATGGTCTCATTAATAATATAGAGGATAAAATCATGACAAATCAAGACATTAAAATTCACGTTCTTCATACTGGTACTGTTATCGTTGACGAAGCTCTGCCATTTCACCACGACAGCGATTCTAAAATCGCTTGGACTGGCCTCTTTAGTAGTAAAAAGCACCAAATTGCTATCCCTGTTTCTGTCTATCTGATTGAGCACCCTAAAGGTTTGGTTCTGATTGACACAGGCTGGCACACAGACAACCGCACCAATCAAATCAAAAATCTTAAATGGCAATATCCTGTAAACAAAGCCGATTTGCCTGAAGGACAAGCCGTTCATGAGCAATTGGCAAATCTGGGTTACAAGCCATCTGATATTGACTATCTTCTGCTCAGCCATTTACATTGCGACCATGCTGATGGGCTGCGCCTAGTAAAAGATGCCAAAAGTATCCTTGTCTCTGAGGAAGAATGGGAAGCCGCTCAAAAGGATAAAATCAAATATCTCCACCACGAATGGGCAGGTGTGGATGTACAGACCTTCAAACTCAGTGACTCTGACCTAGGTCCTCAGAAACGTGCCTTTGACCTCTTTGGTGATGGCAGCTTACAGATGATTTGGATTCCAGGTCACAGCAATGGTCTCTATGCAACTAAGATTCAGAGCCTTAAGTCAGATGACTATGTTCTCCTAGCTTCTGATGCTGGCTATGCCGCACGTTCTTGGGAAGAAAACTTGACACCTGGTGTCGTCGAAGACCGTTCACAAGCTCAAAAATCTCTTGACTGGGTCAAAACGCAGGTTGACAATCCAAACTGTATTTCAGTCCTTGCCAACCACGACAGCAAGGTCAAACCACACATTATTACTCTGTAAGAACAAAACAGATTTGGCATACAACACTGCGTCCGTAAACCGATATGCATACAAGAAAAAGACTCCTGTTGAAATCTAGTAAACCAGAAACAGGAGTCTTTTGCGATGTTCAAAAAGTCTATTCATTAGAGACAAAGTTAGAGCCTACTTCGACATGAAGAAGTTACTTTATCTCTCTGTACAGATCGTTTTTCACTGATAAAACTATTTTTTCTCTCTACACAAACCGTTTTTCACTGAAGAAACCGCTTCATCTCTCTTCACAGAGCATTTTTCACTGAAGAAAACATTTTGAATTTCTGCATAGACTAACATGCAATGCTCATTTGGCTTCCGATAAGAATTACTTCTACAAAAGACCTTTTCTTGATAAAAGTAACCTCGATTAGGTCTTTTGTTTAATTTCACCTAAGCAATCAGGAAGGCTTGTTAGTCGTATTGTTTCAAATCGACTTTTAAAAGAAAGCGATAGAGGTCTCCATAAGGTCCTTGATAGTTGAGATCGTGTCCATTGTAAGTTACTTTCAAGGTCTTAAAGTAATCATGAATATCATGCCAGCAGGCTTGCTCAGAACGGACGTATTCGTTATAAGTTTCAAACTGGACAACCTTTTCACGTTTGCCAGCATCTAAATAGGTAATTTCTAACATCGGATCTCCTTTTTACTGATATTTGTCATAGATTGCTTCTAAGGATTTTCCCTTAGCCAACCAGTCAACTAATCTATCAAGTCGTCTGATATCCTGCATTAGTGGATCTTCAATCGTCTCAATCTGGACACCGCAGATTTTGCCAGTAATGTTAACACGATTAGGATTTAAAGCAGGTGCCTTCCTGAAAAAATCTCCATAAGTAATTTCTGATGAGAGGTAGTCTTCTATTTCCTCAGGAGAATAGCCCGTCAACCAGGCAGTTAATTGATGGACTTCCTGTGCTGTTCTCCCTTTTCGCTCTGCTTTTGCCAAAAGAGCCTTATAGACATTAGCGAATGTCATACCATAGATACGATGCGTCATAGGCACCTCCTTCTTTCCTAGTATAACACCTAACTTTATCTCTGTCTTGCCCAAACTCTACCAGAAGCTCAACTTAAAATCTCTTATGAGATGCCTACTTTCTGGCAGGGCCGTAATATTATCCACTTTACAGCAATGGTACCATACAATTTCCCTATGACTGTGAGATTCCTTCTGACCTGATCCGTCAAATTGCTGAGGAAGCCTGCCACATTCACCATAAAGCAAAAGCGTTTGGAAATCCATTCTTCCAGACGTTTTTGCATTATATTTAAGAATTTTTATCTCCAATATAGGGATGAATAATATGACATTCCTTATCGAGCTCATCATCAATACTTGTAAACACAGTCGATTTGATTGAAAAATGTTGGAAAACATCTGCTTCAAAGCAGGCTCTAAGATCCACAACATCCAATCCATATTTAGCCAAAGTTGTCGCTACTAGAGATTCATCATTTGGATAATAAACATCATCAAGCTTCTCTTCCCTAAAGCGTTGAGAAATCCTCCTTCGCTCAGCTAAACAACATGCTACTGCCTTAGCGGATAAACGACTGAAAGGAAAATAAGTTTTATAAACCTTATCTTCAAAATACTCCATTTTAGGTTTCCAATACCATGACTCATTGGCTGGCGCAAAGTAGGATAGGAGGGCATCAGACTTTAGAGAATCTAGTCTCTCAAAGAAAACCTTCCTCATTGATGGTGTTAAATAAACATCTGCTTCAAATAACCAGTAAAAATCGGCATCAACAGCCTGTTGAAAAGCATAGTAAAAATAATCACCACATAGCCAACCTGGTTTGTGCTTAGCAGGATTATACCAATCTTCCTGATCCAAACCCTTATAGCTTGATTTAAGACCAGAATTCTCCACAAATTCTCTTGATAAAGAAATCTTGTTTATCCCTTGCGGTAACATCAGGGATTGACCAGCCAACTCATCACAAATCACATAGATATCTTCAGGAGAAAAATAAGCTGACAACTCCTCAAAGGCACGGCTAACATTAGCATCCCATTTGTGCGTTCTGATACCTAGTACAGTCTTATTTATCATTGTATTTGCCTATCCCAAGGTCGCAATGGTACAGCCTGAACCACCAGCAGTTTGTGGGGCATATTCAAAGGATTTGACATGCTTGTTGCGGCGCAGATACTTGGTAACACCTTCACGGATGACACCTGTTCCGATACCGTGGATGATATCAACCTGTCCCATATTATTCAAGAGAGCTTGGTCGATAAAGGCATCCAGCTCCTGCATGGCTTCTTCATAACGCTTGCCTCGCAAATCCAATCTAGCACGAGGTCCAGTGCTTGATTTACCCTTGGCTTTCTTAACTGTATGAACTTGTTTTTTCTTAGGTTGTTGGGCCTCTTCTTGGATTTTAACCAGATTAAACTCATCTTCTTTAAGTGTCATCTTGATCAGTCCAACTTGAGCCTCCCAGACACCTTTTTTGACCTCTCTAGTCAAGCTACCACGCTGACCATAAGCTGCCACGATAATATCATCTCCCACGCGCGGTGCTCGCTTCTTCTTAGCTTTTTTGAGGACCTTATTATGAGAGAGGTGGGCTTCTGGTACCAATTTCTTCAAATCAGCCTTGGCTTCGATGATTTCATGCGGTTTCAACTGAGCCTTAGCATGCAGGTTTTTAAGAATAGCGTCGCTCTCAGTGATTGCCTTGTCCACAATCTGGCGAGCTTCTGCGGTAGCTTTCTCAACTTCCTTATCCTTGGCATGACTAAATTCATTGTAGAGTTTTTTAACAGCTCGGTTGAATTTGAGGTTTTCCTGCTCAACATCTCTGATATGTTCCAGTCTGCGACGGGTCTCCAAGGTCTGAGCCTCCAGCTGTTCAATGATACGATTGACATCCGTGTCCGTATCAGTCATCTGCTCTGCTTCATTGACAATAACTTCTGCCAAACCTAGACGACGAGCAATCTCAAAGGCGTTAGAACGCCCAGGAACCCCCTGCATAAAGCGATAGGTCGGACTCAAGGTCGTCGCATCAAACTCCATGCTGGCATTTTCCACAAAGTCAGTCTCAATCCCATAAGCCTTAAGCTCAGGATAGTGGGTCGTTGCCATAGTCTTGATCTGACTCAGGCGCAGATGCTCTAGGATGGCCATAGCCAAGCTAGCACCCTCTTGGGGATCCGTACCAGCCCCCAACTCATCGATCAAAATAAGACTGTCGCTATCTGCCTCATCCAAAATCTCCACAATATGCGTCATGTGGCTAGAGAAGGTCGACAGACTCTGCTCAATCGACTGCTCATCTCCAATATCAGCAAAAATATGATTGAAAAGAGCAACCTTTGATCCCTTGTCCGCCAAAATCGGCAAACCTGACTGAGCCATAAGCTGAGCTAGACCCAGGGTCTTAAGCATGACTGTCTTACCACCCGTATTAGGACCAGTGATGACAATAGCTGTCAACTGATCTCCAAAATGCAGATCGTTGGCAACAGGATTTTTAAGAAGAGGGTGACGAGCATTGAGCAACTGGACGGTCTTGTCTTCTGAAAGACTTGGAATAGTTGCCTTAAATTCTCTCATATAGAGGAATTTCCCTCGAACAAAATCCAAATGTCCTAGAAGCCAAGCATTGTTGCGAATGATGTGTGCATGCGGACGCAACATATCTGACAACTCATGGAGAATACGAGCCATCTCATGGCGTTCGTCAGCCTGCAACTGAGTGATTTCCTCATTGATTTGGACAACTGCACGGGGTTCAATATAAACCGTACTTCCTGATGATGAAATGTCATGCACAACCCCGTTGATGCGGTTGCGGTGCGTATTCTTGACAGGCAAGACAGAGCGACCATTACGGCTGGCAATCAAGTTCTCTGACAGGTAGTCTGCATTTTTTCTAAGAATGTCCTGCAAAACCTGACGCACCTGAGTCTCACTGCCTGCGATATGACTGCGAATACTGGTCAATTCTGGACTGGCAAAGCTCTCAATAAAGCCAGCATCATTGATAGACTGAAGACTACCTTGAAGAGCTGGAAAGACTTCAATAGCTTCAAAAAGACGTTTAAGAGCCTCTAGTTCCACATTTTCCAAATCTGCATAAAAACGACTCATCTCAGCAGATACCAAAAGCACCTTTTTGATGGCTAAAAGCTCCTGCACACTGAGATCCGCATCCAATTCCAGACGACGGACAGGTTCTGTGATATCTGTCAAACTTCCCATGGCAAAGCTGTGCTGCTCCACAAAAATCGCTGCCATCTCCGTCATTTCAGTAAATTGTGTTTGTAATTTATCCGCCTTGGTCATAGGCTCTAAAGCCATGAGCTCCGCTCTTCCCTGCTCCGTCTGCAGGAATGGCAAGAACTGCTCTCTGACCTTGTCAAATTCTAACTGTTCTAAAATCTTTGTATTCATAACTGTTATTATACCAAAACTTTCATCAAGGTTCTTATAGCAATAAGCTTCAAGCCTTATTTTTTATTCTTTTTGTCCAAATCCTAAAACAAAAAGCTAGAGCAGTCACAAGTGACCGCTCTAGCTTGGAGATTATGAAAAGGTTTGTAGTTGAATTAGGAGGTCCAACTACAAGAAAAGTTTTAGGATTGACTATAGTATAGCAAAGCGACTTTTCTTCTGCAACTATTTTGCTCGCAAAAATAACTATTAAATATGAAGAAAGTTTTTGAAAAAAAGATAGAGGGCAACTGCCCTCTATCTTTGGAGATTATGAAAAGGTTTATAGTTGAATTAGGAGGTTCAACTACAAGAAAAGTTTTAGGATTGACTATAGTATAGCAAAGCAGCTTTTCCTTAGCAACTATTTTGCTCACTAATCGAGAATGATTTTAAAAATTAGTAACATTTATTCTAAAAAAGAAAGAGGCTGCTCAAAAGCAAACCCCAAAGAATCGATTAAATTCTTTTATCCAATTGTCCAAAGACCATTAAGATAAGAAGACAAAATTGGATAATGTCTGATAAAGGCATTGGCAAGAAGATCATCTGCCAAATAGTTCTGCAAGCTAACATAAGGCACCGCTGCAAAGATCATCAAAATCATAAGGATAGAAAAACTAGCAACAAGCAGAGCCATGATACCCGCTATGCTATGTGTCACAAAACTATCAAAACGTTCTAGGTTAAAGAAGTGAATCAAAATTCCCAAAAATCTAAAGACCAAGTAGCTGAGCAAATAAAGGGCAAAAAAGGCAACACCATAGTAATAAACCTTGTCCAGTTCAAAAATGTTAACGTTCTGATAGTAGTTAACTGTTGTCCCTTCTGCTGCATTAGAATAAGGAATCCACATGAAGAGGACCTTGCTAAGTCCCTTATAGTTGGCAGTCGCTAAAGCTAGAGAAATCAAGCTAGCCAAACTGTAGTAGGTCTGAAGAATAATACCTCGGCTGTAACCCAAGTAGAAGGTCCAAGCCAAAACAAGGATAATAAGAAGACTAATCATAGGTCACCCTCATCAACAGCCTGCTCTGCTTTTTCACGCAAACCTTCCAACTTGGTTGCACGGAGCTGGTGAAGTTCTTCCTCCATTTTTTCGATATCAATTTCACGGCTCAATTGCATCGATAGAGAGTTAATTGCTAAGAGAATGGCAACTGTTTCATCATCTGCTGCTGGTAATTTTTCTTTAATAGCTTCGTATTTTTCACGTGCTACTCGTTCAACTTCTTCCATAAATAAGTTAGACTTGTCCGTTGTCAAGGTCAAATCCTTGCTGCCAAAGGTAAACTTGTAACGATTCATATTTTTTTTCTTACTTTGATTTGTCATAAAACACCTCAGACCCTATTATAACGCAAAAGACCTCTTTCGTAAATTGAGACCTCCATTGAGCTCAGCTTTTTCCAAAAAAGCAAGAGTAAGATTGTCAAATTTTAGTCTATTTTATGATAAAATATGTTTTATGAATACTTATGTCGTAAAACTATCTGGGGATGACATGAAAGCCCTCGTGTCTCAGTTGACTCCTCAACAAATCTCAAATAATAATCCCTACGTTAGCTTTGCGGCTAAGGTAGATGGCGTGACAGTCCTAGCCTACACATCAGGTAAGGTCGTCTTTCAGGGAAATCAAGCAGAGCAGGTCGCAAGTAAACTCGGTTTTGCTTCAGATCTCTCAAGTAATCAAAAGACAGCAAACAGCCCTGCTGGACAAAATATGGCACTGATTGGGACAGATGAAGTTGGAAATGGATCCTATTTCGGTGGGCTGGCTGTTGTAGCCAGTCTGGTCAGGCCAGAAGATCATGCCTTTTTGAAGAGTCTGGGTGTTGATGATTCCAAAAATCTCAATGATATCAAGATTCGTCAAATCGCTCCAATCTTGAAAGAAAAAATCAAGCACCAAGCTCTGCTATTGTCCCCCAAAAAATATAATGAAGTCGTAGGAGATAACAAGCCCTATAATGCGGTATCTGTCAAGGTTGCCCTCCATAATCAGGCTATCTTTTTACTGCTAAAAGCTGGCGCAAAGGCTGATAAAATCGTTATCGATGCCTTTACCAGCCCCAAAAACTATGACAAATACGTCAAGCAAGAGGTCAATCAGGTTGACAAGCCAATCACTCTAGAGGAAAAGGCAGAAGGAAAATACCTGGCTGTCGCTGTCTCTTCCATCATCGCAAGAGACCTCTTCTTAGAGAATCTTGACATGCTTTCTGATGAATGTGGCTACCGACTTCCTAGTGGAGCTGGCGCAAAATCAGACCAAGTAGCAAGCAAAATTCTTGCCACCTACGGTATGGCTGGTCTGAATGGCCTTGCAAAACTACACTTCGCTAATACACAAAAAGCACAAAAACTACTCTCAAAATAAGGAACACTACTATGAAAAAATTTCTAAAAGATTGGGCTTTCACCATCATCATTGTCTTCGCTGCGATTGTCTCGCGTCTGTTTATCTGGTTCCCTGTGACTGTTGAAGGACACTCTATGGATCCTACCCTTGCTGACGGTCAACGCTTGGTTGTTGTTAAAACCTCAAGCATCCAACGTTTTGACGTTGTCGTTGCTGAAGAAACTGAAGATGGGCAGACCAAGCAGATTGTTAAACGTGTTATCGGAATGCCTGGTGATACCATTAAATATGAAAATGACACTCTCTATGTTAATGGTGAGAAAGTTGATGAAAGTTATCTAGACGACTACATCGCAGCCTTCAAGAAAGACAAACTTCAGTCTACTTACTCTTATAACTCTTACTTCCAAGAACGTGCAGAAGCAGCCGATGCCTTTACAACCGATACCGATGGCAA
This sequence comes from Streptococcus loxodontisalivarius, assembly GCF_016908645.1. Classification (GTDB taxonomy): domain Bacteria; phylum Bacillota; class Bacilli; order Lactobacillales; family Streptococcaceae; genus Streptococcus; species Streptococcus loxodontisalivarius. The sequence continues at coordinate 42,458 of NZ_JAFBEH010000017.1, forward strand.
TGCTAGCTTCGAAGTCACTGTTCCTGAAGGTCAATACTACCTCCTCGGAGATGACCGTATCGTCTCTAAAGATAGCCGTGAAGTCGGTACCTTCAGCCGTAGCGCTATCGTTGGTGAAGTCAAATTCCGCTACTGGACCCTAGACAAGTTTGGAACAATCGACTAATCTGATTTCTCACAGGACTGGGCTCTTGCCTAGTCCTTTTTAAAAAGATGAACTGCCTTGTACGCTAGTGCACTGCTTCATTTTTAGCGTCGTAGGCGTCTGGTGCTGAAGCACCTAGTCGCCCTGACGTGGGTGCGTCTACGAAATCGAAGATTTCTGACTTTTGATGAAAGTTTTACTTTCTTCATTACCCACCTCAAACTGTCTCCCAGACAGTTTGAGCATATTTTGCTTTGCTCGCTTAATGGCTTTTGTATCATTGTATTTGAACACAGCCTAAAAGACTAGTGAAAAAGATGAATCTCCTTGTGTGCAAGTACACTGCGTTGCTTCCCTATTTTCGCTGTGTGTTCTACGGGCTTTGTATCATAATATTTGAACACGGGCTACGGACTGTGTCAAAAAGATAAACATTTCCTAGACGATTTGCGTCTTCGTCAAGTTTCCTATTTTGACTGTGTCCGTTTAACGCTCTTTGTATCATGTTATTTGAACACAACCTACGAGCTGTGCAAAAAAGATAAACTGCCTTGTGTCTTATCGACACATCGTCAGTTTCCTATTTTTGCTTTGCTCGCTTAA
>NZ_JAFBEH010000018.1 GCF_016908645.1 Streptococcus loxodontisalivarius
GACTTAACAAGACACCTCTACTTTAGCATAAAGAAAAAGTAGTGAGTACTCTCTCCCGTCGGAGATTTCCTCACTACTAATCTTAGTATGTTTCTTTACATTTTCTAGCAGCAATGGAACGCTACAAGGAAGCCCACCGTTTGAATGTTTTGGTTATCTGTGCAACAGGTTACGGTAGTGCACAAATGCTAAAGAATCGAATTGAGAATGAACTGGGACAGCTTGTAACAATTGTTGATTTGGTAGGCTACTATGACCTATCAGACGAGAGATTAGAGGGGATAGATGCAATTATCTCATCTATTGATCTATCTCATCTGGTCTTTACCGTTCCTGTTTTTACGGTGAGTGTGTTTTTGAAAAGTGATGAAGTTAGTTGGATTAAGAATCAGTTGCAGATGATTGATGCTTCAAACAATCAATCATCTCAAGAGCGTTTAGAGGAAAGTGACGACTTTGATTCAATTTTTTCCAACTACTTCACCGAAGATGCTTTCTTTGTATTTGAAAATGCAGATAAGGAAGAGGTTTTAACAAGGTTAGTGGAGAGTGTCTGTCATGATTGCCAAAAGAGTAAGTGGCAGTTGTTAGATTTGATTAATCAAAGAGAGTCAATGAGTACGGTTGTCTTTGATCAAGATATAGCGGTTCCTCATCCTATCAAGGCTTTTGATGAGAGGCACCGTGTGGCAGTAGCTATCATTAAAAATGGTCTTAAATGGGATGATAATTTTCATGAGATAAGACTAGTATTCCTTGTTTCTCCATCTATTCATCAAAATACAGGATTACCAGTAATTACAAAAAGAATTGTTGATTTGACAGATTCCGATAATCAAAAACAAGAATTAATGTCTTGTCAGACATTTAAAGCGTTTAGACAAGTATTTCTAAGTCGTTAGACAAAAGGAGGATATATGAATACAGAGGAATTGCAGGTAGCTGCCTTTGGTATTATTTTAAGTAGTGGAAATGCTCGGACAACTGTACATGAAGCATTTTCAGCTATGAAGGAAGGCAATTATGAACAAGCATCTCAATTGTTAGAGCAAGCAAATGAAGAATTACTAGAAGCTCACCATGCCCAGACGGAATTGCTTCAGAAATATGCTAGTGGTGTAGAGATTACAATTGAAATTATCATGGTACATGCTCAGGATCATTTGATGACAACTGTTACCCTTCGAGAGGTTGCTTTAGAGATGCTAGAGTTATATAAAAAAATAAACTAGGAGTAGGCATATGAGTAAGAAAAAACAGATGACTAAACAGATTGTTAAATCCACTAATTCTAAAAATTTCCGACGAGAAATGGCGATTAAGAATAATCTTTTTAACCGATATATGCTTTTTCGTTACTCACTTGCAGGACTTTTCTTCTCTAATGTTTATTGGATTATGATTCAATTTTATCAGCCAAGCATTTATATTACTTTGCCGATTTTATTGGCAGTCCTTGTTATCATCGCTTGCGCTGAACAATTTAAAATGTATGGCACTAAAGAAGTCTATCTAAAATATACGGAGCTTGCTTTGAGACTTCAGGCTGGTCTCCAAGTATTGATGTTAGTCTTGTTGTGGTTGCCAGGTCAATTTGCAAAAGCTTTTCCAATATTCGCAGATAATAGTGTTGGTCATATCTTTATTGCACTTATCTTAGTTTTAGGTTTCTTGATGGTAGGAGTTAATATTAGACGTCTTAACCAAATTAAGAAAAATGAAGATAAATACTATTATCGTTTCTCAAATATTGAAAAATTGATTTAAATGACATTCAGGCAAACTCTATAAAAGTTTGTTTAGTAGCTTTGTATCACGTTATTTGAACACGGGACTAATTTCCGAGAAAAATAGGGAATTTTCGGTAAACCGAGTCGTCCCTTTGTATTATAAATTTGAAAGGAGTTCTTTATGGAAGAACAAAAAGGATTCTTCGGTTTCTTAGAAAAATACCTAATGGGACCGATGGGAGTTATTTCTCAATATAAGGTTGTTCGTGCAATTGCAGCAGCTGGTGTTGCAGCTGTACCGTTTACGATTGTAGGGTCAATGTTTTTGGTCTTTAGTATCTTGCCACAGGCCTTCTCATTTTGGCCAGTTGTAGCAGATATCTTCTCAGCTTCATTTGATAAATTTACAGATCTTTATATGGTTGCTTACTATGCAACAATGGGCTCTTTGGCGCTATATTTCAACCTGGTTATGGGATATGAATTGACAAAAATCTATGCAGAGGAAGAAGGGCTCAATCTGACACCACTAAATGGTGCCATGTTATCACTATTTGCTTTTATTATGACTGTTCCTCAAATTATTTTTGAAGACGGTGCAATGTCAGCGGTTACAAGTCTTGAAGAAGGTTCAGTAGTTGCTGATGGTTGGGCAATGTCAAACGGTGTAACACGATTTGGTACAGCTGGTGTATTTACAGCTATCATCATGGCAGTACTTGCAGTGCTTCTTTACAGAATGTGTGTGAAACATAACTGGGTTATTAAGATGCCTGATTCTGTTCCAGAAGGAGTATCACGAGGATTTACAGCTTTGGTTCCAGGCTTTGTAGTAGCATTTGCTGTCATCTTCATCAATGGTATTTTGGTTGCCTTAGGAACAGATATTTACGATGCAATTTCAATTCCATTTTCATTCGTAGGAGGCTTGACTAATACTTGGATTGGAATTATGATTATTTACCTCCTAACACAACTTTTGTGGATTGTGGGTATTCACGGTGCTAATATCATCTTTGCCTTTGTTAACCCAATCGCACTTGCTAATATGGCAACAAATGCTGCAGATGGAACACGTTTGATTGTAGCAGGTGAGTGGTCAAATATGTTTGTTATTGCTGGTGGTTCTGGTGCAACTCTAGGACTTTGTATTTGGATTGCCTTCCGAGCTAAATCTCAACAACTTAGCGCTATCGGTAAAGCTTCAGTAGTTCCAGCATTCTTTAATATCAACGAACCTCTAATCTTTGGTCTTCCGATCATTTACAATCCAGCTCTTGCAGTACCATTTATCCTAGCTCCGATGGTTTCAGCAACAATTTACTATTTCTCAATGAAATTAAATCTCATTCATGCTGTTATTGCTCAAGTTCCTTGGCCAACACCAGTAGGTATTGGTGCCTTCCTTGGTACGACAGATGTTAAAGCTATTGTAGTCGCTCTTGTCTGTGCTCTTGCAGCATTCCTTGTTTACTATCCATTCCTTCTTGCTTATGATAAGCAGTTGGTTGCACAAGAGCAAGGTGTCTAGGAAAAACTAAATCTAAGACAGGTGTTAGATGGCCTGTCTTTTCGTATCGGAAAATTGTCTTTTCTATCATTTTTCGATATGATAGGGCTATCAAAACAAAGTGAGGTTTTTCTATGACAACATTTGCAGAAGCAGTTAGCAACTTTGAAGCCATTACTGTTGCAGAAGCGCGTGAACGTATTGCGGCAGAAAGCAAGTTTATCCTTTTCATCGGACGCCCAACTTGTCCATACTGCCAACGTTTTGCGCCAAAATTGGCTAATGTAGCACAAGCAACAGGTGCAAAAGTGGCCTACATCAACAGCGAAGACGCAAGCCAAATCGAAGATATCCAAGCTTTCCGTAGCCGTTACGGCATCGCGACAGTTCCAGGACTTTTCGTTTCTGAAAATGGCTCAGCTAAGGTCGTATGTGACTCATCACTTCCTGAAGAAGATATCACAGACTTTATCAGCTAATATAAATCTGAAGAGGCTGGGAAAAAACTCCTATGCCTCTTCTTTTTTTGTAGTCTGATTTGCAAGACGCAGTGGTTGAGTGGGCTCTAATTCGTTGATAAATCAACTCTTACAGCCCTACTCAACTGTGCGGAGGTGGGACGACAAAATCGAATTCCTTCGGAATTACCGATTTTTGTCCCACTCTCTTTTCTACATCTTAGGACTGATTTTGTGTGAGTAAAGGGTTAGAAACCTTGCGACAGGCTTGTCTTTTATGTTATAGTAAGTACTGACTTAAATATTGGAGGAAGAAGCATGTCATCAATTATTATTCTACTTATCTTTGTTTTAGGTATGATGTGGTTTACACAACGTAATCAAAAGAAACAAGCTACGCAACGTCAAGAACAACTCAATAGCCTTTCAAAAGGTGACGAAATTGTAACTATCGGTGGTCTTTATGCCCTTATCGATGAGGTTGATGTTGACAATCAAAAAATGGTTTTGGATGTTGACGGTGTTTTCCTAACATTTGAATTGTCAGCTCTTAAACGTGTTGTTGCAAAGGCAGCAGACCAAACAAGTGCTGATATCATCGATGCTGAAGTTGTTGAAGAACTAGAAGAAATTGTTGAAGAAACAGTTGAGTCAGCCAAAGAAGAAGCATCAGACAACAACTAATGATAAAATGACTAAAGCTGAGGCACAATGCCCAGCTTTTTCGTCTTTCTAGACATTAAATTATCAACCAAAAGCTATATTTTGTGGTAAAATAGCAGTAGTACGCTTTTTAAAGGATAGCTATGTTTACATTTTTTAAATCACAAAAAGACAAAGAACTTCATCTGGATAATATTCCTAAGCATATCGGAATTATCATGGATGGGAATGGCCGTTGGGCTAAAAAACGCATGCAACCGCGTGTCATGGGACACAAGGCTGGTATGGATGCGCTTCAGAAAGTCACGATTGAGGCCTCAAACTTAGGTGTTAAGGTCTTGACAGTCTATGCCTTCTCGACAGAGAATTGGTCACGACCCCAAGATGAAGTCAAATTTATTATGAACCTACCTGTTGAATTCTTCGACAAGTATGTTCCAGAACTAGACAAGAATAACGTTCGTGTACAAATGATTGGCGATAGTTCTCGCTTGCCCAAGGAGACCTTTGATGCTATGACGAGAGCACTAGAGAAAACCAAGCATAACTCAGGTTTGGTGCTTAATTTTGCCCTCAACTACGGTGGTCGTGCTGAGATTACGGATGCTGTCAAATCGCTTGCGCAGGACGTCCTAGAGGCTAAGGTAAATCCTGGTGATATCACAGAGGATATGATTGCAGATCGCTTGATGACAAATCATCTCCCTTATCTCTATCGTGATCCAGACCTTGTTATTCGTACCAGTGGGGAAATTCGCACCAGCAATTTCCTCCCCTGGCAGACAGCTTATAGTGAGTTGTATTTTACAGATATCATGTGGCCAGACTTTGATGAGGCAGCTTTAAAAGAAGCCATTTCAGAGTATAATAAGCGTCATCGTCGTTTTGGTGGTGTCTAGAAGGATTTGTATCATTAGATTTGAACACAGCCTACGAGCAGTGCAAAAAAGATAAACTTCCTTGTGTCTAGAGGACATATCGTCATCTGTTGCGTCGTAGGCGTCTGGTGCTAAAGCCCCTAGTCGCCCTGACGTGGGTACGTCTACGAAATCGGAGATTTCGGACTTTTTGATGAAAGCTACGCTTTCTCTATTTTCCACCTCAAACTGTCTCCCAGACAATTTGAGCATATTTTTGCTTTGCTCGCTTAACGGCTTTTGTATCATCAAGAAAGGATTATGATGAGAGAACGTGTTATTTGGGGAGCGATTGCTCTTGCAATCTTTATTCCCTTCCTCCTTATTGGGGGATTGCCGATGCAGTTATTTGTCGGCGTCTTGGCCATGGTGGCCGTTTCGGAAATGCTCCGCATGAAAGGACTTGAGGTCTTTTCATTTGAGGGTGTCTTGGCAATGCTAAGTGCCTTTGTTTTAGTTATTCCGATTCAGAATTACTTTACATTTTTACCTGTTGATGGTAGCTTTACCAGTTTTGGTCTTTTAACTTTCTTGCTTCTAGCAGGAACAGTCATTGCTAGCGAAAGCTATTCTATTGAGGATGCTGCCTACCCTGTCCTATCTAGTCTATATGTTGGCTTTGGTTTCCAAAATTTAGTTAATGCTCGCATTGATGGCTTGGATAAGGTCTTCTTAGCTCTCTTTATTGTTTGGGCAACGGATACAGGAGCTTACCTGATTGGTCGTCAGTTTGGTCGACGCAAGCTTCTTCCGAGAGTTTCACCTAATAAGACAGTAGAAGGAAGTCTTGGTGGAATCCTTTGTGCTCTGATTGTATCCTTGATCTTTATGCTTTTTGACAGTTCTGTTTATGCACCGCATAATTTTCTTGTCATGCTGATTTTGGTTGTTTTCTTCAGTATTTTTGCTCAATTTGGTGACTTGGTTGAAAGTTCTATCAAACGCCATTTTGGTGTCAAAGACTCAGGGAAATTGATTCCAGGTCACGGTGGTATCTTGGATCGCTTTGATTCCTTGATTTTTGTATTCCCAATCATGCACTTCTTTGGTTTATTCTAAGGAGGTTCTATGCTCGGTATTTTAACCTTTATCATTATTTTTGGGATTTTAGTTGTTGTCCATGAGTATGGTCACTTCTATTTTGCCAAAAAATCAGGTATTCTGGTTCGCGAATTTGCCATCGGTATGGGTCCTAAGATTTTTGCTCATATCGGAAAAGATGGCACAGCTTACACCATTCGCATGCTTCCTTTAGGAGGTTATGTTCGTATGGCAGGTTGGGGCGATGACAGCACTGAAATTAAGACAGGTAGCCCAGCTAGCTTGACCTTAAACGCAGAAGGTGCAGTCACTCGTATCAATCTTTCTCAGAAACAGTTGGACACGACTAGCCTTCCTATGAATGTGACGACATACGATTTGGAGGACAAGTTAACCATTACAGGCCTTGTCCTGGATGAGACAAAGACCTATCCTGTTGACCATGATGCGACGATTGTAGAGGAAGATGGAACAGAAGTCCGTATTGCCCCTCTTGATGTTCAGTATCAAAATGCTTCAGTCTGGGGACGTATGATAACTAACTTCGCAGGTCCGATGAATAACTTCATTTTGGGAGCCTTAGTTTTCATTCTTCTCATGTTTGTCCAAGGCGGAGCTCCAAATTATCAGTCAAATGTTGTTCAAGTAACAGATGGAGGAGCCATGCAGGCTGCTGGTGTCCAGTCTGGGGACCGTATTCTAGAAATTGCTGGAACCAAGGTGGATACTTGGTCTGAGATTACAGACGCAGTTTCTACGGCGACGGAAAATCTCTCAGATGGTCAGACAATTGCGGTTACAGTTGAAACTGAAGATAATCAGACTGAAAACTTAGAAATTACACCTAAAAAATCAGGTAGTCAATACCTCATCGGTGTGTCAGTAGGCTTGAAAACAGGTTTCTGGGATAAGATTCAAGGAGGTCTGAGTGAGACTTGGACCGGAGCGACAGCTATTTTAACAGCCCTAAAAAATCTGATTGCCAGCTTCTCACTTGATAAACTTGGTGGCCCTGTTGCCATGTACCAAATGTCAAATCAGGCTGCTGCGCAAGGATTGACAACTGTTCTAAATCTGATGGCTATGCTTTCAATCAATCTAGGAATCTTTAACCTTATTCCTATCCCAGCCCTAGACGGTGGCAAGATTGTCATCAATATCTTGGAAGCCATTCGCAGAAAACCACTTAAACAAGAAACAGAAGCTTACGTGACACTTGCAGGTGTCGTTATCATGCTTATCTTGATGATTGCAGTCACCTGGAACGATATCATGCGTGCCTTCTTTTAAACTTAAGAATTTTTCCTGTTGTTGTTCAACTTAAATTTATAGTAGGGAAACACTGAAACTCGGAATGAAAATAGCTAAGCTAAAGTAGCGATTCTATCATATGAGTATGAAATTATAAGTGTTGAAGCGCAGCTATAGGCGTACGCAGTACGCTGCCTCCGATAGTCTCCGCCGTGGTGCTAAGAGCGACAAAGTTGCTCGGGAGTAAAACAGTCTACTGGACTTTTGGCAAGTCTGGATTTTCAGTTGCCGACCTAAGGAGACTATCGAAATTAAGAAAAATACAACAGAAAATGCCTAAATAAAAAATAGAAAGGAAAGAGTGACAAACTCTCTCTATCATTATGAAACAATCTAAAATGCTAATCCCAACACTTCGCGAAATGCCAAGTGATGCTCAAGTTATCAGTCACGCTCTTATGTTGCGTGCTGGTTATGTTCGCCAAGTATCTGCAGGTATTTATTCATACCTTCCACTTGCTAACCGTACCATCGAAAAATTCAAGACAATCATGCGTCAGGAATTCGACAAAATTGGTGCCGTTGAAATGCTTGCACCAGCTCTTTTGACAGCTGACCTATGGCGTGAATCAGGTCGTTATGAAACTTACGGTGAAGACCTTTACAAGCTCAAAAACCGTGATAAATCAGACTTCATCTTGGGTCCAACACACGAAGAAACTATGACAATGTTGGTTCGTGACGCTGTGAAATCGTACAAACAGTTGCCACTTAACCTTTACCAAATCCAACCAAAATACCGTGATGAAAAACGTCCTCGTAACGGACTTCTCCGTACACGTGAATTCATCATGAAAGATGGTTACAGTTTCCACACAAACTATGAAGACCTTGACGTGACTTATGAAGATTACCGCAAGGCTTATGAAGCTATCTTTACCCGTGCTGGACTTGATTTCAAAGGGATTATTGGAGATGGCGGAGCTATGGGTGGTAAAGACTCACAAGAGTTTATGGCCATTACACCAGACCGTACAGACCTTGATCACTGGCTTGTGCTTGATAAATCAATTGCATCAATCGAAGAAATTCCAGCTGAAACCTTGGAAGAAATCAAGACAGAATTGTCATCATGGTTGGTATCAGGTGAGGACACAGTTGCTTACTCAAGCGAGTCTAACTATGCAGCCAACCTTGAAATGGCTACAAACGAGTACAAACCATCTACAAAAGTTGTTGCTCAAGAAGAAATTGCCCGTGTCGAAACACCAAACTGTAAGTCAATCGACGACGTTGCTGCTTTCTTGCAAGTTGAAGAAGGACAAACGGTTAAGACACTTCTCTTCATCGCTGACAATGAACCTGTTGTAGCTCTCCTTGTTGGTAATGACCAAGTTAACGATGTTAAATTGAAAAACTACTTGGCAGCTGACTTCCTTGAACCAGCTACTGAGTCAGAAGCAGAACAAGTCTTCGGTGCTCACTTCGGTTCACTTGGACCAGTTAACCTTCCAGAGAACGTTCGTATCATCGCTGACCGCAAGGTTGCAGATGTTGCTAATGCTGTTGTAGGTGCTAACGAAGATGGCTTCCATTTGACAGGTGTTAACCCAGAACGTGATTTCAAAGCAGAATACGTTGACATCCGTGAAGTTAAAGAAGGTGAAATCTCACCAGACGGACAAGGCGTTCTTAAATTTGCTCGCGGTATCGAAATCGGTCACATCTTCAAGTTGGGCACACGCTATTCAGATAGCATGGGTGCTACTGTTCTTGATGAAAATGGCAGAGCTGTACCAATGGTTATGGGTTCTTATGGTATCGGTGTCAGCCGTATCCTTTCAGCCGTTATCGAGCAACATGCCCGCATCTTTGTTAACAAGACACCAAAAGGTGACTTCCGTTACGCATGGGGTATCAACTTCCCTAAAGAATTGGCACCGTTTGACGTTCACTTGATTACTGTCAATGTTAAAGACGAAGAAGCCCAAGCTCTTACAGATCGTATCGAAGCAGACCTTTTTGCCAAAGGTTACGATGTCTTGACAGATGATCGTAACGAACGTGTTGGTTCTAAATTCTCAGATAGCGACCTTATCGGACTTCCAATCCGTGTGACAGTTGGTAAGAAAGCATCTGAAGGTATTATTGAAGTTAAGATTAAGGCAAGTGGTGACACGATTGAAGTCAACGCAGAAAACCTTATCGAAACTCTTGAAATCCTAACAAAAGAAACAAACTAAAGTGAATTGAATAAGGGTTAGGACGCAGTTGACTTACTTTGATGAAGGTCAGTTCTATTCTATTCCTTCCTCAATTCTTATAATCACAAAATCCCAGTAGAAAAACTACTGGGATTTTTGCATTTTCAAACTAAGAAGATGAGGTTAAGAAAATATAAAAAAGCACTCCATTTGGAGTGCTTAGTGTCTTATCAAGGCGGTAGACGGATTTGAACCGACGATCAAGCTTTTGCAGAGCCGTGCCTTACCACTTGGCTATACCGCCATAACAACAAATAATATTCTATCGTAAAAAAGCCCATCCGTCAAGCAAAATTTTCTTGCAAACTGCAACTAATTTTGATATGATAAAAGGGTCGCAGAAATGCGAAAATACTCATCTTAAACCGATTGTGGACTTGTTGCCGCAAGGTTGGTCTGCGAGCCGACGTTTGAGAGAGGTAAAAAACATTTTATAAAGGAGAAACTACTCATGGCAGTAATTTCAATGAAACAACTTCTTGAGGCTGGTGTTCACTTCGGTCACCAAACTCGTCGCTGGAACCCTAAGATGGCTAAATACATCTTCACAGAACGTAACGGTATCCACGTTATCGACTTGCAACAAACTGTAAAATTGGCTGACCAAGCTTACGATTTCGTTCGTGACGCAGCAGCTAACGACGCAGTTATCTTGTTTGTAGGTACTAAAAAACAAGCTGCTGACGCTGTTAAAGAAGAAGCAGAACGTGCTGGTCAATACTACATCAACCACCGTTGGTTGGGTGGAACTCTTACAAACTGGGGTACAATCCAAAAACGTATCGCTCGTTTGAAAGAAATCAAACGTATGGAAGAAGAAGGAACTTTCGAAGTTCTTCCTAAGAAAGAAGTTGCTCTTCTTAACAAACAACGTGCTCGTCTTGAAAAATTCTTGGGCGGTATCGAAGATATGCCACGTATTCCAGACGTAATGTACATTGTTGACCCACACAAAGAACAAATCGCTGTTAAAGAAGCTAAAAAACTTGGTATTCCAGTTGTAGCGATGGTTGACACAAACGCAGATCCAGATGATATCGATGTTATCATCCCAGCTAACGATGACGCTATCCGCGCCGTTAAATTGATCACTGCTAAATTGGCTGACGCTGTTATCGAAGGTCGCCAAGGTGAAGATGCAGACGTAGACTTCGCATCAGAATCACAAGCAGATTCAATCGAAGAAATCGTTGAAGTTGTTGAAGGATCAAACGAATAAGATTGACCTTACCAATCTCATAGAATGAGGCAGGGCAGTTGTTCTGCTCCGCCTTATTTTTTATTTTTGTGATAAAACAGAAAAAAAAGTTTTCTGTTCAAATAAAGGAGAAAAAAATGGCAGAAATTACAGCAAAACTTGTTAAAGAATTGCGTGAAAAATCTGGTGCCGGCGTTATGGACGCTAAAAAAGCACTTGTTGAAACTGAAGGTGATATCGAAAAAGCAATCGAATTGCTTCGCGAAAAAGGTATGGCTAAAGCAGCTAAAAAAGCTGACCGTGTTGCCGCTGAAGGTTTGACAGGTGTTTACGTTGATGGTAACGTTGCAGCAGTTGTTGAAGTTAACGCTGAAACTGACTTCGTTGCTAAAAATGCTCAATTCGTTGAGTTGGTTAACGAAACTGCTAAAGCAATCGCTGAGCAAAAACCAGCTACAAACGAAGAAGCTCTTAACGTAAAACTTTCTTCAGGTGAAACTCTTGAAGCAGCTTACGTATCAGCTACTGCTACAATCGGTGAGAAAATCTCATTCCGTCGTTTTGCAGTTCTTGAAAAAACTGACGAGCAAGCATTCGGTGCTTACCAACACAATGGCGGACGTATCGGTGTTATCTCAGTTGTTGAAGGTGGCGACGAAGCTCTTGCAAAACAAATCTCAATGCACATCGCTGCAATGAATCCAAAAGTTCTTTCATACACTGAACTTGACGAACAATTTGTTAAAGATGAGTTGGCACAATTGAACCACGTTATCGACCAAGATAACGAGTCACGTGCAATGGTTAACAAACCAGCTCTTCCACACTTGAAATTCGGTTCTAAAGCTCAATTGTCTGCAGAAGTTATCGCTCAAGCTGAAGAAGATATCAAAGCAGAACTTGCAGCTGAAGGTAAACCAGAAAAAATCTGGGATAAAATCATCCCAGGTAAAATGGACCGCTTCATGCTTGACAACACTAAAGTTGACCAAGCATACACACTTCTTGCTCAAGTTTACATCATGGACGACAGCAAAACAGTTGAAGCTTACCTTGAATCAGTAAACGCTAAAGTTGTTGAATTCGCTCGTTTTGAAGTTGGTGAAGGTATCGAGAAAGCAGCTAACGATTTCGAATCAGAAGTTGCAGCAACAATGGCAGCAGCTCTTAACAACTAAGACTAGGAAAGATCACTTCGGTGGTCTTTTTTATTGTTAAATAATCTGTGGATAAGTTGTTTTTAGTAGCAGTTTCTTTATAGACTTATCCTCAAGAGTAGATAATTTGTGGATGAAGATGTTCATAAGTTAGCTCAAGTGTGTATAAGGTAAAAGAGTTTATATCTAAAAATCAGACTTATCCCCAGAAACTAAAAAGAAGTAGGAATCCAGAAACCATTATGGTCCCTTCCTACTTCTTTTATGTTATAAAAAGCTAGCTCATTTCAAGAGGTTTTAGTGTTTACGTGTTTTACCTATCTTGCTAAAACCGATTAGACTAAGGAGACTCACTCCTAGAAGACTTAGAAATGTCTGCTTGTGACTTCCTGTTTCAGGAAGTTTGTCCTCCTGAACTTTTTGGTAGCTAATTGATTCTGACTCTTTTGAGCTTAGTTCTAGACTTGATGTGTTTTTAGTTGACACTTGTTCATTAACAATCTGCTTTTGGCTACCGACTAGCCAAATATTATCAGTTGCAGGGATTTCTTCCTGAGAAATGAGTTTATGCTCAACCAGCTGATCGTCAATGTAGGTATCTTCATAGTAGCGTTTAAGATAACCTACTTGCCCAATCCTGATGAGTTTTTCTTGTCCGATTGTTAGATTTGTATCGACCTGCCACTGGTTGCTAGGAAGGATTTCTTCTGTTTCGCTGTAGCGTTTAAAACTGATAACAGCTTGAGGTTTTTCTTCCTGACTAGGAGCAGAGTCGGGTATAGCAGTCCCTAACTTTTTAAGACGTAGGACAGTAGCAGTCAATGGAGCGAGACTGAGACTATCTGAGCTTAGACTAACACCGACGGGATTTTCAATGACTTCTATGCCAGCGGTCTGACCATCTACGATAATATCTGCTTGCGCCAGCTTTTGATACTGTCCTTCTAAACTGAAGGAACGTTCTGTGCTATCTGCATTAACAAAGACAGCATAGATATCACCGTTACTTGCTATTGTTTGATAAGCGATGACGAGGTCGTCTGTATCTGAAGCTGGACTGATAAGGCTGACATTTTGATTGACTGCATCCAATGTTTTGAGACTGAAGGCATCTGTTGAGCGACGTAGTGCTATCAAACCTTTGGTGTAGTCATGTGACTGTGTATTTTCAGGATAGGCACTGCTGTCAGTCGCTTTTGTCCAATCAAATCGGTTGATACTATCACTAGAATCATAAGAGTCATGGATGAAGTAAGGATAATCGAAAGCTTGTCCATTTTCATCAACTAGCAGATGAGATTTATTGGGAACCTTGTCATCGCTGACCACAGTTTCATAAGCAGGGTCTAGAAATTGTTTTGTACGTCCGTATTCTTGACCTGAGTGGATAAATGGTGTTCCTTGAGCAGTTAGTACAAGGAGATTTCCTAGTCTCAATCGACGATGAATTTCTGCATTGTTTTCAGCGATGCTTGGATCTTTCTTGATAGATTGAGCAATAACATCAAAGAGAGTAAGGTTATCGTGTGCAGCAATATACTGGATAACATCACCTGGATCATCTGCAGTGAAGTTATTTGGCTGAGCCTTGATATTATTGAAGATACTTTGAATATTCTTGGCACCGCCAGTGATAAAGGCAGGAGTTCCTTCGCTAGGGTAGCCTGATTTGAGGCTGTTTCGAATATCATCTGAGAAGACGGCAACAGTATCTGTTGAGGCCATCCAAGTCTGGTCAGCTGGCTGCTCAGGGAGATTTTCATCTCCAGCATATGTAAGCCAGCCCTCACCGAGCATAATAATATTTGGGTTAAGCTCTTTAGCTGCTTGGTAGGCAGACTCAATTGAGCTGGCATCATGGTCACCCATCATATCAAAGCGGAAGCCATCAACCTTATACTCATCAACCAGGTATTTAATAGAGTCAACAAGAACTCGGCGAGACATATAGTGTGTTGTACCGAGACGACCACCGCCAAAGCTGGTACGAGGGGTTCCATCGGCATCCATGAAATGATAGTAGTTTGGCTCCAAGTCTTCAAAGATATCAAGAAGGGCTGTATGGTTATAAACAACGTCTAGAATGACACCCATACCACGTTTGTGAATCTCATTGACCAAGTTTTTGAATTCAAGAATGCGTTGGCCAGGGTCGCTAGGATCTGACGAATACATACCTGAAAGGGCAAAATAGCTCTGCGGATCATAGCCCCAGTTGTAGTTACTATTACTTGAAGCATAATCAGTAAGTCTTTGGCTGTTGAGATATTCATTGACATTATAGTAGCTCATGATTGGGAGTAGTTGAATATGGGTAACCCCTAAATCTTTGAGGTAATCCAACCTCTCAACAAAGGCAGAGAAGGTACCAAACTGACTTTGTAGTTCTGATGAGATGGATGGGTCTGACGTAAAGTCACGAACATGAGCTTCGTAGATGATGGCATCTTCTCTGGAAGTAAAGCCAGGTATATTAGCATAAGTGAGTCCAGCAATATCATAGTCTGAAGGGTCAACAAAGGCAGCCTTGGCAACCTTGTGAGCAGCATCTTGTTTCGCAATATCGCTGTTCCAAGCTGCTAGTGATTTAGCATAGGGGTCTAGCACGAGGTAACTTGCCCCATCTCTGATGATTTCGTAGTGATAGAAGTAACCACGATAGTCTGTGATGCCAAGATTAGACTGGGCATCCAAAGTAACCTGCCAAGTTCCTGCTTGAGCAGCCTGCATTGCGACCTTACCGATAACCAGATCTTGGTCATCCTTATCGTAGATGATGACATTGACCTGATCAGCACTTGGAGACCAGAGAGTCATGTCTACGACCTGTCCATTTTGACTAACGCTTGCTCCCAATTGCCCATCGTATTGGTAGAGTTCATCTTTTAATTGCCAGCTCATGCTAGTTGTGAAAGTATCACCATTATAGTTGATTTGATAAGGACTGTTTGCCTGACTAAAGTCACCATAGTAGGTCACTCTCTTAGTTTGACTGTCGATATCTAGATCAGCAATAGCAAGGCTTTCACCATTTTTATCGGTAATGCTTGTATTGGCTAGGATATAGGTTTTATCAGCTCCCTCTAGGTTGGTAAAACTTGCTGATATGGCTTTTTGGCTAATATGCTGTGCTCCTGTCATGCGAATGGTATTGATATAGTAGGGATTAGTATAGATATTGGCGTCATCATCTCTTAAGAAGATTTGACTATGATTTTTAAGGTCACTAAAATTATAATTCTCCTGACGAATCTTAGCATCATCGCCAGACTTAGTCTCGTCTAGAAGTAGAAAACCAATATTTCTAGCATCATCAGTTAATGCTATGTCGATATAGTAACCGTATAGACCTTGGTTGACAAAATCATAGCCGTCAGGGAAGGTACCTGAGCTAGGCTGAGTTACATCACCCCAAGTCCAAATGGATTTCTTATCATACTGCCCATCACTACGGTAATAGTTGATACGCAGAGTTCCAGCAGGTATGGGCTCATAAGTATGAATGCCATAATCCCTATCAATCCATGCCTCCTTCATATCAGGGCTGATAAGATCAATAGAGCGGTCCTGAGAGATATTGTCTCCTTTAACGTTGTTGATCAGAAAGCCAAGCTTATCTCGTTTTACCTCACTGAGTTTGACATCCATATAGTAACCGTAACTGTCTGTTTTTGCAGTCGTAAAAGAGGTAGCTCCACTAGGCCAGTTGCTAGAAGGCTCAGCAACATCATCCCAAGTCCAGAGACCAAGTGTAGCAAGATTATCAGAAGGTAGACTTTCAAAGTGAAGTCGCAAGTAGCCATCCTGGACCTGATCCTCATCCTGAGCGACTGTAGTCTCTTGCTTAATTTGGCTGTCAGTAGCTAGACTTATTGCTGGCGTTTCCTTAACTTCAGAACTTTCAGTAACTGTGCTTAGACTAGTCGTTTCTTCGAGAAGCTCAGCTGTTTCAGTAGTCTCACTAAGATCTGTTTGAGTCAGACTTGCTTGAGTTTCAGTGGTCTCCAGTTCTGGCAGGACCTCTTCTACGGTAGTGACACTGGTTTCTGCACTAGGGTTTTCTTGGCTGGCAATGGCTGTGCTTTCCTCGTTAGAACTTAGCAAAGTCTCTACTGTACTTGTTTCAGGTGAAAGGTCATCAGCTTGCGCAACCGATTGCATAAAAGGTGATAAAAAAAGAACAGATGAAGAAATGGCTACGGAACCAACCCCAAATTTTAGGGTACGAATGGCATAGTGAATTGTCTTATCTGTCCTGAATGTTTTCCTAAACTTATGATCTGTCATCTTAAAATCTCCTTTTTGAAAGATGCTTTACAAGAAATAGTATAGCCTTTCAAATCAATTAATGCAAGCGTTTTCCTGAATTGCTAATAAAAAGAGAATAAGACAGAGAACCCTACTAGCAGAGTAAACGTGTCTTATTCTCTTCTTTTTCAATATTAAGTGACTTTAGCCTAAAAAGGCACCAAGTCCTAGGACTGTCAAAGTTCCCATGATGAGACCTGCAAGGATGACCCCCAGCATAACAGCTATAACGCTGTTTTTAAAGTCCCAATCTAGGATTGAAGCGGCAAGAGTTCCTGTCCAAGCTCCAGTCCCTGGTAGGGGAATTCCCACAAAAATAAGGAGTGCCCAAAAGAGTCCTTTTTCACCAGCTGTTTTCTTCAGTTTTTCTCCACCGCTATGTCCTTTTTTAAGACACCAAGTGAAAAAGCCACCAATTACTGGTTTGTCTGCTCCCCATTCAAGAACACGACGAGCAAAGAAGAAGATGATGGGTACAGGAAGCATATTGGCAATAACACCGATAACAATTGCTTGCCACATTGGAATGCCTGTGGCGATGGCATAAGGAACTGCACCACGCAACTCGATCAATGGTACCATACCGATAAGGAAGGTAATAAGATAGTTCATGTTTAAAAGCCTTTCTGTCATTTGATAGACAAAACTATTGTATCTTATATCTGCTTTGAACTCAACTTTTATGCTAGATAGTCTAGATTCTTTCCATTTTTAAAAAGTATCGTTATTTTTACGAATAATTAAAATAGAGACTGCACTAAAACAAAGTAGCGCTACCATTGCCTCTGGGAGGGGTCTTTTCTTTCAAATGCTTGATATTTCTGATATAATAATAGTCAGTTATAGTCAAAAAAGCTAGGAAGGAGACCCTATGGTGTCACGAAATACATCTGACAATATTGAAGAGTACATTAAGCAACTTCTTGCCCAGACTGGTAGTGCCGAAATCAAGCGTTCGCACTTAGCAGATGCTTTTCAAGTCGTTCCTAGTCAAATCAACTATGTGATCAAGACGCGCTTTACTGAAAGTCGTGGCTACGCTGTTGAGAGTAAGAGGGGTGGCGGTGGCTACATTCGTATTGTCAAGGTACGTTTTTCAGACCAGCATCAGCTTCTAGGGAATCTGCTGAGCTCTATCGGTGAGCGTATCAGTGAGCAGGTCTTTAACGATATTATTCAACAGCTGTTTGATGATAAGGTTATTACAGAACGCGAGGGAAATCTTATTTTGGTGGCTTCATCTGATGAAGTTCTAGGAGAAGAGGGTCCCTACATCAGAGCAAGGATGTTGCGTCGTTTGTTACAACGATTAGATAGAAAAGGATAATAGATGACAGTTTATTCACATAAGATGCAAGAAGTTTTCCGTCTTGCCCAATTTCATGCTCAGGCTTTTGCCTGCGACTATCTGGAATCATGGCATGTTCTTTTAGCCTTGGTTGACAGTGATGAGACCATTGCAGGGCTAGTTTTTAGAGAGTATGAGGATCGTATTCGTCACGAAGAATACATGGCAGCAGCTATTTTAGCTACAGAGAAAGAGTATGATGCTAGCCGTGTTGAGACACGTTTTCTTCCTCGTTCTTCAGGTCTTGAAAGTCTAGAGCGATTTGCAGAAGGTATCGCAAAAGTCAGCCACAATGAGGAAGTGGGAACAGAGCACATTCTCTTAGCTATGCTATTGACACCGAATGGTATGCCAGTTCGTTTGCTTGAAGTCGTTGGCTTTAAAACAAAAGATGACGGTGAGTCAGTACGCTTGCTAGACCTTCGTAAGTCCGTTGAGCGTCATGCCGGTTTCAGTAAGGAAGATATGAAGGCTATCCATGAGCTGAAACGTCCTAAAAAATCTAAGTCTGCTGGGGGTAGTTTCTCAGATATGATGAAACCGCCTAGTACAGCAGGTGATTTGGCGGATTTCACCAGAGATTTGACAGCCCTTGCTAGAGCAGGTAAGTTAGAGCCTGTTATTGGTCGTGATCAGGAAATCACTCGTATGGTTCAAGTCTTGAGCCGTAAGACAAAGAACAATCCTGTTCTTGTTGGTGATGCTGGTGTCGGAAAGACAGCCCTTGCGCTCGGTCTTGCTCAACGTATCGTTGATGGTGAGATTCCTTATGAACTACAGGATATGCGTGTTCTGGAATTAGACATGATGAGCGTAGTTGCTGGAACTCGCTTCCGTGGTGACTTCGAAGAGCGTATGAACCAGATTATTAATGATATCGAAGAAGATGGTCGTATTATCCTCTTTATCGATGAATTGCATACGATTATGGGTTCTGGTTCAGGAATCGATAGTACGCTGGATGCTGCCAATATCCTCAAACCAGCTCTTGCACGTGGGACACTCCACATGGTTGGTGCAACAACTCAGGAAGAGTATCAAAAGCATATTGAAAAAGATGCTGCGCTATCACGTCGCTTCGCTAAGATTACCATTGAAGAGCCTAGTGTAGAGGATGCTTATACGATTCTTTCTGGTCTTAAATCAAGTTTTGAAGACTACCATCATGTTGCTATTAGTGATGAGGCTGTTATGACAGCAGTTAAGTCAGCTCATCGCTATTTGACTAGCAAAAACCTTCCAGACTCTGCTATTGATCTTTTGGATGAAGCTAGCGCAACTGTCCAAATCATGGTTAAAAAAGAGGCAGAGGAATTCTTAACGTCAGTCGATAAGGCTATCATGGACGGTGATATGAAGGCAGTTTCTCGTCTCTTGAAGAAAGCTCAGTTTCCTAAGGAAAGTAAGCCTATTCAGGTGACAGAGGAGCATATCCTTGCTACTCTTAGTCGTCTGTCAGGTATTCCTGTTGAAAAGATGACTCAGGCAGATAATAAAAAATACCTGAACTTGGAAAAAGAGCTTCACAAGCGCGTGGTTGGTCAGGACATGGCTGTTTCAGCCATCAGTCGTGCCATTCGTCGTAACCAGTCAGGTATCCGTACAGGAAAACGTCCTATCGGTTCTTTTATGTTCCTAGGACCAACTGGTGTCGGTAAGACAGAATTAGCTAAGGCACTAGCAGAGCTCCTCTTTGATGATGAGTCAGCACTTATTCGCTTTGATATGTCAGAATACATGGAGAAATTCGCTGCTAGCCGCCTAAACGGAGCCCCTCCAGGCTATGTTGGCTACGATGAAGGTGGTGAATTGACTGAGAAAGTTCGTCAAAAACCATACTCAGTTCTTCTTTTTGACGAAGTTGAGAAAGCTCACCCAGACATTTTCAATATTCTTCTTCAAGTTTTGGATGATGGTGTTCTGACTGATAGCCGCGGTCGTAAGGTTGACTTTTCAAATACCATCATCATCATGACATCGAACCTAGGAGCAACAGCCCTGCGTGATGATAAGACTGTCGGATTTGGTGCCAAAGCCTTGTCTCATGACCAAAAAGCCATGGAAAGTCGTATTATGGAAGAACTCAAGAAGGCTTATCGCCCAGAGTTTATCAACCGTATCGATGAAAAGGTTGTTTTCCATAGTTTGACTGAAGAAAATATGCAAGAAATCGTTAAAATCATGGTCAAACCTCTGGTCGCTGTTTTGGCAGAAAAAGGAATCACTTTGAAGTTCCAACCGTCTGCCCTCAAACATCTGGCTAAAGATGGTTACGATATCGAGATGGGAGCTCGTCCTCTCCGTCGTACCATCCAAACCGAGGTTGAAGATAAACTGTCAGAATTGATTTTGGCTGGAAACCTTCCAGAAGGTTCAGAACTGAAAATCGGTCTCAAACAAGGTCAGTTGAACTTCAGTGTTAATTAGAGCAAGACAAAACTCCTAAAACATTTGTTTTAGGAGTTTTCTTCTTTTCTGATATAAAGGACAAATTCTAGGGCGATATAGCAGACGATTCCAGTTGCTAGCAGTCCTTCTGCAAGTAGTAGTCCTCTTGTCACAGGGGTGATTAGCTCTAATCTTTCCAAGCTAAGTTTGAGGGCGAGAGCTGTTGAGACAGATGGGAAGGTCAGTGCTGCCCAGGCAGGACTAAATTGTTGCTGTGGCAACTTTCGTTCGAGAAATATCGTCAGGAAGTAGAAAAACTGTGAAGCGACGACCAGACTGACTATCCATTGGTTTGAGAATTGCAGAGCGTGACAGGCTAGTAGAAGAAGTGATGATGGTGCTGCCATGATCGCTAGATTTGCCCTTAGAGGCTCTGCTATTTTCCCAAAAATAAAGATGCGATATAAGAAGGCTAACATCAAAATCAGGTAGGAGATAAAGGAAAAGTAAAAGGTAATCAGGCTGAGCGAGGTCAGCTGAAGGGCAGGACCTGTGATACTGGCTGCGGCAATCCCGACATAGATGATAAACCAACTGGGGTAGAAATCATCAATAGTCCAGTGCTTCAGAATTTTGATGGTGAAGAGGATGATAAGAGTCACATGGAGACAAAAGCCAAGTCCCCAGAGGCCTAGTCGCAATCCTAGTGGGAGAAATCCCTGACCTGCCAGAAAGAGAAGAGCCATGGAAAAAGTCCCAAAACTAGATAGGGGGAGGACTGATTTCAGTTCATGTCGAACTCGCTTTTGGTCTCCTATCAGGGTGACCAGAAGGTTGAGTAAAATAAGCCCTGCTAGAGCCAAAAAGGGATAACCTAGCCCCATTACGACTTGATTAAAGAGATTATTGAGGGCAATCAGTCCTAGCATAAGACCAGATATCCCCAAAGGAATTGCTTTTATCAGTGTTTTCATACTCATATTGTAAGTGTTTTTCGTAGGATAGTCAATAATGGCCTTAAATTTCCTTATTTCCCTTGAAAACCCTAGCTTTTTTCACCTGTAATGGTTAGAAAATTTGGACTTGAGACTATAAATTGATATAATGTAAACAAACCTTTTAAGGGGAGAATAGAGATGAGCGTAAGAGAAGATATTATTGATCAAACACAAGATTTGATGTATCGTCAGGGTTATGTGGCGACATCAATCAGCGATATTATGAAGGCTGCCAATGTCGGTAAGGGACAGCTCTATCATTATTTTACATCTAAGAAACAGATTGGAATTGAGGTGACACAGTCACTCATTGAAAAGTGGGACAGAGAACTCTTTCAAGGGATTTTTGCCACAGACCAGTCAGCTGAGGACAAATTTCTTGCCATGCTAGATTGGGTCTACGAATTTCATGAAAATCAAGAGGGTGAAATCTACTATGGTTGCCCAATGGGGAACCTTATCGTTGAGTTATCAGCTCAGGAGAAGGATTTCCGTGTACTTCTAAAAGACTTTATCGATCAGTGGTTAGCTGGTACTGCTAAAGTTTTGCAGGGCATTCATCCAGATTGGTCAGAGAAGAAGAGCCTCCAGGAAGCAAGCAATATTATTGCTACTATTCAAGGGTCTATCCTCATCCTCAAGGTCAGTCAAGACTTGAGCGTTTTGACTAAGACGGTTAATGATCTCAAAGAAAAATATTTGTAAAAAACCTTGGAGCATAACTCCAAGGTTTTGTGTTTATATTAGCGGATAGTGCTAAAAATAGCTTGAACTTCAGCAACAGTGCTTGCGCGTGAGACCTCACCACGGACCTTAGCAGCACCAGCAGTACCACGAAGGTAATGAGGCGCTAAGCCACGGAATTCACGAACGGCGATCATTTCACCTTTCAGATCCACCAAGCGTTTGAGGTGGTCCTCAGCGATATCCAGTTTTTTGTCAAATGGAAGATCAGGCAATTCTTCGCCAGTCTCAAAGAAATGATTGATTTGAGTAAAGAGATATGGGTTGTTCATGGCTGCGCGTCCAATCATAACAGCATCCACACCGATTTCTTCAATCATAAATTTGGCATCTTGAACGCTGCGCACATCACCATTTCCGATAAAGGGAATCTTGGTGATAGCCTTAGAGACACGTCCAAGTGTTTCATGGTCACAGGTTCCAGTGTACATTTGCTCACGTGTACGCCCGTGCATGGCAAGGGCTGAGACACCAGCTGATTCAGCTGCCAAGGCATTTTCAACCGCAAGAGAATTGTCAGCCCAGCCAGTACGCATCTTAACTGTTAGAGGAATATCTAAGACAGAAGTCACTTCTTTAACGATATGATAAATCTTGTCAGGATCCTTGAGCCATTTAGCGCCAGCTTCATTTTTGACGACCTTATTGACTGGGCAACCCATGTTGATATCAACGATATCTGCCTTAGTATTGGTCTGAATAAAGTCAGCTGCACGCTTGAGCCCTTCGGCATCTCCACCGAAGAGTTGGATAGACATTGGATGTTCATTTTCATCGATATGAAGCATGTGAAGGGTCTTTTCATTGTTGTAGAGAAGACCTTTTTCAGAAATCATTTCCATGACAACTAGCCCAGCTCCAAATTCTTTAGCGATGGTACGAAAGGCTGAGTTAGTGACACCTGCCATAGGGGCAAGAACGGTACGATGAGGAATTTCCACATCACCAATCATAAAGGATGAATTGAGCTTAGTCATTGATGAGTGCCTCCAAATCTTGTTCAGTAAATGTATAGGTTTCCCCACAGAATTGACAGGTAATCTCCGCACCGTGATCCTCTTCTGCCATAGCTTTAAGCTCAGCATTTCCAAGAGTAATCAAAGCAGCTTCGAAGCGTTGTCGTGAACAGTCACAGGCGAAGCCAATCTCTTCTTCGGAGAGGACCTTGTAATCTTCATCTCCGTAGATAGCAGATAGGAGGGCATTGATATGGTCGTCAGATTCTAGAAGGGTTGAGATGGCTGGCATTTCTTGGATACGTTTTTCATAGCGAGCAATCTCTTCTTCTGTAGCACCAGGTAGAACTTGTAGCATAAAGCCACCAGCAACCTTGACTTTGTCATCTTGGTCCAAAAGGACATTGAGTCCAACAGCAGAAGGTGTCTGCTCAGACTCTGTCAAGTAGTAGGCAAAATCTTCACCAATTTCACCAGAAATCAAAGGTGTAGTTGAGGTATAAGGATTACCAGTACCATAATCGATAATTGTCACGAAGTGACCATTTCCCATGAAAGGACCGACCAAAACCTCACCAGTCGCTGTCTTTTTAATGTCAACGCCAGTATTTTGAATATAGCCCTTAACATGACCTTTAGTATCAGCTACTGAAATGATATGGCCGAATGAGCTATCGCCGATAACCTTAACAGTAATCTTGCTGTCGCCTTTTTGATTAGCTGCCAAAATCTGGTTGGCAATCAAGGTACGACCAAGTGCAACGGTTGATGATGATAGGGTTTGATGTTTTTCTTGAGCAGTTCGGACTGTCTCAGTGCTATCAAGAACATAAGCACGGAAAGAACCAGAACTTGAAATTGATTTAATAAGTTTATCCATAACTTCTATTATAACACAATGGCTTGATTTTGTATGAGGAAGTGGCGCACAAAGATGTTGTCGGAAATGGAAGGAAAACCCCAGACGATTTTAGAAATTTTGTCTGAGGTTATGGTAAATTGGCTATTCTAGTGAGTTGTGCTTTCTCTAGATTTGTATAAAATCTGTTATAGAAAGTCCTTGTCATCATTGTTCATCATCATGCGTAAACTGATTTCAAAATCACTAAGATCATTTTCATTAAGTCGTCGTAAGGTTTCATCGAGATCCAAATCAAATTGTTCAATGACATTCTTAGCTTGAGCTAAGCGTTGTTCGGAATCATAGTAGTTTTTAGGATTTGCTTTGATTTTGAGATAACCCTCTAAGATATCTTGAAAACGTTCCATATTGATGTCATGTAGTGCAAGTAGCTCAGCTCTATTTGGAGCTTGTTCAATCTTAGTTAAGATAATTAAGTGATCACGTTGAATATTTTGGAAGGAGATTAGCAATTCTGGAGCATAAGCGATGAGACGCTGCACAATATCTAAATTAGATTCCGATGTTGATAAATGTAACAAATTTAGTTGTTCTCTTACACCTTCTTCAATCTCCTGAAGTTTATTTATGAGACGATCATAGACAGACGCTTCAATATGTTTCTTAACTTCATCTGACTCAGTTGTAATTTTCTGGAGTTGAGGGAGGAGGCGCTGTGCAACTTGAGCGTATTTGGGATAATCCTGTTCTTCCAAATAATCTTCTAATAATACAGTAGCTCGATCAGCTTGACGAATATGGTCTTTCAAAGTTTGTAATTGTAAGCTGATTGATTTCTGTTTTTGAATCTGATAATAAGTTATCCCAAAGTAAATAATGGTAATTAAAGCAATAACGGCAACTAAGAGGACAAGGTGATCTTCAAACAGATAGACAATAGCCAAAGTAATGGCGGTGACAGCAGCCAATTGAAGACGAGTAGGTTTTCGATGGCCGTCTGAAGAATATTGAGATGTCCTTTCGTTGGGGCTCTTTTGATGCAAATGATGGTTCATAACTCTCCTAAAATTATTTGATAAAAAATAAGCTACTAATATTTTTATTTTACCTTAAAGTATGATTATAAACAATTCTTATCTAGTCAAAAGATTAGAAATCCTTTATAATCATAATTATGAAGAAGAAAATGAATAGAGAATCAGAAAGCCTTGAAGATATTGCAGAGGAACTTGGTAGAATTGTTGAGCGTCGAATGCTATCAAGGAGGTCATTATTTTCGCCACTCTACATTAGGATGCTTCTTACAGTGTGTACCTTAGTTATACTTGCTATTTTAATAAAAGCTAGTCAAAATATTGAGTTTAAAGTAAGTTCACCAGAATATACAGAGGAAAGAAATTTAAAGACCTATGTGGAGGGTTTATATGAAAATGTTGAACAGAAGGAATTTTTGTGGACCTATGAAGATTTTGAAGAATTGGATGTGAGTTTTGGTCAATCAGAAGCTCAATTACTTCAAATTATTGAAAAATATGGACGTCCAAATGATACCTATTATCGATCCTATCCTAATGAAATATCATCAAATGAAATATCTTCAATAGTAATTACTTATAGCAAGACTATTACTGAATCTCCTCTTAAAACGGTAGATGTTAAGTTGACTTTTTTGCAGAGTGGAGAAGACATAAGCTTACAGGTAAAAAGTGCTCGTAATCTTTATCAATTACCTAATATTGAGAATTATGATATCAAATCTTGGTCAACACAAGATGTGGATCAAATGATAGTTGGTTCGTCTAGTGATGGTACAGGTGGAAGTAGTATTGATCAAGTACTTGAAAAATTTGGGAAACCTTCGGATACAAGTACGTTCGTTATGGGCAGTTCTCTTGACAGTTCTTTACAATGTACCGTTAGTCTGGACTATGAATGGCCAGATACGCAGAAATCTAGTTTTACTTTTATAGAAAATTCTGGTCAATTTTTATTAACTAATAAGTCGATGGAATAGGAGAGTATTGATATGTCAAACGAAAAGAGTTTAGAAAAAGCAAAGGATAGCCTTGATGAGCTTGCTTCTGAAGTTAGTCGATCTTTCGAGATGAAGTACGAAGAGTATCAACAAGGGAAACAGCATATAAAAAATAGTTTCTTTATTCTTTTACTATTAGTTATTGCAGGAATTGGTGCTTATTTAATGTACCGCTAGCCACAGACTAATAATATGAATCCAACTAAATACAGTCAGATGAGATCACTTTCTATGATGACGTACATCTGAGAACAGCTAGGACAAAACCTCTAACAACAAGAAAAGCTTTTCAACTTGATATAAACATAGAAAAGTATAATAGTTTGAAAACTAATTTAATAACATTTATATAATCTGAAATGGTTTATGGGATTGAGAACTCCTATCAATCTCTTAATGAACTTGGGAGAGCAAGACAGATTATATTTTTTACTACAACAAATGAATTGAGACAAAACTAAAAGGACTTAGTCCTGTTCAATACAGAACTAAATCCTTTCAATAATTTCTTATCCAATTTTGGGTTACAATTCATTTCGTCTGGGGTTGATTTTTAGACCTTGTCGTAGTCATCTTTATGCTTATTTACAGTCTCTTCGAGAGCTTTTCGCCCATCGCCTTTGATACTAGTATCTAACTGATTTACAATAGAAGTAATTGCTGATTTTCCATCTTTGACGGCATTATCAATTTTCTGGTCATAGTCTGAAATAATTGATCCTTTTTTCTGAAGAATCAGAGGGGCATGAACTGTTTTAATTAATGTTTTTTCCAGATCTTTTTTTAATTTCTTAAAATCAGTTTCTGTACCCTTTAGTGCCTTACTAGTGCTTGTTGTTAGTTCACTCATCTCTTTTTCCTATCCTAAAATGATACGTTTTCGTTGAGCAAATGAGTCGTCAATCTTCTGCTCAATTTGGCTGTGCTCTTTGCTATATTTGGCATAGAGTTGATCAGATTGTTCTTCAAGTTGTTGGCGTTCTTTATGATAAACCAGGTCTGTGGTATCTGTGTAGTTGGTAATGAGTTGGTTTAGATTTGCAAATGACTCAGAGATATCTGCATCAACTTGCCTTAAAAACGACAGAGATTCATCGTATTTTTCCTCAAGAAAGTTATCAATAGCCCTTTTTCTATCCTCTAATTCAAAAAGAGCTTCATCTAACTTACGACGTTCAGACTGATAGTCATCTTCAAGTTTTTCTAGATGTCTTTTTTGTTTCTTGATTTCATCTTCAAGCTGCTCTAACTGTTTTTCTACTGAACTGACCATTGGTTAAACTCCTGTGCAAGATTACTGTCTGCTGCCAGAGCATCATTGATTCCAGTTTGAATCTTAGTCTCTAGCTGAGAATAGGCAGTAGCTATTTCATCAACTTTACTTCCTTTTTTTGCAAAATGATCTTCTACCTTAGTGACGATGCTATCGTAGGTTACTCCAGCCCCTGCAAAAGCTTCTTGAATCTCATCAATACTTAGCTCAGAAATCCCCCAAGGAGCTGTTTTAGTAGATTGAAAAAGCTCTTCGGCTTCATTAACAGCATCTTTCTTAGCTGTTTCTACCTCGCTTTTAACCGTCTCAGAGGCAGTAACCAAACCTTGAGCAATCAAGCCAGCTTGAACACTATCTAAAAAGAAAGTCTCATTTTTGGAGAGTTTCCCATCTTTTTTCCTCTGAGATTTGAGAGTAGAGAAGTTATACATACCAAGGGATACAGCATCTAAACTAGAACTGTATTTGTTTTCCCAAGCTGAACTGTCGGATTCTATTTGAAGGGAGCCATCAGAGTTCCATTGGTAACCACCCCACATATGTTGTTCAACTGGGTTTATTCTTGACTTACTATCAACATGGTAAACAATACCCACTGCATTTTGGCTATTCAAATCGAACTTATGATTTGAAGTATTTTTAACATAACCCAGTGTAACGAAATCTTTTGGATCAATATAATTATGGATACGGTATTTTAGTGCATCAGCTTTTGCCTTCTGCTTATCTGTCAGAGCAGGATAGGTATTTGGTCCTTCATAAACATAAGCTCCAGAAATGCGGTTGACATCAGAAACATTAGCTAGGGCATATTGAGCATCCATAGAGCCTAGAGAATGACCATAGACATCGATTTTAGCATTAGGATAATCTTCAAGGACTTTATTAAGGGTTTTTGCGGCTGATTTTAACTGAGAAGTAGCTTTAGGGGTAGCTGTAGTGATATTTTTTGCCATAGGAATGTCATTATCTATCCAGTCAACTTTTGAGCCTTCCTGTCCTATTCCCTCTGACCCCTTGTACAAAATAGAAACAGTCTTTTTATCAGGACTTTCCACGACATAGGCATTTAATCCTGTTTTATCCGTAATAACTTGGCGAACGGTACCGATAAGCTTAGTATTTTTTCCACTGCCTATTTTTATAGGGAGCCCTTTATGAATACTTGCATTGTATTCTTGCTGAGCAATTTGCTTACGCTCATACTCACTATAACTATCAGTCATTAGAAGTCTCCTTTTTTACTGAGTCGCTTAATTCTGGTGACCAACTTCCACCTTCACCCACTATTTTGTCTTGCATTTTACCCAAAAAAACTGTTACACTGTAATTTTTATTATCATTTATTCGTAGGTAAACAATTATCCCACCCATAGGATTTTGTTCAAATGAATCAATCTGATATGATTTTATTATACCATCGTCTGTTAAAGCATTTTCATCAATAAATTTTAATTCATCTTCATATATTTTTTGGGCTTCCTCGCTTTTTACGATTTTTGCCATCTCTTGATGCTCAATAATTTCTTTCACTTTCCAACCTCCCAGGCTTATTCCAATAACTGCTAAAACTCCTATAAGGAAAATCCCTACTTTTTTCATATCTCCACCTTTATCCTATTTTATAAATATATTAAAGAATTAATGTACTTATAGTATAGCATAAAGATAGTATACAGAAAACGTTTACTTTTATTTTTGAATTGATTGGATTTTCATTAGCAATCCATTGCCCAGAAATATCAGATTCGATAGTTTTAACGTAACTTAACTTATCACTACCTAAACCAATGCTCTGTAAATCTGTCTCAAAATTTTTGAAATCATTTTGATTTGTTCCTGCATAGGCAATGACAACCTCGCTATAATCCACATTACCATTGTTATCCACTGGAGCCACTGACATAGCTTGCATACCATTGTCGGTATTGTCTTCGGCTCTTAGGACTTGGAATTGACCAGCTGCTACAGCATCACCCGTTTTAACGGGATTAGCTACTTTTCCAGAATCAACATCATAAACGCGATCAGAAATATTTTTGTAATCTTCATCTGTTATCATTTATTACTCCTTGAAATATTCTATTTCAATATCTTTTATAGAATAATCATTACTTAACTTTTCATAACTTTCTTCAAATTCCTTAGGAGAGTAATTAGCTGTTTCAATTTCTCCGCCTAAAGAATCTTCTGAAAAAGAAATATCGTATTTTTCATTGATTGTGGCGGTTATTCTCCAGGTTCCTGTCATATTATTTTTTTGAAATTCAACGAATTCAATTTCTTTAATAGATTCTCCATCAACTAATTCTATGTGTTCAATCAGATAGTTAGCTATCCTATCCTGCTCAAGTTTGTACTTCGTGTTTTCTTCTTTTTTACTCCCAAACATGCTACACCCCTCAAGCGTTAATAACACTCCAATAGCAACTAGTGCAAACAAATTTTTCCATTTCTTCATTCTAATTCCCTTATCCTATTTTATAAATAAATTAAAGAATTAACGTACTTACGATCTTCTTCAAACTTATATTGGGATTCTTTCTCGCTATTAAAATTGTTAAACATCAAAACTCCACCCATTATTAAAACAATTAGTCTCATTAGTATTATCGTAGACTTGGGAGACTCGACCAACATAGGTTCTATTTTGAGTTTGGACTTTACTTCCTTTTTGTAGATTAGGTAGGTACTCAGTCATAGCAGTCTGTAAATTTATATCATTTATATACTTTGACAGACTGCTCCTCCTTTTTATCCAACATATCAGCTAAATTGGGAGATTCAGAGTAGTAGGCTGAGTGGTAAGTACCATCACCATTATCTATTAAATTAAAATCAATGTATAAATATGAGTTGCTATTTAATATGATTTTTACCATTAGCCCACCCATAGGATTATAAGATAGACTGTTTTTATCTACTGTATAATTTCTTATAGAGCCATTTTCTTGGAAAGCATTAGAATCAATATAAGATAAAATGTATTCTTCATAAACTACCTTAGCTTCGTTACTCATTGCAATATTAATCATTTCCTGATATTGAACTTTTTGTTGATAGTTCATAAACAATATACCTCCGAAGATCAGACCAAGGATACCGATTGGTAGCACAATAGATAAAAGTTTTTTCTTCATATCTCCTCCGTTATCCTATTTTACAAATATATTAAAGAATTAATGTACCTATAGTATAGCATAAAGATAATATACAGAAAACGCTTACTTTTATTTTTGAAACGATATGTTTACCAATAGTTACTGCCATAGTCTACATATCATTGTCGGAGTTATCTTTGGCTCTTAGGACTTGGAAAGTTTGATTGTTTGATTGTTTGATTGTTTGATTGAAAGGTATAACCTTTTTTCACAGTATAATTTTCTTTTCCAAACTCTACGGCATAAACTCTTTTGGCAATATCATTGTAATTTTTATCAGTTACCATTTTTTTCTCCCAAATAAATGATTTCAATAGAACTTATGTCTGTTTTCAACCTTTTTTCTGATTTTTCTTTTAGTTTAAAAGAATCAGGATTCCATCCTGGAGAATAACTGTCCACATCATAAATATCATCCCCTACAGAAATAGACAGATAACTATTTTCATTTACTTTCACATTAATAAAAGTTGTTCCTGCAAGCTTGTTTGGGTCTATATTTTCAAATTCAACAATTTTGATTTCTTCAAAATTGTTAGCAATATACTGTACAATCTGATTTTGTTGTTCTTTTGTTAAAGTAGATTTATTAGACATACTACAACCTCCTAAAATGGCAATTAAGCTGGTCAAGCTTAAAATAAATAACAATCTTTTTTTCATTCAAACTCCCTTATCCAATTTTATAAATATATTAAAGAATTATTCTCCCAGGTATGTAATTTGAATATCACTAGTATCGATATTTTCTGTTAATAAAACATTCTCTCGT
Source organism: Streptococcus loxodontisalivarius (assembly GCF_016908645.1). Classification (GTDB taxonomy): domain Bacteria; phylum Bacillota; class Bacilli; order Lactobacillales; family Streptococcaceae; genus Streptococcus; species Streptococcus loxodontisalivarius. The sequence continues at coordinate 31,035 of NZ_JAFBEH010000018.1, forward strand.
TCTAATGATTTAAATGTCTCAATAGGGCTAAGACCAATCTCGTCTGTAGAGTTATTAAGCCTTTCTATATTTCTTATTGATATACCTGTTTTATACTTTTCATTGTTATTTATAATAAATAGTAAATTGTATGTTCCAGTCTTAGTATCCTGACTAAATTTGATAAACTCTATACTTTGAATATCATAATTTCTCGCAATTCGTTTAACCACATTGTCCTGTTGTTCTTTTGTTAAAGTAGATTTACTAGACATACTACATCCTCCTAAAATGGTAATTAAGCTTAAAATAAATAATAATCTTTTCTTCATTTTAATTCTTTTATTCTATTGAATATGCTTTATCAGGCTCAACATTATAAACTTGTCCTGCGAGAGTGTTGCAGCTGTTATCTTGTATCATATTTTCTCTCCATTAACTGCTTGAATAAGTGATGGTTACATTGGATAAATCTACCTTAAGTTCATTAGAAATAATTTTTTTACTAATGGATACTGGTGAGTCATCTTTGTTCTCTTCGTTTTCTAACAAATGGAAACTATCAGAATGATATGAGATGCCACTTATTGAAGTAATATCTTTTCTATCTCCTAATGAAAATGATATTTTATTAGTTTTATTTACTATAACAGTGACTCCCCAATAACCAGTTTCATTGGAATATCCCCACTTTTTAAAAGTAATTGTCTCAACATCACTATATCTACTAACTATATATTTTGCTAGATCATTTTCCGTCTTCTTTACCTGTTCGTTTGATATTTTATTCACACTACAGCCTCCTAAAATGGCAATTAGGCTGAACAAGCTTAAAATAAATAATAATCTTTTTTTCATTTCAGCTCCCTTATCCTATTTTATAAATAAAGGTAATACACAGAAGAATCTTACTTTCATTTTTGAAACGATATGTTCACAAATGATTATTACCATAGCCTGCATACCGTTGTCGGTGTTATCTTCGGCTATTAGGACTTGGAAAGTTTGATTGTTTGATTGAAAGGTATAACCTTTTTTCACAGTATAATTTTCTTTTCCAAACTCTACAGCATAAACCCTTTTGGCAGTATCATTGTAATTTTTATCAGTTACCATTTTGTTCTCCCAAATAAATGATTTCAATAGAACTTATGTCTGTTTTCAACCTTTTTTCTGATTTTTCTTTTAGTTTAAAAGAATCAGGATTCCATCCTGGAGAATAATTATCTACATCATAAATATCATCCCCTACAGAAATAGACAGATAACTATTTTCATTTACTTTCAGATTAATAAAAGTTGTTTCTGCAAGCTTGTTATGGTCTATATTTTCAAATTCAACAATTTTGATTTCTTCAAAATTGTTAGCAATATACTGTACAATCTGATTTTGTTGTTCTTTTGTTAAAGTAGATTTATTAGATGTACTGCATCCTTCTAAAATAGTTATAAAACATACCATCCCTATAAGGACTAAGAAATATTTTTTTAACTTCATACAAGCTCCTTTGGCTATCTTATTTAAATAAGTTAGAAACACGAATTGAAACTTAAAGATTTAATTGTTTCTCTTGGTACCAATATAACTATTAGTCATTAGAAGTTTCCTTTCTTACTAAATTGGCTAATTCTGGTGAGGAACTCCCACCTTCCCCCACTATTTTGTCTTGCATTTTACCTAAATTGACTGTAACTTCGTAATTTTTGTTATCATTTATCCGAAGATGGACGAATATTCCTCCCATTGGATTCCGTTTAAATGAATCAATCTGATATGATTTTATTATGCCATTGTCTGTTAAATCATTTTCATCAATAAATTTTAATTGATCCTCATATATTTTTTGGGCTTCCTCGCTTTTTACGATTTTTGCCATCTCTTGATGCTCAATAATTTCTTTCACTTTCCAACCTCCCAGGCTTATTCCAATGACTGCTAATACTCCTATAAGGAAAATTCCTACTTTTCTCATATCTTCTCCCTTATCCTATTTTATAAATAAATTAAATAATAACTGATTTCTATGTTGCTTCCCTTATCTGATTTTACTATCATTGTTTGATTAGGTGTATCATTTATATCCTCTTCATTTGCAATTCTCTGTCATTCATGATCAGAATATTTAACCATTATTACTTATACTCTCTTTTATAAATTTTGAGAATTCTTTAGAGTATCCTCCTCCTGATTGTTTTAAAACACCCTTATCTTTCTCTAATGTAAAATGCATAAGTAATTCATGATTATTATTGATATAGATATCAAATAAAATTCCCCCCATAGGGCTACGCTTAATGGTCGTATCATCAATCATGTATGTCTTAATAATCCCCTTTTTTGTTAGAGCGTTTTTATCATAAATTTTTAAATTATCCTCAATAATATTTTTGACGTCGTTACTATTTACGATCTTTATTATTCCTTGCTGCTCGACGGTTTCTTTTATTTTCCATCCTCCTAGACTTATTCCAATAACTGCTAAAACTCCTATAAGGAAAATCCCTACTTTTTTCATATCTTCTCCTGATTGCAATTTTAAAAATAAATTAAAGACTTAATATATTTATAGTATAGCATGATTTTGCTGGTGTGCTTGGAGTAACTAAAATCCCCAGACGATAAAAATTTCATCTGGGGATTAGTCGTTATCTTGCTAGAGCTTTTTTGGCAAACTGGATAATTTTATAGGTTGTTGGTTTTGGATAGTAGCGGAAGGTTCCCATCTTACGGACGATGTAGCCATTAAAGTTTTGTTTGAAGCGAAGGACACCGTCGCAACCATCGAATTTTCCTTGAATACCTAAGAAGTTGTAGAGAGGAATTCCTCTCTTGATTGCCTTAGTCATAGCAGCATCTTGTAGCAATGCTGGCGCAGCCAAGAAATTGTAGTCTGTATAGAAACCACCAAAGAGATAGGTCACTTCAGCCGAACTATAGAGGACAAGGTTCGATGCCAGAGCTATTTCAGTATTTCCAAATTTTTGAGCATAAGGAAGTATCTGTTGGATCTCAGCCTCTTTCTTGTCTAAGAGTCCAAGACTGTGTTTATAATTGGCAGTTAGTTTTTTAGTGCTATTTTTTTCTAGTTGCTTTTCTAGGTTGGCTAGGCTCTTTTTGAGAGCCTTATTTTCTTCCTGAAGTTTTTCGAGATAATCTTGAAAATGGATTGTAGCGGTTAGAAACTCCGCCTTGTCTCCAAACATATCAAAGAGATTTTCATAGTAGGAAAGTGGCTTTGCAGCGTAGCCATTGCGCTCAGCGGTGCTATCTTGAATATCTTTGAAAATCTGTAACTCATTGCGCTCTAAATTTCTGACTTTAAGCCCCACTTTACGGGCTTTTTTGACGAGACGTTGACCATTTTTATTGTAGGACTTGAGAAGTTGGTCCTCTGTGAGGTCTGTCAGATCCTTGACAAAGTGCCAAGTTGACTCGCCATTAGGATAGCCAACTGTCAGTCCATCGTGTTGAAAACCGATAGTTTGCAAGGAAGTTAGCTGATCATGAAAGCTGTCAGAAAGAGGATTACCGTTTTTGTCAAAGATTTGAAAATCTTCATAGGGCTTAACGACGAGCTCTAAGACATTGTGCTTTTTGGCATAAGTCTGTAATAGCCTATAAAAACTCAGCAGATGATCGGGTTTGCTATAGACGGGACCTGAATGCAGCTCCATGCGAAGACCACCAAGCATCTTACGTGAGTAGAGACTGGCAATGATTTCTAGATTGCCATCAACCTCTAGACCAATATAGTGGACCTGATTTCCCTGTCTATCCAACAAATCACACATTTCCTTAGACTGCATGAATGAAAAATTAGTCATCTGAGCCAGAGTCTGTTCATAGTTTTCTTTCGTTAATTCCTTGAGTTTCATATCCTAACCTCATATTTTCTCTTTTCAATAAATCTATTCGTAAATCCGCAGCTTTGATCAAAAATTTTTTTGAAAATAGCTGAGCTAAATGACGTCTAAAATGATATTATCAAAAAACTAGAAGATTTTGCAAGTGCTTACAAGGTTTTAATGACTTACTTTATTTATATATGTTTGTATAGTTTTAAACTATATCTGATAAAAATTCTAAAAACAGATAAATTAAAGTTTGAAAAGCTAAATATATACAGAAAACCCAGTTAATAGGAATAATTAACCGGGTTTTAATTTGATACAAAAAATTGAAAAAATATTTTTTGAAAGAGAGTTATAGGCTGTAACTATAGGTAATCGTAGTTATCTATAGTTGAGCTCTTCGGATCTTACTCGCCCTCGGGAGTGACATCTTCCCGAGGTTTCTCGACCTCAGCCTGCACTTCACGCCCCTCATTAAGGAGAGGTTCAACAGTTTGGGGAACTGTTGAATGTTGCGGATGGTAGAAACGTTAGTTTCTTACATTTGAGCTCTTCGAAGCTTATTCTTACTCAGGAGTGACATCTTCCCGAGGTTTTTCGACCTCAGCTTGAACTTCACGCCCTTCATTGAGAAGAGGCTCAACAGTTTGGGTAACCTGTTGAAGGTTGCGGATAGTAGAAACGTCAGTTTCTTACAGTTGGGCTCTTCTGATTTTACTCGCTCTCAGGAGTGACATCATCCCGAAGTTTCTCGACCTCAGCCTGTACTTCACGCCCTTCATTAAGGAGAGGTTCAACAGTTTGGGTAACCTGTTGAAGGTTGCGGATAGTAGAAACGTTAGTTTCTTACATTTGAGCTCTTAGAATTTTACTCACCCTCAGGAGTGACATCATCCCGAGGTTTCTCGACCTCAGCTTGTACTTCACGTCCTTCATTAAGAAGAGCTTGCACGATTTTTTCGTCACGGAGTTTGACCGAGTCATTAATGGTTTCAGCTGATTTGACGATAGCTGATTCAAGTTGGGCACGCTGTTTGCGACCGTTGTCAATTGCTGCAATGATGCCGTTATTCTGTGCGACAAGGCTTTCAGCTAGAGCTGTAACAGATTCAACAGTGACAGTAGGGCTTTGTGCAGAGCGTTCCAAGGCTGGAATAGCTTCTTTGCTGGTTTCAGCGAGCATTTGAAGGGCAGCATTATTAGCATTGACAATCGCATCCGCTGTGGCACCTGATTTGATAGATTGTTGCAACATGCCAAGTTGAGCGATAGAGAGCTTCATAGTTGGAATGGTGTTGCGACGCAACATACCAAGTTTCTGACGCATATCAGAAGAAACCTTAACCAGATTACGCATCTGAGGTGTTGTTGCCCAGGCAACATAGAGACGGCTAACATACTCAGTATGCTGTTGCTCAAGGGTATTGACAACTTCTGTCATACGAGCCAATTCATTAGATTTGATTTGATAATCAGGTGTTGAGCTGTCCAGTGTTGCAAGTTCTGTTTGCAGATTACCCGCACGTTTGGCAGATTCTGCTTGGCTAGCCTCGATAAAGGCGATAACTCCAACCAAATTCTCGATAGATTTGGTATTATCTTCAATCAGTTTTTCAGCTGAGACAATATTACGAGCAAGGGTATCTTCTTGTTTAACGACAGTCACAGACATGCCATCCAATTTCTCCTCGACTGTTTTTGAGTCAAAGTAAAATTCTTGCAAGGTATCTTTGGTTTGTTTGAAGAATTTTGAGAAGAAGCCCTGCTTTTTCTCAAGTTCTGCAGGTTTGGCATCCTTGTATTTAGCAACGAAACCATTGAGTTCGCGGTTTGCATTGAGCAGAAGTTCATCAACTTGTGGAATTTCCAATTTTTTCTGCTCTGAGAGAATGTGGTTGACAGTCTGATTGACGTTTTCAACAGCTGATGTTCCAAAGTCCAAAAGGGCATTCTGGTCAGCGATAAAGCTGTCAACAATAGCTGGCGCCTTAGCTTGGATTGCTTCTTGTTGTTCGGGCGTCAGCTTTTCCAAGAAAGCCATTTGACCTGTGCTTGTCGCTGAGGTTTCAATGATTTCAGTTGTCTTATCCTTAGTTGCGATTGCATTGTTAGCAATCTGATCAATATCAAAATTAAATGTATCTGCCATGTTGTTCTCCTATCTTTATAAATCGTCTTTGCTGGCGTCTCTTTGCGTCATCATGCGTAGGCTAATTTCAAAATCGCTGAGCTGGTTCTCATTGAGCTTACGCAAGGTCTCATCCAAGTCCAAATCAAATTTTTCCAGCGCAGACTTGGCTTGCGCTAATCGTTCATCAGCATTGTAAAAGTCTTTTGGAGACCGTTTAATTTGAAGGTAGCCTTGCAGGATATCATCAAAACGCTTCATGTTGATGTCGTGAATAGCTTCAAGTTCAGCCTTGTTGTCAGCTTTTTCCAATTTTTCCAGAACTAACCTATGGTCGGCTTGGATATTACGGTAGGTCTCCAGAATCTCAGGTGCAAGCTTGTAGATTTCCTTTTCATCGCTAGTCTGTGGGCTAGCTGACGGTGTGACATGAAGCTTAGTCAGTTGAGCAGTGATGTCCTCTTTTTCATCTTCAGCCTTTTTAACGATACGCTTATAGATGGAAAGGTCCATATCATTTTTGAGCTCCTTAGCTTCCTTGTCAATGCTCTCTAATTGAGGAAGAACCTGATTGGCTAGGACGGCATATTGTGTGTAGTCTTTCTCATCAAGGTAATTTTCCAAGAGTTTCAGTTGGCGATCGCAACGACCGATACTGTCCTTTAAATCTTGGAGTCTAGCTGCTGTGTTTGCTTTTTGCAGACTTGATTTACGAGTAGCGAGCTTGTAGACCCCATAGCCTGCACCTCCAATGAGCAGTAGGGGCAAAATATATTGAATAAAGAGCACCAATCCGATAAGAATAAGGAAAGCAAGTCCGATGATTCCTCCGAAACTGGATTGGCGACGATAAGGTTTTCGACCCATAGACATACCTAATACTTTCTACTTATAGTTTCTATCATTTTACCTTAAATTAGGGGGAAAAGACAATATTTAACAGATAAGAATCTTTCCCGTTGTTGTACTTTTAGTATATTTTGTTGCTTTTCTTAGGTAGTGAGGGGCGGAAGCGACCGACTATCGAAACGATAGAGACAAGCTTGCGCTTGTTCTATTTCCAACCTTTAACAGTCCACCGGACTGTTAAAGCATTCCTTTCTAGCGAACCCGAAGTCTCGCTAACCCCTAGTGCTAGAACTTTTCAGTTCTAGCACTTCCACTACGGCGAAAAGCAACTGGGTTACCTCAAACAGTCTCCCAGACTGTTTGAGCACTTCGCTCGCCCAGTAGCTGACGCATCTAAACGTAATCTATCGTGCTCATACGATGAAATTCTTATTTTACCGTGGCAATTTTTATTTTTGCTATTCGGCAATCTCTTGTTTGCGTTGGGTTTAGCAACAGTGGGAATGGTTTGATAAAACCAGCCAAATTTGACTGGTCTTCATTTTCTAATCATCCAATTCAGGGAAGAGTTTAGCTAGGATTTTTGGTGTGATAGCTTGTCCAGGTCCTTCATGGCAGTAGGTATGCATGTACATAGAAGGGTTAAAATTGAGTTCAATGCAGGTACAGTTTGCCTGCTCTTTTAGAGAAGGTTGACTAGCGTCTGGAATAATCAAATCCACACCGCAGGCCCAGGCTCCCATTGCAGTTGCCATTTGAGCAGCCAATTCCTTATAAGATGGGTCCATCTTATCGGTGACATCGATAGAATCTCCACCTGTTGAGATATTTGAATTCCCACGCAGGTCAGCCTTTTGTCCATCAGCGAGGATGGTCTCAGGTGTAAAGCCTTGCTGATCTAGCATGAGTAGCTCGATATCTCCAAGATTGATGATTTCAAGAGGAGAACGGTGGTCACGACCACGTAGAGGATTTTGATTTTTTAAGGCAACCAATTCAGCGATAGTATGTTTTCCATCTCCAACAACATTGGCAGCCACACGTAGAAGCACTGCCTCGCATTTGCCATCAAGAACGAAGAAACGGTATTCGGTACCAGCGACAAATTCTTCAACCAAGAGACTAGAGTCTTCCTTGAAGGCGATATCCAGAGCTTTCTCATAGTCTTCTAGGTTAGCTGCTTCTTGAAAAATAGAGATACCCAGTCCAAAATTAGTAGATTTTGGCTTCACAACGATAGGTTTTTTCTGAATGATGGGGTAGTAGGCTAGAGCACTATCTTTGTCATCAAACTCACTACCTGCTGGTACGGGGAAACCTGCCTGAGACAGAATTTTCTTAGTGACAACCTTATTTGCCATGGCTAGGGGAATGACATAGTTATCCTTAGAGGTCATATTACCATTTTTGACATATTCGACATGGTCACCATGCCAAAGCTTGAGAAACTGATCGCTCTCATCTAAAATTTGGAAATTCACACCCTTTTGAATAACATCAAAGAGGAGCATTTGAGTTGATAACTCCATTGACTCGTAGCCCTTGAGAGCGTAGTGGGCAGTCCAAGCATACTCTTTATATGCCAAACCGTGCTTACGACCAAAGTCCTGCAGTGACTGATTTTGGATATGCTGAGCGAGCTGTCCACCGATAGTCAGGCTTGGATCCTCAATCGCTGCTTCAATTTTTGAGATTAAGTCTTGATAGTAACTATTTAGTTGGAAATGCTGGGCTAAGTCACGAAAAGCCTGCAACAAATCTTGGATTGGTGCTTCTTTAGGAAGTTTATCCAGCGGATGGGCTAGCGCAACTTGCTCATTGATATCTTTTCCAAGCTGGATAGCCTGGTCAACATCCTCAACCTTATCCAGCCAGAGGAGGCTAAGTGCAAATAGATGAACAATATCCAAGGTCTCCTGTGTAATACCACGATTGTCAAAAGGATTGAGGTCAAAACATCTAAATTCTAAATAGCTGACGCCTTTTTCAAGATAGTCACGATTGCGTTTGCTGCCACGAAGTCGGACAGAAGAGTAGAACTCCTTCTCAGCAATCAACTGACCTGAAGAGACATAGCCTTCAATATCTGAAATGTATTTTTCCAAACTCTGATAAGAAACCTTGATATCATCATGATTGACATAGCCAAATTGACTGTTGCGAAGAGATCGAACAGGTCCTTTCAAGTCGCTATCCAAAAAGCCCTGCTCTGCAATTGGGCTTGCCCCAAAAAGATAGGTTAGGAAGAACTTATAGCGCAAGAAGTTTTGTGCCAGTTTGAGGTGGAGATCGTTTTTAAAGTCAACTAAACTATCGTAATGACTGGTTTCAAAGAGACTAGCCACCAAGTCCTTGCCCAGTTCCATATTGAAATGAATGCCACTCATAGACTGGAGTTTTTTGCCATAGACATCTGCCAAATGCTGACGATAGTCACATTCAAACTGACTGTCTAGCTTAGCGATTTCAATCTCATCCTCTTCAATCTGAGGTGGCATAGAGAGAGGCCAGAGATAGTCATCGTCATCCAAGGAACGTCCAGCAACATCTGTGATGGCACCCAAAAATCGCAGAGCTTCTTTGGTAGATTGACCGATAGGAGTGATCAACTCAATCTGAGGTTCGCTGTAATCCGTCTGGATATAAGGATGGAAGGAGCGTGAACCTAGCGTCTTAGGATGTGGCTTCTGGGAGACACGCCCCGTTTTTTGAGAGACACGTAGGCTTTCACGTTCTAAGCCGAAAGTCGCCTGAAGGATGGGAAGAGTCTTTGGAGACTCTTGAAGAATACCGTTTAAATGCATAGCAATCCTTTCTAAAAACAGGCTGAAAACTCTTTTTGAGGAGGGGACTTTCAGACTGTTTCATCTATAAGAAACACTAGTTATATCTTGATTGCGCTAGTGTTGGTGAGGTAAAAATTCTTTTTATGATAAATATTGTAGCTTAAATCGTTTTCAAAAAGCAATTTTCTACTACGAAGGTTCGGAATTTTTTGAAAATAAACTAATATCCGAACGACTAATAAATATTGTTCGTCTTTTGATGTATATTTAAGTTATTTTCATTTACGAATAGAGCTATTAACTGAATATTGACTTTTTATTGAAAAAACGTCTGTTATTTTGGTATAATGGATTGTAAGATAAAACAGCAGGTGAAATTCCTGCCTAGTGATATTCTGAAAGGATTTGAAGAGAGTTCTGGCTCGTTTTACTTGCTAGACCTGTCTTCTAGGTATCTTAGTTATGACATCAGTAGTAGTTGTTGGTACCCAGTGGGGTGACGAAGGTAAGGGGAAAATCACAGACTTCCTTAGTCAAGATGCAGAAGTGATTGCTCGTTACCAAGGTGGTGACAATGCAGGGCATACTATCGTAATCGATGGCAAGAAGTTCAAACTTCACCTGATTCCATCTGGTATTTTCTTCCCTGAGAAAATCTCTGTTATCGGTAACGGTGTCGTTGTCAATCCAAAATCATTGGTCAAAGAGTTGGCTTATCTTCACGAAGAAGGTGTTTCAACAGATAGTCTTCGTATCTCAGACCGTGCTCACGTGATTCTTCCATATCATATCAAACTCGACCAACTCCAAGAAGCTGCTAAGGGCGATAACAAGATTGGTACAACCAACAAGGGTATCGGTCCAGCTTATATGGATAAGGCTGCGCGTGTCGGCATTCGTATCGCCGACCTTTTGGACAAAGAAATCTTTGCAGAGCGTCTTAAAATTAATTTGGAAGAAAAGAACCGTCAATTCACAAAACTCTATGATGACACAGCGATTGACTTTGATGACATTTTCGAAGAGTATTATGAATATGGTCAACAAATCAAGAAATATGTAACAGATACTTCAGTTATCTTGAACGATGCCTTGGATGCAGGTAAACGTGTTCTCTTTGAAGGTGCTCAAGGTGTTATGTTGGACATTGACCAAGGAACTTATCCATTTGTTACCTCATCTAATCCAGTTGCTGGTGGTGTAACGATTGGTTCAGGTGTTGGTCCATCTAAAATCAATAAGGTTGTAGGTGTATGTAAAGCCTACACTAGCCGTGTTGGAGACGGTCCATTCCCAACTGAACTCTTTGATGAAGTTGGAGAACGCATCCGTGAAATCGGTCACGAATACGGGACAACAACTGGACGTCCACGTCGTGTTGGTTGGTTTGACTCAGTTGTTATGCGCCACAGTCGTCGTGTATCAGGAATTACCAACCTCTCTCTTAACTCAATTGACGTTCTTTCAGGACTTGACACTGTTAAAATCTGTGTGGCCTACGACCTTGATGGTGAACGCATTGACCACTACCCAGCAAGCTTGGAACAACTCAAACGTTGTAAACCAATCTATGAAGAATTGCCAGGCTGGCAAGAAGATATTACAGGTGTTCGCAGCCTAGAAGATCTTCCAGAAAATGCCCGCAACTACGTTCGCCGTGTCGGTGAGTTGGTAGGTGTCCGCATTTCAACCTTCTCAGTTGGACCAGACCGTGATCAAACGAATATTTTGGAATCTGTTTGGGCAAATATTTAAGATTAATTTAGAAACTTGAAATACTGATTTCAGGTTTCTTTTCTATATATAAGGAATTTAAGGAGTTTCTATGTTTCTACCAATTGTCAAGTATTTCAATGCTTTAAAGAGAAAATAATTTTTAGACAGTAGATATTTTGAGATTACTATCTGATTTTTGCACTCATTTAGCTTAAAAAGCGTACGCAAAAACAACACCTTATGTTGAAAAAATTTGATAAGGTGTTACAATGATAGGGCATAAGACTTTACTGACTTTTGGCTAAGTTATAGTCGTAAAGTTTATTATGCGTGATGAGGTAATGTATCGTTCTGATAAGACGATGCATAGAGGCAATTGTATGTGGCTTGGTTGAAGCCGTTTGCGATTGCCTTTTTCGTTTCTCATAGAAGTCTGCGATATGACAAGGATTGGTGTGGCTAGCAGAAGTAATGTTGTGAATACACTTGAAAAGAATCTTTCTAGC
>NZ_JAFBEH010000019.1 GCF_016908645.1 Streptococcus loxodontisalivarius
GACTTAACAAGACACCTCTACTTTAGCATAAAGAAAAAGTAGTGAGTACTCTCTCCCGTCGGAGATTTCCTCACTACTAATCTTAGTATGTTTTTGTATGTTTTATACCCATTTTCTTTCTCTGATATTTTTCAACGATATTTAAAAATCGAATTGGATTATTTTGAAATATAATGATGTAAGCTAGTGCAGGAACAATTCCTAGTAAGCTAAGCATAATTATTTCACTTTTGATTGCTTTACCAATCATTGTTTTTTGGATAATAAAAATTAATGCTACAGTCGTGAATGAAGAAAATATAAGTACTATCTGTAATAGCAGCATAGCTATCTTTTTAGAAAAAGTAACTCGTTTATCTGAAAAATTGTTCCAAAAGAGATTGCTATAAGCTGCTTGTCTAAATTGATCTTTTGTTCCTGGAACCGCATATTTTACATTTTGATACAGAGCTCTTTCTAATAAGGAAACTATTACAATAAATTCAATAATCCAAGCAAATATCAACAAATAACAAGTTAGTTGACTATACTTACCAATGATAAAATTGACTCCAACTCCAGTTCCTAAAGCTATTAATATACAAATCAGTAATGGAATATATCTATTATGAGCCTGAGATTTTTCTGTATCTAAAAACCGACATTTTGGAGATATTAATATAAGGTTGTCTTTGGTATCAAAATACACTGCACTATTATCAACCTCTCCAATATATATTTTTTTCCTCAACATTATTTCTTTTTACTAGTTTTCCTTATTTTCTTTCAAATTTGAATCTCAGTCCGAGTTGCTTGAATGTAGACTTCACGATCAAAAAGTATTCTAGTTACTTTCCTTATAATACTTCAAGAACTCTTCAATCGAACTAACCGTGTGAGTTTCTCCATCTATTGAGTAGTCAGGTAAAATGGGTAGTTCTTGTAGTTCGTCAGTTAAGTCCACATTATTCCAATACTTTGAACTGATATATGAAACAAAATTATCAGAAATTCTATAATCGGATGAAAGATTTTCCATTGCCTGAACTCCTATATCAAATTCTTTCAATTCTTCTAAACTCATATCTTCAAAATGTAGCTGACTATTCTTTCCTAACAGATAGTTTTTTATGGATTGACTAATATCCACTGCCTCTATTGCATTCTCAAAATCTTCTACACTAAATTCACCATTAATGTCACTTGAGTTAATATAACCCGTTACTCCTTGTGTGTCTAGCTCATACTCTCTTAATAAAACCCTATAATCATCAGCAGCATAATATTGAACAGCTATCTCAACAGGGTCATATTGACGTGAATAACCTAAGTACACTGACTTGATTTTTGCAACCTGCTGAATCTGAGCCTCTTTGACCTCTTCTTGTTTCTTTACGTAATTTATAACACTAAAGCACGCAATGATAATTACGCTAATCACTAGTACAATTATTATCTTTCTTTTTTTCATAATTCACTCCTCAGAGTTATGCTATTCATGCCACTTGGAAATTGACTTGTAGACCTTTTTCTATGAAAAATTAACTAGGCTTCATACCTTTTAAATTTTTTCCCATACCATTCTTCTTCTGTCTTTCCTTCAAAGTTTCGATAATCCTCAGAATATTTGAATTTGTAAAAAAGTAGCAACAAATAAGGCAATAAACAATAAACTATTGCTAAAATACTAAATAAATTGACAATCTCTAACATCCCAACCATATAGATTAATCCCATAATGTCCACCTGAGGATTAGAAATCTCAGGGAATAAGCGTTTTACAAAAATCCAAATTAAGATAAAGATAAAGAAATATTTTATAAGCTTCATTAAACTCGCTTCAAACTTACTTGGTGTCGACTTATCATTAAATAGATTTTGCAATAATGCTTTGTATTTATTGCTAATTGTCAAAAAAATAACTAATAAATTAAGTAAATTCAAGCAGATAAAAGTGAGGATTCCCGCTTCATTAGCAAAGAACATTGCAAAAAATAGATTTATAAAGAGTAACATCCCAAAAATATAAAGTGTCACAGTAAGAATGGAAAACTCTACTTCTAAAGCTGTGTATCTTTTAAATAATGACCAAATCACAATCACAATCCAAATGATAGCGCAACTATAAAATAACCATTGAGGAAGTAAGTTAATATGGAGGGGATTGACAGCCATTTTTCCTCCTTCTCCCATACTCACTTTATTGGTTAAAAATGCTAAACCATATAAAAATAAAATTCCCATGATTGAAAAAAATAATTTTACAAAACGATTTTTATAAGCTTTTCTAGGCGATAAATCATCAACCATGTATTTTATAAACGTATCATCTAACAAATTCAAACTTTCCTCAAAGTTTGCTTGAAATAGTCGCTTCATCATGTCCTCCTGAGTTCTGGATAGTTTGTAAAGATTAGTGTGCTATTCTGAAGTTGACTTTGTTAAATTAAAAAACACTCTTCTTCCCATACCATTCTTCTTTTGTCTTTCCTTCAAAGTTTCGATAATCCTCAGAATATTTGAATTTGTAATATGCTAATAAAAAGTAGGGTAGCATTAAATAAAATTGAACAAAAACTACTAGACAGTTAAAGAATCCCCACATTCCGATAATAAATATCAATTCAATTAAATTCCCATTTTGACCATGTATAAAGGAAAAAATAGAATTCAAGATAATAACAAATGGCATGAGGATAGTAAGTATTTTTGTCAATATCTTCAATTTCTTATCAAAATTTGATTCGCTATCATTAGTTGAGTAAAGTACTTTCAAAAATCTTTCTTTACTTCTACGATAAGCTATTATAGTCACTAATATAATAAAACAAGTAAAAATTACTAATAAAATCGGACCCAATAATTTTCCAAATAAAAAAGTAAAAAATAAATTTACTGTAAGTATTAAACATATTAAATAGTTATTAGTAGTAATCGAACCAAATTCTATTTGAAGAATCCTGATCCGCTTGAATTTTGTCCATACCCAAATTATGATGATGATGCTAATACTCAGGTAGAAAAGCCACATTGGTAAAATATTAATAGCCAAGGGTTGAACAGACATCTCATTAGTTCCATTGGTAAAAGTTGAATTCGTTAAATAATACATTACAAATATTAATAGAACACCAATAATAAATAGGATATACGACAAAATAGTCTTGAAGGGTGTCATTGTTCCTGCTTTATCCTTCTGAATATACTGTAAAAATTCATCATCTAACAAATTCAAACTTTCTTCAAAGTCTGCTTGAAATAGTCGTTTCATCCCTCTCTCCCCATTTCCTATTTGTAGTAACATGACCTTATATAATTATCTTTTTTCCCTATTCACTTGTCTGCGTGTTCTTCCAAGCAATATAATCCGAGTAACTCTTAATAGAAACACTACTGTCGCCCGTCAAAGTTGTGCTATCCGTACTACTTGGAAATTGCCTTGTATGCCTTGTTTTCTTTGATTTGCAAAAGATTTTACCTTTTCTTATCAGTTTTTTCAATGATTTCAAATTGATTGGCTGACTCCTCTGGTCTCACATATAATCCCATAAAGATAAACCACCAAAAAAGACATCCAGCAAGTGCAAATAACCTTAATTCTACAAAGATGGAAAGAATAAATATAGGACTTAGTACCCAAAAAACCATAAAATAATAAGTCAATTTTTTCATTTTACCAGTACTGCCTTCCATTTGGTGCTATACGATAAGGTGTTAGAGGTCTTATCTTGCCAACATAGACTAAATTGAAACCTTTCTGAGACAAGAATCTTTTCATATGAAAAAATCTCAGGAAAGCTGTTAATGCTAAAAATAATGCAATAACTATCGCTACTATGCTGATATTACGAAGCGCAGTAAAGAAATCAACTGGAATATTTCCTTTTCCAAAAATAAATGAATTCATTCCTAGACTTCTAATTATCGGTCCACTCACTACTGCTATTAGTATGGCTAGTTTGCGCGCTCCCTTACTTTGTTTCTGATACTGCTTATCTAAAATGCGACATTCACTCAGTGATAAATCGGTCTGATATATGCTCCTGTGAAAACGGGAAGATAGTGACAGATTTCGAAACATTAAATACTCACTACCATCTTCTGCAACAATCAAATTCCAACCTCTAACCCTTGATTTTTGATTCAAGGTCAAATTGTAAATATCACCAAAAACTTCTCGCTTTGCCATTTATATTTCCTTATTCTACTTATGTTAAAATTTCAAAGGTTTTGATTCTGTCTTCAGGATTAATGGTTTGACCCAGAAAACATAACCCCCAAACTGCTAATAAAACTATCAAAGACATCAGTCTATATTCCACGAATATTGCAGGTACTATTACTAGAGCAAGTAGTATGAAACTCGTCAAATAAAAAGGGAAAACTCCCAAAAATGATGCTCTTTTCCCATGAGGAGTATAGGCTAATTTTCCAGTCATCTTGATTAATCCAATTGATTTAAGCTCTGCATTTTTCTGATTTAAGAGACTTAACAATCGTCTTTTTCTATAATAAGAAATGCTAACTAGAAATACGAATACAAGAAGTAACAATAAAAGGATATTTCGGCTAGCTATCAAAGGATTAACTGGGAGGTTGCTGTCACCAAGAAAAAAAGTAAATGGAATAAGGTCACGAATAAAACTTCCAAAAATAATAGCAATAAAAATTCCGAAACTTAAGGATCCATTCTTTCGAATGGCTTCCTCATACATTTTGTCTGTATAGCTTAATGATGATAATGAAGCCTGCACTTGAAAACACTGACATGCCTTTCTAGGCAAAAAGGTCCAGTTGTTTTTAAAAACATATTCCTGCCCATCTTCCGATACAAACAGATACCATCCCCTCAAAATACGCTGACCATCTCGAGTTAAATTATACAAATTTCCAGTCATTTTATCTTTCTTATTCACAAAACCTCCTCTAAGAAACTATTTCTTTTTATCAAAAAACTCAAAGGGTATCAAACCTTCATTTGGCTTAATATAAATACCTTGAAAAGTGATAAGCCACCACAGCAATCCGTCATAAATAGCTCATCAAAGTATCACATTTATCGGATGTCTATCTAACGCCAACCATAATATCTGTATAGACTGTTTCATCATTAACGGTAAGCTGATAAAATGCTGGCGTGACTTCTTTAAAGCGATTCTTTCTGATATATTTAGCTAAGTTTCCAACTCCGGTATTTATTTCTCTTTCTGTGACACCCGTAACACGTGTAGCTACCAAATTAAGAACTTGAAAATAGGAATGGTATAAAAATTCTTCAGGTAAGTTTCCTTGATTCTCTTCATCAACTGGTAGAAAACACTCAATTATAATGGTACCGTCGGCTCTCAAATCTGAATTTATAGAATAAAATAACTGACCTGACTGTGTATAGTTCAATGAGTTAAGCTGAGTTAAAAATTCAACTAAAATGTTATCAATATCCTGTAAGCTTGCAACATAGTATTTTGAAATGACTCTCTCTAAATGTATCTGTTGATTTTCAGAAATTGTTGACTCAAACATGACTTTACTCTCCTTCAAACGGAAGCATAATATCTACAAAATAGTCCTTATAAACAGGAAACATAACCAGATAAATTTTATCACCTTTTTGTTTTAAACCATCTTCCTCTAAGGCTTCTGATAAATGATTAAGAGAATCTCGGAAATTTTCATCAAATGGTACCCTATTAGCATAGATATTGTTCAAAACTAAATGTTTGACGTAAGTAAAATCTTCATTAGCATCTACTTGGGCATTTACTGGAACATAAAACTTATAATCATACGTTCCTTGTTGACCAAATGTAGATAAATTAGTTTCAATTACTGTTGGTCCATTTTTATACAAACCATCTTCAAAAACCTGTCGCTCGATTGACAGTAATGTTTTAAAAAACTCTTTTGTATCTATTCGAGTTTCTGCACACGCTAAGTTATGAAATTCAACATTAATTGCCTTCATTTTCTTCCTCTTTTTCTTTATTTTCTTTTAATAAACTGATGACTTCGTCATAACGTTTTATATCATTTTTACTTGACCCTCCCAGGTCTTTCCGTAAAGCACCAATATACCCCTGATAAAGCAATTCCCAATAAGAAACAATTAGCACAACGACTCCGTACACATAAAGGTCTCCATTTATATATCTATCTAAGAATGCTAATATAAAAACTAGAGCATACATAAACCCATCAAGAAAATAGAGTCTATTCAAAACAGTCTTTCTACTCTTTCCCATACTGATTCTAGTGATTACTAATCTATACCCTGTATTAATGAGATAAAATGTCGGCATAATCATCCATACTATATATATTTTTGATTTATCTATTAGGAATTGAATAACGAACTCCAAAAATTCTACTTGAGAAACGAACAATATTACAAGTGCAAAAAGTTTTGTAAAAGTATTTTTCATTCCATTTCTAAACCAAAGCCATACAATAAGCGTAATGAGAATAGTGACAATCATTACTATAATAAAGAAGTCGAAGAAATCATCTTTAAATGGACCAACTAGCAATTTACCAATTAAAGCAAAAACTAGCAACATTACTTCAACAAACATTGGAATAAAATAATGCCTATCACTTATTACAATTATAGGTGGTGAAACATAGTCACCTAAAGCTTTAAATGCTTCCTTTATTTTTTTCAAATTTATCTATCCTTTCACGAAATCAGTCCACAAATTTTTAAGTAGATAACAATTCAGAAAACGCTAACATCCAATATTGGAATTTCTAAAAGTTACTTCTATTACTCAATTCTCATTTACTTATACTGTTCCTTCAACTCTGGATGTTTGATAAGATCAATGATACAAAACAGCGCTCCAACAGTGCCTCCTGGCATCAAGCCTGCACCTAAAATAGCACCGATGATTCCTGCGATATTTTCAGATAAGGCAGAGCTAGTATGCCGACCTAGAATTGTGGCGCAAGCAATAATCCCTAGACTAAGCGGATATGATAGCGCTTTGCCCTTATTCAGTTTCAAAACAACCATCTTTTGATGATAAACTGTAAATGAAATAAGACTAATGATAAATAATCCTACTACTGGAGTTACATAAGTCCAAACTCTATTTGGGGTAAAATCATTTGTACTAACAACTCCATCAGATAAGTAAAGCCACATCCCACTGAATGTCATCCACAAAGTAGAAACCATTGTACACAATAAAACGAGAAAATAAGTCAATATTTGATATTTCTTCATGATCCCTTTAAAAAATGAGACAACTAAACTTAATATAGTAATGATTAAGGCAACTAGAAATGGAAAACTAATAATAAAGTCTGCTTGACTTCTTAAAACAATGTACATAACCAGTACGAAAAAAATATTTAACCAAGCTAGTAGGCTTAAATGTTCTGGATGGATTCCATATTTTATAGATGGATAAAGTTTGTCTGGGTCGATAGTTAATTCTTTTTTATGTTTTTTTGTCATATGATAATTTTAAATTTATGCCTTTGTATTCGGGATGTTTCTTAGGTGGCATTGTCCAATGTATATAAGTATTTTGGCAAAGTAACTATTCCGTTGATTACTAAGAGCGGTTCTTCTGACCCATTTATCGAAAACTTGATGAGGTCAGATTGTATTCTTTATCCCCTAACACCTATGTAAATATCTGTAAAAGTCAAATCGTCTTCAGTTACATACACCTTATAAAAAGTTGGAGTTTTTATTGTTAAGTCTTGTTCAATAATTTCACTTATTAATTCTTCTATAGCTTTAGAAAATTCATACTCACTGTCACCTTTAGCTCTGATACACAAAAGATCTGTTAATTGAAAATAAGTTCTAAATGTAAATCTATCATCTAAGAAACTAGTATCCTCTTCGACCGAGATAAATAGTTCGACAATCATATTTGTCTTTTGCCTTAAATCACTATTGATAGAATAAAATAATTGACCTGCAAATGTATGTCCAGAGTTAGTAATCTCCTCGATAAAATCTACTATCGCTTCGTTCAAATTATCCAAATCAACTTGATAGAGACATGATATAACATTTTTTTCATGAATTTCTTGGTTATAACCAATCATACATCAAGTCCCCCATCTACTGGAATCAAAATACCCACCCAGTATTCTCCATATACATTTATAAAAGCAAGTAGTAACTTATTGCTGTGCTTAAGCTCATTTTCTTTCATATACTCATTAAGTCGTTCTAATACTATAGAAACATCGTTAAAAAATGGAACTCGCTTTCTCAAAACTTCCTTAAAAGATAGATGATCTACCCAAGTATACTTATCACCATCTTGAACTTGACTATTCACTGGTAGGTAAACAACAACCTCTTGTTTTTCAGCTTGCAATTGATTTAATGGAAGTTCTACAATAGTTGGCCCATTTTTATATAATCCATCTTCAAAAATTTGATTTTCGTAAAGCTCAACAACCTCACCAATTTCTTCAAAAGATAGACTACCTTGTGTTTTTACTAAACTACTACATTGTAGTGTGATAATATCCATATTATTTAACTCCTTTTTTCTTATGATTTGTTTGTTTTACTTTCTTCAAAGCTTCTAAAGAACCGTCGTAACGTGATTTTTCTCGAATTGGTTGCCAGTAGGTAGATGTTCCTGTAAATCCAAACGAAACAGCTGTAGTACATAAACTCATTGATGTTCCTGCTGCATAGCCAAAAAAGGCTACTCCCTTTATTTGCATCATATCAGTTAAAATAAATAGCGCAATAAATAAAATAGTGGGGATTGCAATTACATAAACGAGAACTACTCTTAGTGGATCCTTTTTAGGAGACCTATCTTTATATTTTTCAAAGAAAATATAGCGAAAAAGTAATAGAAAAATTGGTACAACAATAGGATAGTATATTAGAAAATTTCTTGCTTCATCAGGAAGTGGAAATAAATTTCCAATATTCAGAATGAAATATCCCCAAATTGTTAGTACTGTGAAGATAGAAGTAATATAGGGAACATAGAGCCAATTAAATCTTGTTTTAGTATCTAGTTTGTATTGTCCGATATGATTCAGTAAACTAAATAATAGACAACCTAGCACTGAGATAATACCAAATATTAATTTTAGATCACGATTTTCTTCATATGGTTCTAAATATAACAAGCCAATAAGTATCAAATCTAAGAACAAAAGATATTTCGATGCAAATTGAAAACTTGCTATTGTGTAGAGTGGTCTATTGTAGTACACTCTTGTCATTTCTATAAATCTATTCATCCAAACTTTCTCTCCTCATTTTCTTAATTTTCTTTCATTTTACCATAACCAGAAAAAGCAAACAAGTTGACTTGAATGCTTTGATTTCTTTGATTTGCAAAAGATTTTTACATTTTATTACTAGCTTTCTAAAAATTGCTTAGCTTCACGTACATAAAATAATTCTGAATTTTGCTGAGCAATTTCTTGAAAATAGGTTTTGGCTTGGTCGATATTTCCTTGATTAACTTGATTGAGACCTCGATAATATGTAATTGCAATTTTACTTAATTTGTTTGATTGTGGTATCGTTTCAATCTCGGAATCTGAGTTGCCTTGCAAAATATTCGTTACTGCATTAAATAGTTTTCTAGTTTCACCATCCAAATATGTTAGGTCTTCTGTTGTAACCTCTCTGTTTAGGTAGAGTTTACTCAATTCTGAATAGTAGACCTTATATTGAGTATAAAATCGTCTATGAGATGGCGATATTTTCGTAAAATCAATCTTGTCTAAAACTTCCAAACTTTCACTAAATTTTCCTTGTAAGAAAGAAACTTGAGCATAACCTAGTTTCTGTATTTGGAGGTACTCCTTCTTTGCCCTTCTATTTTTCTCACCGTTATACAATTCATCTAGTGCTGCCAGATACTTGGATAAATCAATCAATTCATTTAAGATATAATCCATTATTGGTTTCTGCACTTTTCTAAAAAAGAATAAAATTAAGAGCGAAGCTATTGCGAGAAACATCATTAACAGCAAAAGAAACTTTGCTAATTCGTTCTCTAAAACTGCATTAATCCACAAAGTAAGAACTAGTATAATAATAGCTGTCAGAACTGCAAAATACTGCCCTCTCCTAAGTGTTTTCACTATTTCTTTTCCATATTTTGAACTTATGTTACTAATAAATTTATTCATTTCATCTAAAACTCCGTTCTTTCTGATTTTGAGAGAGTCTACTCATATTTTTCCTTCAACTCTGGATGTTTGATAAGATCAATGATACAAAACGCTGCACCAACAACACCTCCAGGCATTAATCCCGCTCCAATAATAACGAAAATGATACTGGCAATACTTTGTGATATCGGAGAAGAAATATGTCTTCCCAATACAGTTGCACTAGCGATAACTCCTAGACTGAGTGGATAAGTTAAAGCTTTACCTTTATTAAGCTTTAACACTGTGTTCTTTTGATGATAAATTACAAAAGTAATAATACTAAGGATAAATAATCCCATCACTGGAGTTAAATAAGTCCAAACTTTAGTTGGAATAAAATCATCTGCACCAACAACTCCATCTGATACGTACAGCACCAGTCCCCCAAAGATCATCCACAAAATCGTAGCCATTGTACACAATAAAACAAGAAAATAAGTCAATATTTGGTATTTCCTCATGATTCCTTTGAAACATGAGATGACTAAACTTAATATAGTAATAATCAAGGCAACTAGAAAAGGAAAACTAATAATAAAGTCTGCTTCACTACTTAAAACAATGTACATAACCAGTACGAAAAAAATATTTAACCAAGCTAGTAGACTTAAATGTTCTGGATGAATTCCATATTTTATAGATGGATAAAGTTTGTTCGGATCGATAGTTAATTCTTTTTTACGTTTTTTTGTCATATGATAATTTAAAATTTATGTCTTTGTATTCGAG
The DNA here is from genome assembly GCF_016908645.1 of Streptococcus loxodontisalivarius. Classification (GTDB taxonomy): domain Bacteria; phylum Bacillota; class Bacilli; order Lactobacillales; family Streptococcaceae; genus Streptococcus; species Streptococcus loxodontisalivarius. The sequence goes on from NZ_JAFBEH010000019.1 coordinate 10,870, forward strand.
ATGTTTATGTAGAAAAACTGCTGAAAACAATGCACCAAGACTGATTCCTGGAAATGTAAGATTTAAGAGTACTTCTAATTGTAACTGAATCCCAATATCTAATTTATTTCTTCAAATTTCTCAACTACAAGAGCTCCGTTTTTATAAGAAGAACTAATAGGTGACATTGTCCAAGTATATAAGTATAGTGGCAAAGTAATAATTCCGTTGATAACTAAGAGCGCCCCTTCGTATCCATTGTTAAGATATAGAAAGAATAACAAACATATTAAGTTCAAAAGTAAAATGATATAAGCACCTAAGTCTCTTTTACCATTTGTCTTAAATGTCATCATGTACTTCCTACTGTTTCTAGGTAAACGCTCCGCAGCTTTCTGATGAGCTACCCTTAAGGAATTCCAAATGATAAAGTAAGGAATAATCATCGAAATCACAAATAGAAATAATTTCAACATAACTTGCTGACTAACATCATAATTGATAAAAAATCTTTTTAACATATCATAACCAATTTTTACAAACGGTTGGACGATTATCGCAACGACTGACGTACTCATTCCCACTGACGAAGTAATGGAAAATTGGTTATTATTTTCCGCAAGTTCAATCATTTCTACTGTAACAGTTTCAGCCACTTTACCTCGATAATAAGATTTTGGAGTCACAGTACTTGTATCCATAAGATATCTCTTGCCGTCATCCCCGACTTCTACTATTTGATAACATCCTATATTGGAATTCCTAAAAGTTAATTCCATTATTTAACTCCTCATTTTCTGTTTTTTTTGTAATTTCTTCAATGTTTCCAAAGCATTATCATAACGTAATTTATCTTTAGTAGGTTGCCAGTAGGTCGACGTACCTGTAAATCCAAACGGAACAGCTGTAGTACATAAACTTAACATCGTTCCTGCTGCATACCCAAAAAAGGCTACTCCCTTTATTTGTAACATATCAGTTAAAATGAATAGCGCGATAAGTGAAACAGCTGGGATTCCAATTACATAAGCGGGAACTACTCTTAGTGGATCCTTTTTGGGAGACCTATCTTTATATTTTTCAAAGAAAACATAGCGAAAGAGTAATAGAAGAATTGGAAAAATAATAGGATAGTATATAAGAAAATTTCTAGCTTCCCGAGGAAGTGGAAATAATTCTCCAATATTTAGAATAAAACATCCCCAAATTGTTAGCAATGAAAAGATAGACGTAATATAGGGAACATAGAGCCAATTAAACCGTGCATTAGTGTCTAGTTTGTATTGTCCGATATAATTCAGTAAACTAAATAATAGACAACCTATCACTGAGATAATACCAAATACCAACTTTAGATCTCGATTTTCCTCAAATGGTTCTGAATATAAACCGCAAAAAAATAAAAAAACTAACAACAAAAGAGACTTCGATGCAAATTGAAAACTATCTTTTGTATAGAGTGGTCTACTGTAGTACACTCTTGTCATTTCTATAAATCTATTCATCCAAACTTTCTCTCCTCATTTTCTTAATATTCTTTCATTTTACCATAACCAAAAAAAGCAAACAAGTTGACTTGTCTGCTTTATATCTTATGCTAACAACCCTAATTTTTCAAAGGCATTGTAGAGTCCATCTTTTTCGACATCGTCTGTTATCATATCTGCCATGGCTAGAATTTCTGGGCCACCATTTCCCATAGAAACGCCAACTTGACAGTAGTCTAACATAGGGATATCAATCTTGGCATCACCAAATGCAATGGTTTGGCTACGATCAATTTTGAGGTGGTCAAGGAGGACATCGATAGCGTGAGCCTTATTGATATCTTTGACACCGAGATCGCCAAAGAGTGCTGTTTCCCCACGACCACCCCAAGTATGAGCCTCTAGATTTGGAAACTCTTGGATAGAATCCAAATGATCCTGGTAGGATGACAGGATAAAGCTGACCTTGTTAAGGTCGTCACGATAGAGTTCTCCATCAAAAACCATACCGTGCATGAGGTCTTCGACATCCAAGTTTTCCACTACTTCATCGCTCATTCCTTTTTGGCGAGCGTATTGTCTCAAAACTGGTCGAGCTTTTTCTCTGAAGTTTTCTGAGGCAAATAGCCCATTATTTGACTCCAGATAAAATTCCAAGCCACGCGCGTGGCACCAGTCCACAATATGTTTGGTATCTTCTTTCGAAATCAACTGGTGCATGAGAACTTGCTCTTGATACTCAACATAAGAGCCATTACCTCCAATCATGCCATCAATACCAATCTCCCAAATCTCTGATTGCATCTCTGCACGACTACGACCAGTACAAACAAAGACCAGATGACCATTTTCTCTGGCTTTGCGGATAGCAGTCACCGCAGATTCAGGAATGCGATTATGGTAGTCTACCAAGGTTCCGTCCACATCTAAAAAAATTACTTGTTTTGTCATAAAATCACCTTTTTCTCAAGATTTCTTAGCTCTAGTTTAAGCTATTTAGACCCAAACAGATACTACTTTACTAGGGATTTCTGATACTATCCCACGAAAGTTCAGGAGCTTTGCTATTTCCCCACAAAAAGGATATGATAGAAAGATGAAAAACTTGATGAACCACCTACCCTATAAAATCGCTTATTACGATGCTCAAGGTCATGCTCTTTTTGACAATGGCGGAGCTGATGGCAGCTTTCTGCGTGATGATGTCAAGCAGGATTTGCCCTCTTGGATCCGTGAGGAGCTGCTGCTCTCAGACAGCAAGAGTTTGCAGATGCAGATTCCAACTGACGCATTTGATAAGATTCTCTTCGCTCACTATCAAGCATCACTTGATGACCAAGGTCAGCTTTTAGGCTTTTCCGAAACCGTCTATGATTTTCGTCAAGCTCTGACCAGCTACCTCAATGAAACGGGACAAGCTATCGTCGGCTGGTCTGACGTCACATCTGGTCCTTCTATCAAGAACGATCTCTATGATGACCTAGAGAATTAAATAGCACAGTTGTCAAATTAAATAGATACTTTAGAGGCTAAAAAAATTTTTGCCTCTTTTCTAGTCTCTAAAAACGGGCTGTGGTCCAAATGTTTGTGATACAGGCATAATCTCAATACGATTGATGTTGAGATGTTCTGGCTGACTGGCAATCCATGATACTGTATTAGCAATATCTACCGCTTGAATGGCATGAGCGCCAGCATAGGTTTGGGCAACTCTTTCTTCATCACCTTTAAAACGGACTGTCGAAAATTCTGTTCCCTCACAAAGACCAGGCTCAATATTGGTCACACGGATCTTAGTTCCAGCCAAATCAGCACGCAGATTGAGTGAAAATTGCTTCACAAAGGCTTTTGTTGAACCGTAAACATTTGCTCCTGGGTAAGGAACAGTACCTGCGGTTGATCCCATATTGATAATGAGACCTGAGTTTCTCTCTACCATACTAGGCAAAAGCTGACGCGTTAGATAAGTCAGACCGATAATATTAGTTTCAATCATGGTCAGCCAGTCCCTAAAATCAGCCTGATTAGCCTTATCAAGTCCAAGTGCAAGACCAGCATTATTAACCAGTAGATCAATCTGATTCTCTCTACCTTCAAGGCTAGCCAGTGCTTGGTCAATTGATTGAGTTGACCTCATATCCATCTGAACTGGGATGAAATTATCTCCCAGTTCTTTTTGTAAGCTCTGCAATTTTTCCAAACGGCGAGCTGCACCGATAACTTGGTAACCATCAGCAAGCAGCTGGCGACAGATTGCCTCTCCAAATCCTGCGGAAGCTCCTGTTACAAGGGCACGTTTTATCATTATTTTTCTCCTCTATCGAAAAAAGGTTGGGTAGACTCCAACCTTTTAAATATTTTATTTATTATCTAGTGCTTGCGCTGCTGTAATGATAGCGAGTTTGTAAACATCATCTGCAGAACAGCCACGTGACAAGTCGTTAACTGGCATGTTAAGACCTTGAAGAACTGGTCCGATAGCATCAAACATACCAAGACGTTGAGCAATCTTGTAACCGATGTTACCTGATTGAAGGTCTGGGAAGATGAATGTGTTTGCTTGACCAGCTACAGAGCTTCCTGGTGCCTTGATAGCTGCAGTTGATTCTACAAAGGCAGCGTCAAATTGAAGTTCACCGTCAAGTGCCAACTCAGGTGCCATTTCTTGAGCCAACTTAGTTGCTTCTTGAACTTTTTCAACCTGAGGAGCTTTAGCAGAACCTTTTGTTGAGAAGCTGAGCATAGCAATTTTTGGATCAATGTCAAAGATTTTAGCTGTATCAGCTGTGTTTACAGCAATTTCAGCCAATTCTTGTGCGTTTGGATCAATATTGATGGCACAGTCAGCAAACAAGAGACGTTCGCCAGTATTTTCACGGTTCATAAGGAAGACACCTGATGTACGTGAGATACCTGGTTTTGTCTTGATGATTTGGAGGGCTGGACGAACAGTATCAGCTGTTGAGTGGCTAGCACCTGAAACCATACCATCTGCCAAACCTTGTTTAACCAACATAACACCAAAATAGTTAACATCACGCAAAAGTTTGTCAGCATCTTCGAGGGTTGCTTTACCCTTACGAAGTTCAACAAATTCTGCCTTCATGTTTTCAAAATCAGCGTAGTCGTTTGGATCAATAATTGTCAAATCAGGGTTTGAGAAACCAAATTGTTCCAAAAGAGCTTTGACTTCTTCTGGATTCCCAAGAATAACTGGTTCCAAAAGACCTTCAAATTTCAAACGAGCAGCTGCACGAACAACACGCTCATCATCACCTTCTGGGAAAACGATTTTCACGTTTTGCCCAACAATTTTTTCTCTCAAACTACCGAATAAAGAACGAACTCCCATTATGTAACCTTCTATCTATTTTTTTGTAAATCTATGATAACGCTCTCAAAGTCATCTGTCAAGCCATTTTCAAAAATCATCTCATTTTTCGTGTAAGGATTTGTAAAATGTAAGTAATGGCAATGCAAAGCCTGTCGCTCAATACCGCAATCCATACGCCCTCCATAGAGGTCGTCACCGAGTAGAGGGAAACCAATATGAGAAAAATGGACACGAATCTGATGAGTACGTCCAGTATGCAGGCGAATATCAACCAAATGGACATCTCCGAATGACTCAACAATCTCATAGCTAGTATGAGCATACTTGCCAGACTTGTGAACACGGCGTGTAATCATGCTGTCTTCATCACGAGCAATCGGTGCAATAATCTCACCTTTGGGCTCAAGATGACCCGTACCAGAAACAAGAGCGAAATACCGCTTCTCGATAGCTTTAGCCTGCAACTGCTTATCCAGTCTAGCATGGGCATAGCCGTGCTTAGCAAAGAGCATGAGTCCACTGGTATCTCTGTCCAATCTGGTTACGATATGAACCTGCTTATTGGGATAATTATTAGCAAGATAGTAATGCTTGACAAAATTGGCAATGGTATTGGAATGAAGGACACTCGGAATACTTGCAAAACCAAAAGGTTTATTGATGACCATGAAATTATCATCTTCATAGACAATATCCAAATCCTGAGCAACTGGTTGTAGCGTTTCATGCGATTCTTCATCTGGAATATCAATGGAAACGACATCACCAACATCTAGCAGATAGATGGCATTCTGTTCAACACCATTGACCCAGATATTACCACCTTTGAACTTGACCTTGGCAAGGAGAGCCTTAGACACATCGTGTCCCTTAAGGAAGGTCTTGACTTTACATCTTCTATCGACAACAAACTCAAATCTCATGAATCAAACTCCCCGATAAAAGCGTCCTTAACTCGCTCCCAAAAGCTTGTATGGAAAGGCGTTGCAACAAAGCTGATTTTCTTACTGTCCAGACTGTATTCAACCTTGGCAACATTCTTATGTGAAAAGGTCTTATTATCCACCGAAAGTGTATAGGTTCCAAGACGTTTAGGGACAATCTCAATATGCTCATGCTTAGGAATAATCACCGAAGAACCCAGAGTGCGATAGACACGATTATTAAGGCTTGAGATTTCGGTCAATTGCAGAGCTTCAATGGTTGGATGCAGAATGGCTCCGCCCAAAGATTTATTATAGGCTGTCGAACCTGTCGGCGTTGACACAGAGATACCATCTCCGCGGAAACGTTCAAATTTAACACCGTTAATCAAGACATCTGCTACCATGGTTTTTTCGATACGTTTGATCGTTGCTTCGTTCAGAGCTCTGCTCTCAATAATACGACCATCTTGAAGAGTCAGTTTGACATGCAAGACAGGATAGGAGATCTTCTCTCCCTTATCCTTACGCAGATCCTCCAAGAGCTTATCAACCTCAAAATCACGATAGTCTGTGTAAAAACCCAAATGTCCTGTGTGAATACCAACAAAACGCACACGATCCAAGTCCTTTTCATACATGTGAAAGGCTGACAAGAGCATGCCATCACCACCGATTGAAATCACGATATCTGGATTATGCTTGCTTAAATAAAAGTCTTTATCGTCTCGTAATGCCGCAAAAAGCTTTGAGACAACGCGTTTGCTCTGGTATTTACCATTTGCAATAATGGCGACGCGCTGCACCTTACCTGAATAATTCGTCTGTGTCATCACTATTTCCTACACCATCGTTTAATGTTCTGCTTACAGGGTCAAATAAAAGCTGAGCTTCCTGTATGTCTTCCTTGATTTTACGCATTTCTTCATCCAGTTCAAGGGCAATCTTTGCTGTCGTCTCAAGGCGTTTCTTAATCTCGTCTGGGAACTCACCCTTATACTTGTAATTTAAGGAGTGTTCAATGGTTGCCCAGAAATTCATAGCCAATGTCCTAATCTGAATCTCAGCTAGAACTGTTTTTTGTCCGTCAATGGTATCCACAGGATACTCGATAACAACATGATAAGAGCGGTAGCCGCTAGCTTTCATATTGCGAATGTAGTCACGTTCATAGACGATTTTCATGTCGTGACGGTGGCGCAGCAATTCTAAGACATCATCGACGTCATCCACGAACTGCACCATGATGCGCAAGCCTGCGATATCTTGTAAATCCTGGGCGATATTTTCTTCCTTGATACCTCTAAGGGCCATCTTTTCAAGAATACTCTCCGAAGATTTGACTCTACCAGTCACAAATTCAATGGGAGAGTGGCGATTTTGCTTACGAAATTGTTTTCGAATGCCTCGCAACTTTATCTTCAACTCGCCAACGGTTTGAATATAGGGATCTAAAAATTCTTCCCAATCTATTGCCACAAGGACTCCTTTTCTATTTGCTCTGCTATTTTGCATAGGACTAGGGCTAACCCTTGTCAAATAGTAGAGTTTTTTATAAAATTAACTTTAAAAATAATTATATCATATTCGAGACCACAAAGGAAAATAAATATGAACCACTTAGAAATTGAGTATAAAACCATGCTGACCAAGGCTGAGTTTAACCATCTTCAGTCTTTGCTCATGCATGTGCCAGCTATTACTCAAACCAACTACTACTTCGATACAGAAACCAACGAAATGCGAAATAAGCGCCTTTCACTGCGTATCCGTACTTTCGACAAGGCTGCAGAGATGACCTTGAAAATTCCTAAAACGGTAGGTACGCTTGAACATAATCTACCACTCAGCCGTGAGGAGGCACGTCAAATCATTGAAACGGGAAACTTCCCTGATAATGCTATCACGCAACTAATCCATCAGCACGGTGTTGACCTAACTGCTCTCAAAACACTGGGACATCTGACAACTGTCCGCCGTGAATGTCAAACTGCTATCGGTCTCATGGCACTTGACCGCAACCAGTACGCTGGACGCATCGACTATGAATTAGAACTGGAAGTTCAAGACGCTGAACAAGGTAAAGAAGACTTTGCCAAATACCTTGAAGACAACAACGTCAGCTTTAAGTATGCTAAAAGTAAGGTTGCTCGCTTCTGCTCAACCTTAAAAAGAGAAGATTAATAAGTAAAAGAGCTTGGATATGTCCGAGCTCTTTGACTTTTCTGAGACTAGTTGTAGCATTCAATTTCTGTCTACAGGTTGGTATTTTCTGGATTCTTTTCATATTTTCAGAGAAAGTCTCATCAAATGCTGAATTATTCTCATTTTTTTGGTAAAATAGGAATAACTTAGAAAAAAGGAGCCATCATTTAAAAATGGTAAATCATTCTGCAAACCCACAACTTAAACTGTTTTCATTGACATCAAACACTGCTATTGCTGAAAAAATCGCTAAAGCAGCTGGTGTGCCACTCGGAAAATTGTCATCACGTCAATTCTCAGATGGTGAAATCATGATCAACATTGAAGAGAGTGTTCGTGGGGACGATATTTACATTGTTCAATCAACAAGCAACCCTGTTAATGACCACCTTTGGGAACTTCTTATCATGGTTGATGCCTGCAAACGTGCTAGCGCCAACTCAGTAAACGTTGTCATCCCTTACTTTGGTTACTCTCGTCAGGACCGTATCGCTGCGTCACGTGAGCCAATCACTGCTAAACTTGTAGCCAACATGCTTGTTAAGGCTGGTGTTGACCGTGTGCTTGTTCTCGACTTGCACGCTGTTCAAGTACAAGGCTTCTTTGATATTCCAGTTGATAACCTCTTCACAATGCCACTCTTTGCCAAACACTATATTGACAAAGGTTTGACTGGTTCAGATGTTGTTGTTGTCAGCCCTAAAAACTCAGGCGTTAAACGTGCTCGTAGTCTTGCTGAGTACCTTGATGCACCTATCGCTATCATCGACTATTCAGAAGATGACTCCCACCGTGAGGAAGGCTACATCATCGGTGATGTCAAAGGCAAAAAAGCAATCCTTGTTGATGATATCCTTAACACTGGTAAAACTTTTGCTGAAGCTGCTAAGATTGTTGAACGTGATGGCGCTACTGAAATTTATGCCGTTGCAAGTCACGGTCTCTTTGCTGGTGGTGCTGCTGAAGTCCTCAAAATGGCTCCAATCAAGGAAATCTTGGTTACAGACTCTGTTTGCACAGACGAACCAAAACCTGAAAACGTTGAGTACCTTACTGCAAGCGAGTTGATTGCGGAAGCTATTGTTCGTATCTACGAACGTCAACCACTTAGCCCACTCTTTACTTACACAGAAGACGAGGATTAATGCTGTGATCTATCTCGATAACGCAGCAACAAGTCCTTTGACCCAAAAGGCAATGGACGCCATGACACAAGTCATGACGTCCAATTTGGCTAATCCCTCAAGTATTCATGCTTATGGGCGAAAAGCTAGTCAAGCGCTGCGTTTGGATCGCCAACTTGTTGCTAACTATTTTCAAACCAATCCAAGAAATATTGTCTTTACATCTGGTGGCAGCGAGAGTAATAACACTGCTATCAAGGGCTATGCTCTTCGTAATCAAGATAAGGGTAAACACCTCATCACCAGTCAAATCGAGCACCATGCTGTTCTTCATGTAATGGAATACTTGGAAAATCGCTTTGGCTTTGAAGTGACTTATCTTGAACCTATCAATGGTTCTATCACACCAGATCAAGTTAAGGATGCCCTACGTGAAGATACGATTCTGGTATCTCTTATGTATGCCAATAATGAGACTGGAGCACTTCTCCCAATTGCAGAAATTGGACAGAATTTGGCGCAACATCAGGCTGTTTTTCATGTCGATGCTGTGCAGGCAGTTGGTAAATTGGCTATTCATCCTGAAGAATTGGGCATTGACCTTCTTTCTGCCTCTGCCCACAAGTTCCACGGTCCAAAGGGAGTTGGAATTCTCTATCAGGCACCACACATTCTATTGGATAATCTGCTTCATGGTGGCGAACAAGAGGAAAAACGCAGAGCTAGCACAGAAAACTTGATTGGTATTGCTGGAATGGCTGCCGCTCTGGATGAAGCTAGTCAGCACTTGCAAGCCAATTATGACTATATTAGTCAGTTGAGAGAGCATTTTCTCAAGGAGCTAGAGGGGCTTGACTACTATCTCAACAGTCCTGAAGATTCTCTGCCTCATGTTATTAATCTTGGTTTTCCTGCTGCCAATAATGGTGCCCTACTAACAAGACTGGATCTTCTTGGCATTGCAGTCTCAACTGGTTCTGCTTGTACAGCTGGGACAGTTGATCCAAGTCATGTACTAGCTGCTATGTATGGTAAGACTTCTGCTCGTTTACAAGAATCAATTCGTGTCAGTCTGTCTGAACTCAATACTAAAGAAGAACTCAGCCAGCTGGCACAAGCATTACATCAGATTTTAGGAGATTAAAATGGCTTTTGAAAAAATTGTTTCCCTTACAGATTGTGATTTTAGCTATGCTATTAGCCCAAAAATCAAAAAATACACCCTCAGAGATAATACTTTCTTCCAAACCAAGGTTGGTAACTATGAGTTGACTCGCCTTTTGGAATGGGTACCAAATTCAGGTGATGGTTTTAGTCTTAAAATCGTCATCAACAAAGATCTGACTGGTTTTAAACTCAATATCACTGATAAATCTGGTCTTCGTCTGGTTAATATCTTCAAGTCAGAAGATAATAAAATCCTTCAAGACAAGTTCTACTTCCTTATGGATAGTCTTGTTGAACGTGATATTTTTGAAAAAATTGCAAAATAAGCCCGAGAAGTTTGTTATAGAAAATATCTATCTCTTGATAGGTATTTTTTATCAGGTCTTTTGGCACTTTTGTTGCAAAATTCACAAAGTTTATTTACAATAATACTATGAAAATTTTTAAGGAGACGGTATATGACTATCGATAAATCCATTCCAAATGCGACAGCCAAACGACTGTCATTATACTATCGTATCTTCAAACGATTTAATGCAGATAATATTGAAAAAGCGAGTTCTAAGCAAATCGCTGACGCTATTGGAGTTGATTCCGCTACTGTTCGCCGTGACTTTTCTTACTTTGGTGAGTTGGGACGTCGCGGCTTTGGTTATGATGTTAAAAAATTGATGAATTTCTTTGCGGATATTCTCAATGACCATTCTATTACGAATGTTTTGCTTGTTGGTGCGGGGAATTTGGGGCGTGCCCTTCTCAACTATCGCTTCCACGATCGTAACAAGATGCAGCTTGCCATGGCATTTGATACAGATGATAATGAATTGGTTGGTACGAAAACTGCTGACGGTATTCCTATCTACGCTATTTCTAGTATCAAGGAACGCTTGAAGGATACCGATATTGAAACAGCTATTCTAACTGTACCAAGTACCAAGGCACAAGAGGTTGCGGATATCTTGGTTGGGGCTGGAATTAAGGGAATTTTGTCCTTCTCTCCTGTTCATCTGACAGTACCAAAGGGTGTTGTTGTTCAGTATGTTGACTTGACGAGTGAGCTTCAAACTCTTCTTTACTTTATGAATCAAGAATAAGGAGCCTATATGTCCAAACCAATTATTGGTATCACAGCAAATCAACGACCGAATCCAACCATTGATGACATTATGTGGTCTTATGCTCCTACTGGTTTCATTGACGGCGTTAAGCATGCAGGTGGTATTCCACTACTGCTACCTATCGGTGATGCTGAAGATGCAAAAACCTACGTTTCGATGGTAGACAAGGTCATTCTCATCGGTGGTCAAAATGTTGATCCTCAATATTACGGTGAGGAAAATCAAGCTAGTGAGGATGATTTCTTCAAGGAACGTGATGTCTATGAGCTAGCTATTATCGCAGAGGCTGTTAAGCAGAAAAAACCTATTTTTTCAGTCTGTCGTGGTACCCAACTCATGAATGTTGCCCTTGGTGGTAGTCTTCATCAGGATATCGAGAATCACTGGCAAGACCATCCATCTGATTATCTGGCTCATGAAATGGTAGTTGATCCTGATAGTAGCCTCGCTAACATTTATGGAACACGAACAGCGGTTAACTCTTTCCACCACCAGAGTATCAATCACTTGGCTAGTGATTTAAAAATCATTGCCCGTGATCCCGAAGATGGCACTGTTGAAGCCGTAGAATCAACAAATCCAAATATGCGCTTCCTAGGTGTCCAATGGCACCCTGAGCTCCTACACGAGTCTCGCAAGGAAGACCTTGACCTCTTCAAATATGTTGTAAACGATTTATAAAAGATTGGTTTCCTCACGGAAGCTGTAATAATCTTTTTTACCAACGATGATGTGATCAAGGCAGACAATGCCGATGTCTTCACATGATCGTTTTATTTTTTGAGTAAATTGAAGATCATTCTCACTAGGGCTGACACTGCCTGATGGATGATTATGGACAATAATCAAGGAAGTTGCCATATTGCGACAGGCAAAGTGCAAAATCTCTCTAGGCTCTGCTATTGACCGCCTAACCGTGCCAATAAAAATGGTCCGCTGTTCAATAATGCGGTTCTGAGTATCAAGATAGATCGCTACTAGGTGCTCCTGCTGCTTATCCCCAAGTTCGAACATCATCTTTCTAGCAATACGTTCGCTGGATAGGATCCGTTCAGAATTAAGGTAGTCCGACTCACTGATTCGCCTTGCAAACTCCAACATGGCCTTGATTTCAATCGACTTGACCTTCCCAATGCCCGAGATAGTCTGTAATTCTTGCAGAGAAAGTTTTCTAAAATCGGCAAGGCTATCTAAATCATTGAGAATCTTGGTCGATAGATTGAGAACTGAGTCTTGTCTAGTTCCTGTTCTGAGGAGAATGGCAAGGAGCTCTTGGTTACTGAGCTGCTCTGCACCCTTGTCCATCAAACGCTCTCGAGGTCTCAGAGCCTCTTCTTTAAATTCAATCGTGTACATTCACTTACCTCCATACTTATTATTCGAATAAAATGATAGAAAGGAACTCTAATGCCTACTGGAATTATCATTAACACACTTGCTATTGCTATCGGTGGCGTTTTAGGAACGCTCTTTGGTAGTAAACTTTCTGAGGAATTTAAGGCCCAGCTTAATATGATTTTTGGCTTGGCCTCCATGGGAATGGGGATTTCATCCATGATTGACATGGCTTATATGCCAGCAGTCATCTTCTCAGTCGTTATCGGGACTGCTATCGGCCTTGCTACCAACTTTGGTAAATTTATCGAGCGTGGTGCTGGGACCATGTCAAAAGTCTTTCAAAATCAGTTAAGTAGTCTTTCTGAAAAGGAATTTATGGTTGCCCTTATCACAGTCATTGTTCTCTTCTGTGCTAGCGGGACGGGTATCTACGGAAGTTTGGTAAACGGGATGACCGGTGATAGCTCTATTTTGATTTCAAAATCGATTTTGGACCTCTTTACTGCTGCCATCTTTGCTTGTAGCCTTGGTTTTGTAGTCTCTGCAATTGCCATTCCACAGTTTATCATCTTCATGGCCCTCTTCCTACTGGCTAAAATCATCATGCCTTACACAACACCTGATATGATTAATGATTTTCGTGCCTGCGGTGGGCTCCTCATGATTGCAACTGGTTTCCGTATTCTCGGTGTGAAAATGTTTCCTACGGCTGATATGATTCCTGCTATGATTATTGTCATGCCAATCAGCTGGATTTGGGCTAATCTTATCCTGCCCTTACTTTAATGATTTGATAAATCAAAATGAGTCCGATTTTCATCGAACTCATTTTTTATTCTTCTATTGATAATTGCTGACGCTTCTTAATATTATCTTTGATGATTTGGTAGATGGTTGCTGAGAGGGGAACTGCAACTAGCATACCTAGAATTCCATAGAGGGCTCCACCGACAGTGATGGCAAGAAGAACCCACATACCAGGAAGTCCAATTGAGCCTCCGACAACACGAGGATAGATTAAGTTTCCTTCAAATTGCTGAAGTACAACCATAAAGACCACAAACCAGCAAGCTGTTGTAATCGATTGAGTTGCGACTAGAATGAAACCGACTGTTGTTCCAATATAAGCCCCAACAACTGGAATCAAGGCAGTAAAGGCAACTAGCACTCCAACCGTTGCAGCGTATGGGAAATGGAAAATTGTCATCCCGATAGCTGTCAGCGTTCCTAGAATGATAGCCTCCAGCGTCTGACCAACAAAGAAACCGTGGAAACGTTTATGCATAATTCCCACAACGTAATGAATAGTCTTAGCAAAACGTCCTGTGTAGGTATCAATCAACAAACCTGCTTGTCTGACAAGAGTTTTCTTGTTTCCCAAGACATAGATTGAGAAAATCAAGCTGATAACAACATTCAGTAGGGTTGAGGCAATCGATGTCACTGAGGTCAAAAGATTGGTCAAGACTGAGACAACCTGTGACAAGATTTGTTGGCTGTAACTTGAAAGCGTGCTTGCAATATCAGAACTCATGCCGAAATAATTCAGAACCTTTGAAACCGTCTCGTTATTGCTAAGCTCATTGATCCATTTGGTAACCACAGAGGTGTCAATATGTGAGAGCGACGAGATACTTGCAATCAGGTCAGGCAGGACGATTGAAAAGACCCAGACTATAACTGCAACAAAGGTAACATAGGCTAGTATGAGAGATGCTGCGCCTTTTATTTTCAAAAGAAATGGTAGCTGTTTGCCCATCCAGTCAAAAAGTGCCTCATAGGAACTCATGACGATATTGATGATATAGGCAATAGCTGCGCCGATTAGGAAGGGTTGGCAGGCAGACCAGAAGGTTGTCAAATAGCCGGCACCTGTTGACCAGAGACTCATGACCAGGTAGCACAGACTAAAGGCAATGACAATCGAATAAACCTGTCTTTTATCGAATTTCATGGGAACTCCTTTTTTAGATATATTGCCATTATACACTATTTGGCTTATAAAATGTAGTCAGAGCTTGGAGGATTGAAAAAAGAAGCTGACTTATTCAGCTTCTTCTACTTTATGAGATTGTTTCTGTCTTAGGCTAGCTGCTTTTTCAAGGAGTTTGACCAAACCAAAGGCTGCTAATGGTAGGATCAAGAAGATGTATGGATAAACATATTGACTCTTGGTCTCCCAAACTAGATGGAAGAGAAAACCACCTGTCAGATAAACTGGTGCAATCAGGTTTTCGAGTCTTAAAGCCATAGGTGACTTGATGAGGAAAATAAGACCTGAGAAGACACCTAGATACAGCAAAATTAAGATCATATGAGCTAGACTATAACTGATACGGTAGCCTGTTTTTCCTTCATAGATAGACTTAGCAAAGCTAGCATTAACAGTCTGTCCGAGCTTTTTAATGGGTCCTGACCAGATAGATTGGAAAAGACCATCAGTCCATGTTGATAGAAACTTATTCTTAAAGAAGGTAAAGGCATAGGCTGGATGGCTGGTCATATAGGAGATACGATCAGCTAAATCTTCTTGACTCTGCTCTGCTATTTTACTAAAATCACCGTCATTTTCACTATAAACTGTCTCTACGTAGGCATCATACCAACCTGCGACTCGGTTATAGATAGGTCGATCATTTAGCCCCATGGTTACCCAGGCAATTTTTGGCTCACCTGAGAGGTCTGTTTTACTGAGAGACTCATAATGCCAGGTGAGAGCTCGGTTGGCACCAAAGCTGAGCATAAAAGTCAGAAGAACCAAGATTAAGGTTTTGAAACGCTTCTGATACATGGCGTCAAGCAAGGCAATAATAGCAAAGCTGAGCGTCAGAATAATATAATTATTTCTGATGATATAGGCCAAAATCATGGCAATCAGGAAAACAAGTCCATCTACTGCTCTGCCATTTCTCATAAAAGCGATAAAGCTATAAAAGGCAAGGAGGGAGAAAAAGAGTCCCGGCACCAAACCATAGGCAAAGAGAATGAAGAAAAACTGCGGTAGAAAGAAAAAGGATAGGATGATGACAAGGTTCGTGACGGCTGCTTTTTTGAAAAAGAGTTCCGTCAACTTCCAAGTCAGGAAGTTACTGGCTAGAACCATGAGTAGATTAAGTCCAAACAGGAACTTGGCTGAACTAGTATGGGCTAAAGCAAAGAGAATCCGCTCATAGGTCACCAAGCCTAGCTGGTGTGGGTAGCGATAGAGATAGCCTCCCTCAAGCAAGGAGCCATAGTCTCCCTTGTTAATGGCTAGCGCTGAATCATAGACTGCTCGAGCGTCATCTCGAAGGACATCAGGCACCTGACCAATTAGGACGCTGGCTAAAATCAGATAGATGAGAGAACCAGCCAGAAAAAGCCAAATAGGTTTGATTTTAGGCAAATCTCTGAGTAGACAATAAATGACAAACAAGATAAATGCGGCACCTATCCAAATCAAGGGCGAGGTTGCTACCATCTTAGCCATCTCACTACCATCCATTGGTAGACTAGTCTGAACAAGTAGGCTTGATATTAAGAGAAGTCCAAACAGAACTAGCGACCATATCTGCGCCAATCTGCTTAAGATAAGACTTGATTTTTTAACTAACATAAAAACCCCTTAAAGATATTCTCTTTTATTGTAACCTACTTGACCAGACTTGTAAACTAAAGCTAATCTCGAATCATTCCCGTTGTTTGAGTTTTTGTTTTTTCGATATTCTCCTCAAGTGGTGGGGGTAAAACAATCCAGTGGATTGTTTTAGGTCGGCAACCAAAAATTCAGACTTGCCGAAAGTTCATCGGACTGTTTGAGGATGACAACAGGAAACAAAGAATTATCGTAAGGCATCGTCAAGTCGGTTGTTCTCATCAGATACAACCTAGACGATGCACTAACTCCGTAGCGATTTATTATCGAAATCGCTACGGAGTGTCGCAAACCTTCGGTTTCATTACTAAAGGAAAAGCCTAGGGTCATTTCCTTTCCCCCGAGCGACTTTGTCGCTCTTAGCACCACGGCGGAGACTATCGGAGGCGGCGTACTTCGTACGCCTAAAGCTCCGCTTCGAAAATTAACCTCCCATCCTATATGATAAAATTCTTAATTTCTCGTGGCGATTTAATTTTTTGCGATTCAGCAAAGCCTTGTCAAGATTAGGTTAAACAACAACGGGAATAGTTCAATCTCTTCTTGCCGATATAGAAAAAACAGAGCCCATAGACTCTGTTTACTTATTATTGACCAAAGCCGCCACCAGGGCCTCCGCCATTTCCACCAGGACCACCTTGCATACCACTTCCTTCTGTGGTTGTTGAGGCAGTTGCTGTTGTTGAATCGCTACCATTTACCGTAATTGTATAGGTTTCGCCATCTTTGATATCAGCTGAACTGATAAGGATGTTACCGTAGCTTCTGCTTGCTGTGTAAGAAAGAACTTCATTACCAGACGAATCAGTCACTACAATCTTATCACCACTTGATCCTGAGACATTTGCCATAATAGAGGCTTGACTTGAATCACCGTTCATGCCTTGGGCCATACCGCTACTTCCGATAGCAACCAGAGTTCCTCCTGTGATTGTTGCTGTACCACTATAGTCGAAGGCTGCATTACCACTATCTGTTGGTCCATTGACATAAGTCGTACCACCACTGATATTGATATCGCCATTTGAATCAAGACCATCACCATCAGCCGTTACAGTCAAGCTACCTCCTGTGATATTGAGGGCAACACCATCCTGTGACTGCATATCTCCTGAGGTTGATGCCCAGTCTGTCGCATTGACACCATCGTCTGAAGAGGTAACTGAAGTTTGACCATCATTGATGGTAATAACCTTACCTTCAAGACCTTCAACACTTGATTGAACATCTATTGTACCACCGTCGATAACAAGATTATTTGAAGCATGGATACCATCATCACCAGCATTGATGGTGATATTTCCTGATTGAATATAAATATTCCCTAGTGAGGTATCTTCATCATTGTCAGAATGAATAGCATCTTCTGCTGATGTCAAGGTCATATCACTATTAACGATATTAAGAGCATCATTTGCTGAGAGGGCATGTTTGACTGTTGAGGTGATGTTGTAGGTACCACCTGTGAACTTGAGGTCATCCTTACTCTTGATAGCATTCTCAGAGTTTCCTTCGACCGTCAGACTACCTGAGCCATTAAAGGTCAAATCGCTAGCGCTGTAAATGGTTGCATTTTCATCATCAGATGAATGCGTTGAGTCTGTCAATTTATTGGTTGAGCCGTCAGCAAGTGTGATAACTGTCTTATCGGCTGATTCAACCGCAATCAAGGCTTTTGAACCAGTCATGGTCACGCCATTAAGAACCAATTGTACCTTGTCGCTATCAGCAGCTGCGATACGAATTTGAACATCGCTACTTGTTCCTGAGATGACATAAGTTCCGCCACTGGTAATAGTAACCGTTGAGCCGTCAACCGAAACACCATCACCACTTACAGTAGCTGATGAGCCTGAAAGACTAATCGTAGCTGCAGTTGATGCATCATAGCTAGAATCTAAATCAGTATCACTGAAATAATCGCTGTTTTGACTCGTTGTTGAGCTTGATGTTGTTTGACTGCTTGATGTACTAGTGCTACTGCTTGAACTTGTACTTGTTTGACAAGCAGCTAGGGAGACACAAAGCAGTACCGTGGGCACTAAAAGTGCTAATTTCTTATATTTTTTCATAGACGCCTCTTTTCTCTTGTTTTTCTATGCCCTGCATTCTAGCAAGCATTCCTAAAATAAATCTTATAGTGAAAGAAAAAAAGCAAATTTGGAAAAAATTTCCAAACCTGCTTTCCATTTTAGTCTAAGTTTTTCCCGTTACTTGCAATAACTTGCTTGTACCAGTCGAATGATTTTTTCTTAGAACGTTTGAGGGTTCCATTACCATCATTATCACGGTCAACGTAGATAAAGCCATAGCGTTTTTTCATTTCACCAGTTCCTGCTGACACAAGGTCAATACAGCCCCAAGTGGTGTAACCAAGCAATTCCACGCCATCTTCATTGATAGCTTGATTCATGGTTTTAACGTGTTCACGTAGGTAATCGATGCGATAATCATCTTCAACGTAACCATTTTCATCTGGTGTATCAACAGCACCAAGACCATTTTCAACGATGAACATTGGTTTTTGGTAGCGGTCCCAGATTGTATTTAGGGTAATGCGGAGCCCTAGTGGATCAATTTGCCAGCCCCATTCTGAAGCGTCAAGGTATGGGTTTTTGAGCGAAGCAAAGATATTTCCAGCAGTCTTGTCAGTCAAGCTAGGGTCAGCTGATGACACACGGCTTGAATAATATGAGAAGGATACGAAGTCAACCGTATTTTCCTTAAGAAGTTCGAGGTCTTCTGCTGTCATCTCGATGTTGAGTCCCAATTTCTCAAATTTCTTCTTAGCATAGTTTGGATACTGACCACGCGCCTGAACATCGATGAAGAAATAGTTTTCACGGTCATCATTCATGGCTTGCCAGTAGTCAGCTGGGTTGCAGGTGTTAGGGTAATATTGCCCAGCTGCCAACATACAACCGACCTTATTTTCAGGATCAATCTCGTGAGCAATCTTAGTTGCCAAGGCTGACGCTACCAATTCGTGGTGGGCTGCCTGATATTTAACCTGCTCAACATTTTCACCTTCTTCAAAATAGAGCCCTGCTCCCATGAATGGTGCATGCAAAATCATGTTAATTTCATTGAAGGTCAACCAGTATTTAACCAAACCTTTGAAGCGTGTGAAGAGTGTACGTACCAAGCGCTCATAGAAGTCAATTAATTGACGATTGCGCCAGCCACCATAGTGCTCAATCAAGTACATTGGGCAGTCAAAGTGGGTAATGGTCACCAATGGCTCGATATCGTATTTACGGCATTCTTTAAAGACATCTTCGTAGAATTGAAGACCTGCTTCATTTGGCTCAAGCTCGTCCCCTTTAGGGAAGATACGTGTCCAACCGATTGACATACGGTAAGTTTTGAAGCCCATCTCTGCAAAAAGCGCAATGTCTTCCTTATAATGATGGTAGAAATCGATAGACTCTTTGGCTGGATAGAAATAGCCATCTTCGAAGTCGAACATCTTCTTCTGACCAGCGATAATTGGAAAACGATCTTTACCGATTGGCACCACATCAACGTTGGCTAGACCACGTCCATCAACATCATAAGCGCCTTCACATTGATTGGCAGCTGTTGCACCACCCCACAAAAATCCTTCTGGAAATGCTTTGTATTCAGTCATTTGGAAACCTCTTTCAAATTCGTTAATCATAGTATATCAAAGTTTTAAGAAGAAAACTGGTAATATCTTAGGAAATAGTGATACTATACTACTCTCATTTTCCATAGACCTTTTGATTAACAGGATCGATGATTTCGACAAGATCAAACTGACTGTCTTCTACTTCATAGTGGAAAATACAGCAGTTAGAGAAATGTAGCTCAGGATAATCTGCTAGTTCAAGACTGATAAAGAAACTCATAATAGCTCCCGCATGACTAACCGTGAGAACGGTGTCATCTGCATCAGCTTGATTCATTAGTTCAGTGATAGTTTTATTAAGCCTTGCTTGGACCTGATCTGCACTTTCCCCATCATATTTAAGATAGAAATCCTCGTGGGTCAACTGGTCAGGACGACGATTGGGATGCAAAAATTCTGGCTGACCTTCCATCCGTCCAAAGTTAAACTCTTTGAGACCCTTGACACGTGTGTAGTCTGTTCGACCTGAAGCTAGCTCGCAGGTGTCGCAGCAACGCTCAGATGTTGAGGAATAGATCTTATCAAAAGAAATGTTTTGACTACTGAAATAATTATAAGCTGTCTTTGCTTGAGCAATGCCATCCGCTGTCAAAGGAGAGTCGCACCAGCCTTGGATGAGATTGAGTTGATTGAAAAGCGTCTGTCCATGACGCATGAGATAAAGACTAGTCATTACTTTCTGCCTCCTTTACTTTGTTACTCCAATCCACAGGATCAATCACTTCGAGGAGTTTAAATTTGCCTTCTTGATAAGACAGTTTCAAAATACAGCAGTTGCTTGGTCTAAAACCACTTTGAAACTGTTTAGTAACAAATTGATAGAAACTAATCAGAGTACCTGCATGAGCCGTCATCAAAATAGTTTTCTGATTCTGATTGGAAGCCATAATCTCTTGGATTGTCCCAATAACCCTATCTGAAAAGGCTGTCTGACTCTCCCCACCGAATTGAACATAGTAGTCAGCGAAGTCTCCTTCAACATTGGTTTCAGGATGCAAAAATTCTGGCTGACCTTCCATCCGTCCAAAGTTGAACTCTTTGAGACCCTTGACACGTGTGTAGTCTGTTCGACCTGAAGCGAGCTCGCAAGTGTCGCAGCTACGCTCAGATGTTGAGGAATAAATCTTATCAAAAGTAATGTTTTGACTACTGAAATAGTCGTAAGCTGTCTTTGCTTGAGCAATTCCATCAGCTGTCAAGGGAGAGTCACACCAGCCCTGAATGAGATTGAGTTGATTGAAAAGCGTCTGTCCATGACGCATGAGATAAAGAGTAGCCATCCTTATTCCTCCTCAAAAAGACTTTCACTTGTGACTGGATTAAAGCCTGAGAGGACCTCGAATTTGCCATCAGCGTAAGCGATTTTCAAAATACAACAGTTGGTAAAACGAGATTTTCTCTTGAGCTGATTATGGGCAACATTGGCATTAAACTGCCCAATAGCTGCGCCGTGGCTGACGACTAGGACCGTGTCATCAGAAGTCGCCTCTTCCATGATAGCCGTCAGGGTCTCCTCCATACGCTTATAGACCGACACATTGTCCTCACCACCATAAGCCACAAAATAATCACGATAGCCTGAGCCGTCCAAGAAAAGATGAGGATTGAGGTACTCCTGATGCCCTTCAAAAGCCCCAAAATCCTGTTCCTTCAGACCCTTCAGCCTAATATAGTCACTACGACCAGAAGCGATTTCAGCCGTATCACAGGCACGCTCCTGTGTTGAGGCATAAACCTTTGAAAAGATGATTTGATTTTCTTGAAAATAAGCTTGCGCTGCTTGAGCTTGTTGGATACCTAAGTCTGTCAGAGGAGAATCCGATGCTCCCTGAATGCGCCCTTGCTCATTAAAACGTGTCTGACCATGTCTCATCAGATAAAATACTTTTGTCATAGCAACCTCCTATAAAGTAAGCACTTGAAAGTCTTGACTCGGCAGAATGACCTGAGACAAGCGCAGCTCATTACCAGAAATATCAAACTCGCAAATGGCACAGTTAGAAAAATGAAAACCCGCTGGAAAAGTCACATCCAGCTGCAAACAGAGTCCCCACATAGCCGCACCATGACTGACCATGAGAATCCTATCCGACTGATCTTGACTCAACGTTTCTTGAATGGTCTTTAGGACACGCTGACCGACCTCAACAATATCCTCGCCACCGTAAGGAACCAAGAGGTCCTCAAAGGAATTTGAACCTGGTCGAAACTTGGGTAGGAGATATTCGGGTTGAGCCTCAAAAGAACCAAAATTCATTTCCTTGATGCCCTTTAATTGCGTCACATTTGACTGATTTGAGACCAATTTTGCAGTGTCAGTTGCTCTCTCTTGCGTTGAAGCGTAGACGGCATCAAAAGTGATGTTCTCTCTATCAAAATATAACTTTGCTAACAATGCCTGCGCTCTGCCATTTTCCGTCAAAGGGGAATCACAAGCCCCCTGCACGCGCTTTTGGGTGTTGAAGAGCGTCTCACCATGACGCATGAGATAAAGTTTTCGAGTCATATAGCCTCCTCTGGACTTAGTCCAAACTATTTTAATAGTCCCCTTAAGTGGTGAGGCTCCAACAGTCTGGGAGACTGTTGGAGGTAGTAAATAAAACTTACGAAGTTAGTGACAAAACAATTCAGCGGATTGTTTGAGGTCAGCAACAAGAAACTAAGACTTGGCGTAAGGCATCGTCAATACGGTTGTTCCTATCAGACACAACCTAGACGCTGCACTAACTCAGTAGCAATTCATTATCGAAATTGCTACTGAGTGTCGCAAACCTTTGGTTTCATTACTAAAGGAAAAGCCGATATCTTTTCCTTTCCCTCGATTGTTAGCGATAAGCTAACAATCTTTTCACCACAGCGGAGACTATTGAGCTGGCGTACTCCGTACGCCTAAAGTCTGCACCTCTATTTTAAAATTCTGATAATTAAGTAATAAAAATAACAATCGGAATAGTTTAAACTGATTAGCACCAATAAAAATGAATACTTAATTTCAGAACAATTCAAATATCAAAGTAGAGTTGAAGCTATCCTCCAACTCTAATCGTTTATTTCAAAATATTACTTGCATTTGATGCGATGACATCCTTGTACCAGAAGAAGGAATCTTTACGAGAGCGATCAAAGCTTCCGTTTCCTTGGTCATCAGCGTCAACGTAGACAAAACCGTAACGTTTAGACATTTCAGAAGTCGACGCTGAAACTAGGTCGATACAACCCCAGGGTGTGTAACCCATAAGCTCGACGCCATCTTCGATAGCTTCATACATTTGTTGGATGTGTTTTTCAAGGTAATCAATGCGGTAGCTATCATGGATAGAGCCATCTTCTTCCACCTTATCAAGAGCACCTAGACCATTTTCAACAATCATCAAAGGTACTTGGTAGCGGTCATAGAGCTTGTTAAGGGTCACACGAAGACCAACTGGGTCAATCTGCCAGCCCCAATCTGAAGCTTCCAAGTAAGGATTTGCTTCGCCTAGAATCAGGTTACCAGCGGTAGCTTTTTGCTCCTCAGTCTGATTCTTCGGACTGCGAGTTACTGATGACATGTAGTATGAAAAACTCATGAAATCAACTGGATATTGTTTCAAGATAGCTTCATCACCAGGCTCAAAGACGACCTCAATACCATTTTCCTTAAAGAAACGATTCATATAGCTAGGGTATTTCCCACGGACCTGAACATCAGAGTAAAAGAGATTGCTGTGGTCCTTGTGGATAGCCTCCATAACATCGTCTGGATGACAAGTCGCCGCATAAGACTCCATACGTGCCAGCATCATACCGACCTTATTTTCTGGGTCAATGGCATGCGCTGCCTTGGTCGCAAGACTAGATGCGATGAATTGGTGGTGAACAGCCTGATACATCTCTTGAAGATTGAGCTTGCCATCTTCAAATAAGAGCCCCCCTGACAGATAGCCAGTCATTCCAAGAATATTGATTTCATTGAAGGTCAACCAATACTTAACCTTGCCTTTGTAGCGTTTAAGAACAGTCTCAGCATAACGCACGAAGAAATCGATAACCTGACGATTTTTCCAACCACCGTACTCAGTCGCAAGGTGCAAGGGGAATTCGTAGTGAGATAGAGTCACCAAAGGCTCTATACCATACTTATTCAACTCATCAAAGACCTTGTCATAGAAAGCCAGCCCTGCTTCATTTGGCTCCAATTCGTCCCCTTTAGGGAAGATACGTGACCAAGCGATAGAGAGACGGAAAGTCTTAAAGCCCATCTCAGCCATGAGAGCGATATCTTCCTTGTAACGATGGTAGAAATCAGAACCCCAACGCTTAGGATAGAGACCTTCAGTATCTTCAAGGGCAAACTTGACCTTCTCAAGAGTCATTGGAGTCGTAAATTCCCCCTCCATCGTCTTACGCTTTTCAGGATCAACTGCGCGTGAGGTATCTGAAGTCGCTGGACCACGTCCATCTAGATCCCAAGCACCCTCGTACTGATTGGCTGCTGTTGCACCACCCCACAAAAATCCCTCTGGAAACTGTTTAACCATGCTTTCATACCCTGATAGAGACTTAGCCTGTTAAGCCTTATCAGCCTTTCTTTGAACTTAATAGCTATAGTTTACCTCTTTTTGAAAGCCTTTTCTTATAAAATGATATGGAAAAGTGATACTATGGTATGAAAAAAGAATAGAGAGGACCTATTCTTTTAAGCATTAAATTCAATTAGAAAAGCAAATCACTGACACCACATCCATGTTAGATAAAGTAATTGTCCCTAACTCATATTCACTTGGTATTTTTTCTTTCTGTCCAGCGCTTTTTTAATATTAACGTGTCCAAAATCTGAGATAGCCTAAAGATGTCTGTCTTAATAAAAGACATCTTTAGGGTCCACCTTATTAATTTCTTCAGAGTGATTTGCTATCCAGTTCTCATAGTCTAAATAACTCTCAATCTGTGTCCTCTCCCCAGTTGAAGTATCTTCTGCGTAAGCATCTATGAAATTCTGTCCTTCTGTCGCGAACCAATAACCAACGGTATTAAACCATGAACCAAAATCTTCTGTCAACGGTCTTACATAAATTTTTCCGCCATTTTCTAAAGTTTTTGCAATCTCCGGTTGAACCAACGGTAGGTTCACTTTACCTAAATTTACCGCCTTACCATCAATAACTGTCAACTCAAATGAATTTACAAATAAATTATATTTCCGAACTAAAGTATTAACATTAGTTAACTCAAATGCATTAGAAAATACCGAAGTCATATAAAAGCTATTTTTCTCTAAAGTTATATTCACTGTAAACTGCTCCGAATCAATTTCAAATAAATGGGTACTTGAATCAACATCTCCTGTTTTCAATTTTATATAAAGATAATCTTTCCCAGAATATGTAATTGCATTAACATCAGTTATCATACCATCTAAGTTAGCTTTCTGAATAATAGCAAGCAAATCAAGTTCCTTAACTTTAGCTCCCTCACTATTTAAACCATAAAGTGTCACCTTAACTGACTCACCAGTATCAATCTGATACTCATTAGATTGCTCGTCATCTCTCTGCTTATAGATAACCCTAGCCACATAATTTTGAGAAACACTAATATTAGAAGTTCCTTGCTCTGGATTTTTAAAATCAATAGCAACATATTGTTTTTGTTCACCAAATAAGCTAATTTTTTCTATTTCTGAACTTTGATTTTCCTCATAATGTATCTCAATCGTCGGATTAGTAGTCTTGTAGCCTTTATATGAGATATAAACCAAAGTGCATATTAGTAATCCTAGAAATAGGGCGTAGATATTGTATTTACTGGTCTTTTTCATAATCCTTTTTCCATTTAATAATAATTACTTCCTCTTGGATCTGTTCTCTTTAATTCATCAGGATGCAGTGCAATCCAATTTTCATAGTCTGAATAACTCTTAATCTGTGTTTTCTCACCTGTCGTTGTATCTTCAGCATATGTATCTATAAAGCTCTGCCCCTTTGGCGCAAACCAATAACCGACCGTGTTAAACCAATCCCCAAAATTCTCTGAAAGGGGTCTCATATATATTTCGATATTACTTTCCGAAAGAGTCTCAAGATTTGGATTTTCTACAAAAAAATTGGTGTCTTTCAATAAACTGATTTTCTCCTGAGGTATTGATAACCTGATCGCATAAAGCATGATATCATAGGAGTTAGATAAGTTCATCATCATTCCTGATAATTTAAATGCACTCGAAGCAGATAAATTATGGACATATTTGTTCAAATTAGGGTTATTTTTTCTATTTTCCGGAAATAGAATGTCTGGAGAGTCTACCAAGACTTTTGAATCTATTTCATAGAGTTTTCTTACTTGTTTTTGATCAGAAGTATCATCATGAGTGATAATCATTATTAGATAATCTTTTCCTTCGTAGGTTATTAGAGATACCGAACCCAAATAGCCATTTAGATTATTATTTTTCATAACATCAAGCAAGTCAATTGTTGTAGAAGTCAGTGATTCATTATTCAAATCATATAAAGTAACTTCTACTGACTCGCCAGTGTCAATCTGATATTCTTGAGACTGTTCATCATCCCTCTGTTTGTAAACAACCCTTGCCACATAATTTTGGGAGACACTGATGTTAGTTGAACCTTTTTGATCATTACCTAAATCAATCGCAACAAACTGCTTATTATCCCCAAATAGGCTTATAGAATTTATTTTGGGAGTTTGATAATTTTCATAATGAATACTTGTAGAAGACGTAGTAGAAGATGATTTAGAAAAATAATAAATAAAGAAAGCAAATCCTAAAGCAATAACAACACTTAATAATATTAAAAATCTCGTTTTTGAACTCTTCATTCATACCTCCTAATCATTTCCCACCAAGGTATTGAAATAGTCTCTATTCGTATGTAACCGATACTTCTAAAGATCGACTTCAGATACCCCACTTTTCAGCTTTTTTATAAAATATAATAAATTTATTATATCACAATTAAATCTTGTCATTATTGCCACATTTACAAAAAGGGAGAAATAAAAGAAGCTAAGGATACTTCCCAGCTTCTTTAAGAATCACTTACTATTCATAAAATTGAAAACTTCTTCTTGGATAATTGATTCTAATTCTTCTATCTTTGCTTGATTCCATTCTCCTTCTGTGGTTTCTTTTGCCATCCACTGTAATTTGAGACTCTGTCTATCAAAAATTCCCTTCCATTCATTGGCTTTTGATTTTGGGGATAGGTTGCTAAACTTAGAATTTTGACTATCTGTGATAAGGGCAAGATTCCCGATAGAATGGAGGTAGCTGTCGTCCAGTCTTTCTTTTTCTAATTGCTCACTTGGATTTTGAGGGAACCAATGCTCGATTGAACGGCGATAGGTAAATCTAAAGTTCTCAGAATCATAAAATTTATCCTTAAACTCCCCACGATTTTTCCAAAGGACATAATCAATAAAGTTAAAGGCATAAACAGGCACATCTTCTTGATAGGTCTTGATTTTAAAGTTATCATCACTAAAAATACGACTCTTAGCATACCTAATTGCCATCTGTTCTAGCTTATCATAAAATTTTTCAGCAAAGCTATCCTCATGAAGCTCATCAATTTGCTGATAAAGGAATCCCATAATCTCATATAACCAACGGCTAGCACGGTTTGAAGTAAAGGTCACTGCAAACATGGACTGAAGCATGAGGATTTTTTTATTCCATTCCTGTGTGAATGTATTATTAGTGAATCTTTCTTCAACAAAAAAGTCAGTTCCCTTTTTATTGTTTCTTTGATACTCATAATATGTTCCCTTTTGCAAAAACCAAGCATCTTTTGTTCGGCTAGAAGTATCTTCATTGGCATTTCTAACGATAAAATTATCAAAGATATGACGCATTTGTAGGAGTAAAACAGAAAAATCAAGAATCCATTCACTGGTCATTTCACCGGTTATTGGAATTGCTTCATACAGTTTCAAAAGTTTCTTATCATCAAGTGAAACTTCCTCCTGATTTTGCCTTTCCTTTAATCCTAAACAATAAAGAAGTAATGTATTGAAATCAATAATCGTGTTATAGTTTCCTGCTGAGCTGGTTTGATAACTTTCATCTTTTGAAAACTCTTGACTACTCTTTAGTCTATCGACTATGGACTGCTTTGAAATATCTACGACCTCGATATTAAGGATAGGATTATTCAGTTTATAATTCTGGAAATGCCAACCAAAGATATTTTCACGCTCTTGATGATTCTCTTTTCTCTTATTCCTCATTTTAAAAGCAGTCACAACTGGTCTGTCGAAGTCAGAACAAGCGTCCCAGATTTTTGCGAATTTTTGAGCCTCATCTTCTGATAATTTAGCCATCATCTGTGCTTTAATAACCTCATGAGCTTCTAGCTGCTCACCTCTGGAATTAAAACGCTCAAAGTATAGATTAAGGTCTAAGTTTTCTGGTAAAATCGCCTGAAAAATCACAACTTGATTGAGAAGGTAGTTTGTAAAAGCATCTACCTCGTCTAGACCTACTAATTCATTTAAAACTTGGCAGGCATTTTTGTAACCTCTACTGATTTCATTCAATTCTATCTCTTCTGAGACTTCATTTAATAGCAGTGCTGATAAGGTATCGTTTGATACTTGTCGTGCTGGAAAATCAATAGGCAATTTATTAATAATCGTTTGTTCAAACTCATTTTGGAGGGCAAGAGCAATCAAAGTCAAAGCGGTGCTTCTTTGTTGACCATCGATGATATTTGACTGAGTATCGGTGACTAGCGTTCCGATATAATACCTGTCTTTTTCTTCTTTCATAGAATCCATAACATCTTGAATCAATTGCTTAATTTCATCGTAAGTCCAAGCGAAATTACGTTGGTAAAGCGGAATGTGGTATGAACCATTCAAGAGTTCTTTTACAGTTAGCTTTTGATGTGTCTCTGTCATTTTTCAATCTCCTCTAACAGATCTTTTAAATTCCAATTGTCAAACTTATCTCTATCAACTCGCATCAGAAAATCATTGGGACTCAAGGATTGATTCATCACCTGAAGGAGTTTTTGAACGTCGTTATTTTGAAAGCGACCGCCTGCAGCATAATTTGCCAAAGTTGAATCAAGAATTCGACTCGCTTTTATTCTTGGATAATAAGACCAGATGAGCAAGACTTCTATAATTTCCTGCGTCAAGGCTTCTTGACCAAAACGATCTACAAAGAGTGCCACAGCATTATCAAAGAGATTGCGGGTTCGCTGGAATTTACTTTCCTTTCGATTGATGATTTTAGCGACTTCTTCTGTTTCAAGCTCTTTCAAAATCCTTTCTAATCGAACAAGTGAATCATGTGACTCTTTGATATAATCAAAGAATGCTCTGCCATTTATCATAGGCATGGTCAGGTTGATAGGAAAGGCAATATTATTGTCACTTAAGTCCTTGTAAATTTTCAAGTAAGGATAGTTTTCCTCGGTAAGATTAACTCCCTTAAAGTCATCGATAAAATCCTCAGTGAAGCGTAAATAAGAACCATAACGTTTTTTAGTCAATCCAGTCTCACCATTTGCCCAACGTCGGATCCTAAAGAGATGCTTATCGAAAAGGTCTTTCAGATTAAGTTGGTTATGTGACACAATCCTCTCCCAATCGATAATCGTTTCTTCATTTTGTTCTTTGTTAGGAATACTTCTAAGGTGGTAGGCTTTCAGAAGGTCGTGAGGTTCCAAGGATTTCCCTCGATTGTTTTGTGAATCAAATAATTGAAAAGCCTCAGCAAGTTTATCAGACGGCAATTCAATCACTGACAAATAGCAGTTTGTCAGCATAAAATTACAAACTTCTTCTTTTGCCTTTCCGACAAGCTCAATTAGGTTCTGCCATTCTTGATGGTTTTCCTGAGCATGTTCAAGACTGATATTAGAAAATTCCTGATTTAATAACTTGCTAGCGCCAGCATATTCTTCAAAATGTCCTAAAGCATGAAGAAAAAGTGAGATAGAAATCAGCCTTTGCTGCCCATCAACAATAGCACACTGACCGTCTTCCTGTCGATGTAGAATTAAGGAGCCAATCTGATATTTGGATGTCTCATCCTGCTCCAAACTGTTTTTTAAATCATAAAATAAATGACGAATCTGTTTGCGGCCCCATTTGTAGGGACGTTGATAGGAAGGAATATGTAAATTTTCCTCTCTCAATAAGTCACCAATTGTTTTTTGTGTAAACCTTACATCCATCTCTTTTTCCTCTAACCTTAACATTTATGGTAAATCAAATTTTCTCTGAACACTGGTATATGGTATATTCTTTGAATATTCTTCAGCATCTTGCTTATTATAGAAGACCAAGCCACCAATTTCATTACCAAACTGATCAACAACAACCCATTTTTCCATATTTTCCTCTTTTTCTATATTGTAACAAATTGAATTTTGTAATCCAATAATTTTCTGTATTTTTAATATTATGTTGTATCTTATAGTGATACAGTCATTCCACTAGTCAAGGCAGTCTCTAGATCAATACCGATTGGGAGTTGGCTAGGCTCAACTTGTGCTGTCACAATGACTTGTTTTCCAGGAGCATTTATCAATTCAATTAATGCTTGCTCATTTTCAGTATCAAAAGTCAGCTGATCTAAATCTGTCAAAATAAGGTAATCTAATGCAGAGCTAACTATTTCTGATATTTTTTCAATCGTTAGAACATATGCAGAACATAAGGCAACTTGGACACCTTTTTGAAGCCCTAACTTCTCATAGGTCGCTTGAACTAACTCATTTTTCATTGACTCCTCTTCACCATATAGGTACAAAGGGTTATATATGCCTTTCTCTTCACAAACCATTTTTAGACCTGCCAAAGCCAAAGCATTTTTATCATCTCTTACAATATCGTCTAAAGTTTTAGTCATTTCTTGTCTCCTAATCATCTATTGATGATTCAATTATAGATAAAAGAGGCTGGGCAAAAACTAGCTTCAGAATAGAAAAAAACGAGCACTTCCGCAGTCGGAGATGCTCGTTTTCCAATGTCATGGTTTATAATTAT
>NZ_JAFBEH010000020.1 GCF_016908645.1 Streptococcus loxodontisalivarius
GTGAGCTGTGAGCTGTGAGCTGTGAGCTGTGAGCTGTGAGCTGTGAGCTGTGAGCTGTGAGCTGTGAGCTGTGAGCTGTGAGCTGTGAGCTGTGATCTGTGATTGCGTTCATACAAATCAATTCCTTTGCTATTTTTATAATACCATTATATCACAAAATACTAGTCTTGAAAACAATTATATCCATTATTACACTATAATATTGATTTTTGTATTATTTGTGGTATAATAATTTTAGAATAAAGAAGGAGTAAAGAGATGCTAGGTGAGTTTAAATCATTGTATGATTTGATGAATGCTTTTCCAAATGATTATTACTGTGAACAATATTTAGAAAAAATTCGCTGGAATGGCTATGTAGTCAGTCCTTTTGATGAAACATCTAAAGTCTATAAATGCAAGAATGGTAAATATAGATGTAAAAACACTGGTAAATACTTTAATATTCGGACTGGTACAATGTTTGATAATACTAAGGTCTCCCTTCAAAAATGGTTTATAGCTATCTGGCTAATGACATCTCATAAAAAGGGCGTCTCCTCTCTGCAACTATCAAAAGACATCCACGTTACACAAAAAACCGCTTGGTTTATGCTAGAGCGTATTCGTAGATGTTTCGGTTCAGAAAATAATAATGAGTTAGATGGAACTGTAGAGGTGGATGAAACCTATATTGGAGGAAAAAATAAGAATCGCCATAACTCCAAAAAAGTTAAAAATGCCCAAGGTCGCTCCCTAAAAGATAAAATCCCAGTTGTTGGGATGGTTGCACGAGAAGGAAAATTGAATGCTCATAAAGTAGCCGATACAGGCACAAAAACTTTAACAGAGCAGATTGTAAAATTTGTGAAAGACACTGCTCAACTTTACACTGATGAATGGTTAGGTTATAATAAAGTTGCGAAAATGTACGACCATGCTTTTGTAAATCATGGTGCTCGTGAATATGTTATTGAGGATGTCTATACAAATACGATTGAAGGTTTTTGGGCAGGTCTCAAACGTGGTGTACTAGGAATCTACCACTCTTGGTCTAAAAAACATCTACAAGATTATGTAGATGAGTTTGTCTTTCGTTATAATACCCGAAGCATGGCTGATAACGACCGCTTCAATCTCCTATTGGCATCTTCAGAAGTTCGTACAACATACAAGGAGTTAGTCCATGGATAAACTACATGCAGAAATGGAGCGAACAGTTTCTAAAACAATTGATAATAAACTAGTAGATTATCAAATTTCTCTCTCTGATAATTTTTACACCAAATATCTTAGTTACTATGACTGCCCTTACACTCAGGAAGTAATTAAATCACACCGAAAATTTTTCCAAGACCTATCCTATTATGCGATTTATCAAAAACTTGGAGAAGTCACAAAAATTAGCATACAAGCTCGACTTTCTGAGTTAGATACTTTAGTAGATATTTCAGACAATAAAGATGAATTTGATACTTTCTTTTACAAAAAGTTTCAGTTTAAACTACCTGAGATTCCATTTGAGGAAGAAAAGCTAGAACTTTCCAGTTTTGATTTAAAATTGCAACAGACTCTAAATTATAATCCTAAAGAAGATGAGGGGCTGAGAAAAAGAAGATAAGGAAGGTGCAAGATGGATTGGTATGACTACATGATAGAGGCATCAGAGCAATCACGGTTTAATGCTAGTCACTGGTTTCGCTATCTGCGAAAAGTTATTTTTGAAGACCATTCTTATTTGACGGAAGAAGATGTCGAAAAGTTATTAGCTTCTAAAGAACTAACAGATTTTCAAAAGGTCAGTTTGAAATATGCTATTCAAGAACACACATCAACTCATGAATATGTGGTTTCGTTAAATAAGCCTGCCAAATTAACCAATGTACAAAAAATGATGGAGAAATACAGACATGGATAAAATGAAACCTGTTTTTGAAGCCTTGAACCAAGAGTTATCTCAAGCCAATCTTCATTTAAACATCATTTGTGTTGGTGGTTATGTCTTAGAGTACCATGGTTTGCGAGCTACACAAGATGTAGATGCTTTTTATGAAGAAAGTCAGAAAATCAACGAAATTATTGCTCGTGTGGGGAAACGCTTTAATTTGAACACTGACGAAGAACTATGGCTCAATAATAATGTGGCAAACATGAACAGACAGCCACCATTACATTTGTGCGAGACCCTATATTCATTCAAAAACTTAACTGTTTTAGTTGCTCCAATTGAATACGTATTGGGTATGAAGATGGTTAGCACAAGAGAGCAGGATTTGAAAGATATTGGAGCAATCATCAAATATAAACATTTCCATTCGCCATTTAATACCTTTGACGGCTTGAAAGAAATGGGATTTGACAGCATTGACTTTTCTGTTCTCCTAGAAGGTTTCAGTTATGCCTATGGTCTGGACTGGTTAGAAGAATTTTTCGAGGAAAATCAAGATAAACTGAGAAGATATTATTGATATTTCTATCAAATTTAAAAAAGACGATTTCCTAGCTTGGAAGTCGCCTTTTTTGTATATTCTCAGGAGCACTACATATTGTGTCTGGTGTAAACAGATATATAGTTCCCTAAATTTTTACTTTCCGTCTCGAAATGCAAGTCTAGGTCTGAGATTTCCTTGGGTATTTCATTCTAAAGAAAATTGGAAAGTATCACAGCAATATTTTTATTCCCTAATCATTATTAGTAATATCGTCATTTTGTTACTATACGCCTTAGGAGTTGACTCAAAAAACTTGTTAAACGGATTAAGTCTATTATCACTCCTGACGTCAGCAATAATTACCTTTATATACTGTATGTTTATCAATAAGTAGTCTAAAGAACAATAAAAAGCGAATAAGATTGAATCCTAAAAAAACAATCTTGTTCGCTTTTTCGTATCTACAATTTTAACTTGGATAATTCTCACAAAAATTATCCATGATTTTCTTTAAAAAACAAAGCGTAAGCCCGCCATGACAAGGACTCCTGTCACAACTGCAAGAAGGATATTCTTAGTTCTTGATGCCACTAAAAGCGTTGGAAAGATAGCTAGCAATTCTAACCATTTTACCGTCGGAAGACTACCTGTCTTCTCCTCTAAGACGCTTGATAGCGTTAGCGCAAAGATAATGGTCACTGGCAAATAGTTCAAAAAGCGCAGGACAATATCTGGTAGCCCCTTGTATTTGGTCAAGATGAAGGGAGCGATACGTGGCAACCAAGTCACCACAGCACCAAGTATGATAGCTAAATAAATCAGATTACTTGTCATCTAAAAGCATCCCCACAAAACAACCAATCAAGGTTGACAACAAGACAGCTGCCGACTCTGAAACCACAAAGGTCAAAAGGACATAGGCAATCGTCACTGCAAGCAAAATCCAGAAAATCTTCTTCTTGGCAACCACCTGCACCATTGCAGAAATTTGTGAATCAAAGATAGACACAAACATGGCAACCAGAGCAAAATCCAAACCGAAAACCTCAGGATCTGGAATATATGCTCCCAGAATCGTCGCAAAGTAAACAGATAAAATCCAAGTGACATAACCTGTCAGATTATTACCGTGCATCCATGCCGGACTGATAGTCTTATTATGGACGTACTCATTGAGCATGACACCGTAGCTTTCATCAGTAATCAAACTACCGATACCAATCCCATTCCAAAGACTGACCTTAGGAAAGACAGTCGTTGCATGCAAACTCATGAGAAAATTCCTCAAATTTACCAAAAAAACTGTCAGAACTAAGGTTGGAAGACCTGCACCAGCAACCACCAAGGCGCAGAAGGCAAATTGGGCAGAGCCTCCATAGATAAGGGCACTCATTAGTCCCATCTGTAAGGGAGTCAAGCCAGCACTAGCACCAACCACACCACAGGCAATCCCGATTGAGACATAGCCGAAGGCCGTCGGAAGCGAGGCTTTAACCCCATCCCTAAAGGTATTTTTTTCCATTTCTCTTATATTCCTATCTAAAATCAGGAAAATAAAAATTGCTATAAGCCTATATGATAGCAACTTCTATTGGTGTCTATAAGTAAAGCTTAATTGTCAAAGACATCGAAAGCTAGACTTGGTTTAGCATTGAGCGATAGGTCAGCAAAGTGCTCCTTATCACGTTCAACAGCGGCAGCAAGAGCAATCATACCCGCATTGTCACCACAGAGACGAAGTGGAGGAATAATAAGATCAACATCTGTCAATTCCTCAGCAAGACGCTCACGCAAGCCCTGATTAGCAGCAACACCGCCAGCAACGACCAAAGTTTCAACAGGGTATTTTTCCAAGGCCTTCTTAGTCTTAGCCAAGAGAATATCAAGCACTGCAGCTTGGAAAGAAGCACAGAGGTCTTCTAAAACAAGCTCCTCACCTTTTTGCTCTGCATTATGGTGCAAATTGATAAAGGCTGATTTGAGTCCTGAGAATGAAAATTCCAGATTGTCTTCCTTAATCATGGCACGAGGAAAATCGTAAACATCCTGACCCTTGTGGGCAAGCTCGTCAATCTCACGACCAGCAGGATAGGTCAAGCCCATAACACGACCAACCTTATCATAGGCTTCACCAACAGCATCATCACGTGTCTCACCAACGATATGATAATTGCCTGGTTCGGTCACATAGACCAGCTCTGTGTGTCCACCAGACACCAAAAGAGCCATAAGAGGATAGGTCAATTCCT
The DNA here is from genome assembly GCF_016908645.1 of Streptococcus loxodontisalivarius. Lineage (GTDB taxonomy): Bacteria > Bacillota > Bacilli > Lactobacillales > Streptococcaceae > Streptococcus > Streptococcus loxodontisalivarius. The sequence goes on from NZ_JAFBEH010000020.1 coordinate 4,661, forward strand.
TAACCTCACGCGCAGCCATCAAGTGACCCGCCATGTGATTAACAGGAATCAAAGGCAAACCGTGTGCCCAAGCAAAAGCCTTAGCGGCAGCCATTCCCACCAACAGCGCCCCAACAAGACCAGGACCGTAGGTAACAGCCACAGCCTCTAGCTGGTCTGCCTCAATCCCTGCCTCACGCAGAGCATCTTCAATACAAGTCGTAATCACCTCGACATGGTGACGACTAGCAACCTCTGGAACCACACCGCCAAAACGCTTGTGACTCTCCACCTGACTAGCAATGATATTACTCAAAAGCTCAGTCTCATTCTTCAAAACAGCAACACTTGTCTCATCACATGAAGACTCAATTGCCAATAAATATCTATCTGCCATATCCTATTCTCATTCCTTCTGTCGCTGCATAATAAGAGCATCTTCTGTCGGCTCATGATAGTAATTTTTTCTTCTACCGATAGTCGTAAAACCGTACTTTTGATAAAGAGCTTGCGCTGCCTTGTTAGAAGCCCTCACCTCTAGAAAAATTGATTCACTTCTCTCAGCCAAAAACTGCATGAGCTTTCCTGCATAGCCTTGTCCCTGATGACTTTTTAAAACAGCGATATTCGTAATCTCAAGCTCCCCAACCAAATTTTGAATGGCTAGAAAACCGACAATCTGACCAGAACCATCCTGAACAAAAAAATAATCGGTATGATCTTGTTCTAAATCAGTCGCAATCTGTTCCAAACTCCAAGGAGACTTGTCATAGACATCCTGCAAGATGGCAAAGACAGCTCCTGCATAGTCATCTCTAGGCATACTTAAACCCTCTTAATATAGTCTGCTTGACCTGTTGCCTCATTGTTTTTGAGCCAATTTTCCTCAGCCTCAACCCTCTTAAGATAGTTAGGTAAAAAGGCATCAACATCCTCGGCATCCTTATTACGACCGAGTTCCACCAATAATTTAGCCGATGGCAAGGTCTCCTGAATGAGAGCATGGGGCATTACTTCTTCAATCTGTTGTGTGAAGCTGGCAACCTCTCCAACAAAGATGACCTTCTCACGTCCTTTAACTTCTTCTAAGACTGACTCAAAACTAGCATGACGGTCTGGGCTAATGCTCTGCCCATTTTCATAAAAGCCAACATAAACGTTATTACGGCGAGCATCCATGACAGGGACAACCAGTCCATCAAAAGCCACATCTGTCAAAGCTGCAAGACTAGACACACCCACCAAGTCAATCTTAAGGGCATAAGCCAAGGTCTTAGCTGTCGCCACTGCCACACGCAGACCTGTATAAGAACCAGGACCCTGGGCAACCACAATACGATCCAAATCCTTAGGTGTCAAATCGCAGGTCGCAACCAGATAGTCAATGCTAGGCATGAGAGAAATACTGTGGTTCTTCTTAACATTAATGGTAATCTCCCCAAGCAAGGTCTCATCTGCAAAAAGAGCGACAGACAGAGCTTTACTTGAAGTATCAAAGGCTAAAATATTCATCGTGACCTTTCCTTTATCCGAATTTTGTCTTACCTATTATAGCATAAAACCTTAAGAGCGAACATTCCATAAGTTTTTCTAGCATTTCCTTTTCCAAAGCGCCACAATATGGTATAATTTTAGTAATTGTAAACGAATCAAGGCTAAGGCCACTACTCTTAAAAATTTCATATTTTCTAGTTAAAAATAGCTGTGCTAGCTATCTTTTTAACTGTTTTTTGATGATTTGGATTAGCCATGATCATATCTCGAAGAGAATCTTCATATCAGAAAGGAACAACATGATTTATAAAGTTTTCTACCAAGAAACAAAAGCACGTAACCCACGCCGCGAACAAACTAAAGCCCTCTACCTAGACATCGACGCTAGTGAAGAATTGGAAGGCCGTATCAAAGCACGTAAACTCGTGGAAGAAAAGACAGCCTACAATATCGAATTTATCGAACTCCTCTCAGACAAACACCTCGAATACGAAAAAGAAACTGGTGCCTTTGAACTAACTGAACTCTAAGATTAGAACACAGACTACGGACTGTGCATCATTTTGAAAGGACCAGAAACTTTTATGAGTAATATCAATCTTAAACCTGAAGAAGTTGGGGTTTATGCGATTGGTGGTCTGGGAGAAATCGGTAAAAACACCTACGGTATCGAGTATCAGGATGAAATCATCATCGTCGACGCTGGTATCAAATTCCCAGAAGATGACCTCTTAGGTATCGACTATGTTATTCCAGATTATTCTTATATCGTGGAAAACATCGATCGTATCAAGGCTCTTGTCATCACCCACGGTCACGAAGACCACATCGGTGGTATCCCCTTCCTTCTCAAGCAGGCTAATATCCCTATTTATGCAGGGCCATTGGCACTTGCCCTTATCAAAGGAAAACTCGAAGAACACGGACTCTTGCGTGACGCAACCCTCTATGAAATCAACCACAACACTGAGTTGACCTTCAAGAACCTTAGCGTAACCTTCTTCCGTACTACCCACTCGATTCCAGAGCCACTAGGTATCGTTATCCACACACCTCAAGGAAAAATTGTCTGTACAGGTGACTTCAAGTTTGACTTCACACCAGTTGGTGAACCAGCTGACCTTCACCGCATGGCTGCGCTTGGAGAATCAGGAGTCCTTTGCCTTCTCTCAGACTCAACCAATGCTGAAGTTCCAACCTTTACCAATTCGGAAAAAGTTGTCGGACAATCAATTATGAAGATTATCGAAGGCATTCAAGGTCGTATCATCTTCGCATCCTTCGCTTCTAATATCTTCCGTCTCCAACAGGCTGCCGAGGCTGCTGTTAAGACAGGTCGTAAAATCGCCGTCTTTGGACGTTCAATGGAAAAAGCCATTGTCAACGGTATCGAACTCGGCTATATCAAGGTACCAAAAGGAACCTTCATCGAACCAAATGAGATTAAAGAATACCACGCCAGTGAGATTCTTATCATGTGTACAGGTTCTCAAGGTGAATCAATGGCTGCGCTAGCTCGTATTGCCAACGGAACTCACCGCCAAGTGACCCTCCAACCAGGCGATACAGTTATCTTCTCATCAAGCCCAATCCCAGGTAACACAACAAGTGTTAACAAATTGATCAATACGATTCAAGAAGCTGGCGTTGACGTTATCCACGGTAAGATTAACAATATCCACACCTCTGGTCACGGTGGACAACAAGAACAAAAACTTATGCTCCGCTTGATCAAACCAAAATACTTCATGCCAGTACATGGTGAGTATCGTATGCAAAAAGTCCATGCAGGACTTGCTGTTGATACAGGAGTTGAGAAGGATAATATCTTCATCATGGAAAATGGTGATGTCCTAGCCCTCACTAAAGACTCTGCTCGCATCTCAGGCCACTTTAATGCCCAAGACATTTATGTTGATGGTAATGGTATCGGAGATATCGGTGCAGCAGTCCTCCGCGACCGCCACGACCTTTCAGAAGACGGTGTCGTCCTAGCAGTCGCAACAGTTGATTTCAAATCAAAAATGATTCTTGCAGGGCCAGATATCCTCAGCCGAGGCTTCATCTACATGCGTGAATCAGGCGATCTTATCCGCGAAAGCCAACGTGTGCTCTTCAACGCTATTCGTATCGCCCTTAAAAACAAGGATGCCAGCATCCAATCAGTCAATGGTGCCATCGTTAATGCCCTTCGTCCTTTCCTCTATGAAAAGACTGAGCGTGAACCAATTATCATCCCTATGGTATTGACACCTGACAATAAATAAAAGAAACTCCGAGATGGTCAACCATCTCGGAGTTTTCTTATCTATTAACTATTTGGGTAGATATATGAAACCGTACCTGCTGTCACGCTATTATTAGGATCAAACCAGCCACGGTAGTTTGCCAAGGTCATATTGCCAGCATAATTAGATTCCAAAACTTGGATTTGACCATCTGCTGAGACATCTGTTACATAGGCAACGTGACCATAGCCTCCATCTGTCCAGCAAATAATTGAACCAACAACTGGTGTAGTCCCTACACTGTAACCATCTGCGGCGGCATTAGCAGCCCAGTCACCACCATTTCCCCAACTATTACTTGCCCAAGTTGCTACCGACTTAACACCCCAGGTACATTGTCCAACAGGGTAGAGATTGCTAGAATCACTACTTGTATAGCTATAGCTGTAATCACTGTATTCATCAGCGCTAGCCATTTGACCAGACCAGAGAAGCCCCATAGAAGATAGAGCCAGTGTCATCGTAGCAAGTGTTTTTGTCATTTTCATTGTTTAAGAGTTCCTTTCAAATATCAACTTTGATCTAAAACCCTAAACCTCTTTTCCACATAAAGCTCTTCTATCTTAACCAACTTATGTGACAACCTCATGACAAGGTCTTTAAAAAAGTAACAGCTGATTTAGAATTCCTTTGCTGGCTGAGCCATTTAAGCTTAAAAGGCTTTCATTTAAGAAAAAAGATGGGTTCTCTCCTCCCCATCTTTCTCTTTGTTTAAGCATTTGGATAAATATAATGAACAGTCCCTGCTGTTACACTATTAGTTGGATCAAACCAACCACGATAATTATCAATCCAACGCTGTGATTTATAATTTGATTCTAAGACTTGAATTTTAGTTTCACTTTCAACTGCTGTTACATAGGCAACATGTCCATAACTTCCATCTGTCCAGCAGATAATCGAACCGACAACAGGTGTTGTTCCAACAGCGTAACCAGCAGCAGCCGCATTAGCAGCCCAGTCGCCACCATTGCCCCACCAGTCGCCTGCCCAAGATGCTAACTCCTTAACACCCCAAGTACACTCACCTAGTGGATAAGTATTGGTCACATTACCATACTCGTCAACTTCAAGCGTTTGACCATATTCATTTTGAATAACATTCAAAGCTTGACCTGTTGAGTAGTCTAGACTAATAGCAGAGCTAGCAGCTGAACTCTCTCCCGTTGCAGCACTAGTTCCAGAGACTGTAATCGTCTGACCAGGTAAAATCAAACTATCTACAGTCATGCCATTAAGACTTGCCAATTCATACATATCCATACCATGTTGACTGGCAATACTATAGAAAGAATCACCCTCTTGAATAGTATAGCTATCTGCCTTGACATCCTGAGCAAGCAAACCAACACCCAAAAGTGCTGAAAGAATCATAGATGTCTGTTTAATCTTATTGTTAGTAAAAATTTTCTGTCGCATTTATAAACCTCCCAAATGACACTTTTAGTATATCAAGTGAATGTGACAATTTCATAAAAAAGCAATAAAATTAGATGACATTTTAATGTTAAAAATATCTTAAACTCATTTTTGAGAGAAACTAAAAAAGGAGCACGATAAAACTTGCTCCTCTCAGATTTAATTCTTATTAATAAACATCTAGGTAGTTATCGATTTCCCATTGTGAAACGAAGGTTGCGTATGAAGACCATTCAATACGTTTTGCTTCAAGGAAGTTAGTATAGATGTGGTTACCAAGCGCAGCTTTAACAACATCATCAGTTTGAAGTGCTTTAAGCGCATTGTGAAGTGTTGATGGTAGATCAATGATACCTGCTTCTTTACGCTCTTCAGCTGTCATAGCATAGATATTTGTTTCGATTGGTGCTGGTGCTTCGATTTTATTTTCGATACCGTCAAGACCTGCTTCAAGAAGAACTGCAAGAGCAAGATATGGATTTGCCATTGGGTCAACGGAACGAAGTTCTAGACGAGTTCCCATACCACGTGATGCAGGTACGCGGATAAGTGGTGAACGGTTACGTCCTGCCCAAGCGATATAAACTGGAGCTTCATAACCTGGAACCAAACGTTTGTATGAGTTAACTGTTGGGTTGATGATAGCTGTATAGTTGTAAGCATGTTTCATCAAACCACCCAAGAAGTAGTAAGCATCTTGAGACAATTGCATACCACGTGGATCTTCTGGATCAAAGAAGGCATTCTCACCTTGATCGTTGAATAGTGACATGTTACAGTGCATACCGCTACCAGCAATACCATATTTAGGTTTAGCCATAAAGGTTGCATATAGACCGTGTTTACGAGCAATAGTTTTAACAACCAATTTGAACATTTGGATATTATCACATGCTTTCAAAACATCAGCATATTTAAAGTCAATTTCGTGCTGACCTACGGCAACTTCGTGGTGACTTGCTTCCACTTCAAATCCCATTTGTGTCAAAACATTAACGATCTCACGACGAGTGTTATCAGCCAAGTCAGTTGGTGCAAGGTCAAAGTAACCACCACGGTCATTTACTTCAAGGGTTGGATTTCCTTGTTCGTCCATTTTGAAAAGGAAGAACTCAGGTTCAGGACCAAGGTTAAATGATTTATAACCAACTTCTTCCATGTGACGAAGAGCTTTTTTCAAATTACCACGAGGGTCACCAGCAAATGGTTCACCTTCTGCAGTGTAGATGTCACAAATCAAACCTGCGACAGCTCCATTTTCATCACCCCAAGGGAAAACAGTCCAAGTATCGAGATCTGGGTAGAGGTACATATCTGATTCGTTGATACGTACAAATCCTTCAATTGATGAGCCATCAAACATCGCTTTGTTTGACAAGACTTTATCCAATTGCTCGTCAGTAGCTGGGATCTCCACATTCTTCATTACTCCTAGGATATCTGAGAACATCAGACGGAGGAAGGTAACATTTTTTTCCTTAACTTCACGACGAATGTCAGCTGCTGTGATTGCCATAATTAGAGGTCTCCTTTTTATTTAAACCAAATTAAGACGTATGATACTACATACGAAAACTACCAAATTGTGTCGGGTTAGCAAAACCACCCTGATTACGGAGTTCATCATGCAAGATACGACGAACATCAGCATCAGTCAAAGGTTGTGTCTTTTGCTCTGCTTTATTCTTACGACTGGCATATTCTTTCTTGATAGCCGCCATATTCAACCCTTCATCCAACAAATCCTTGATATCAAGTAAAACATCCATATCTTTCAAAGAATAGAGTCTACGATTACCAGAGCTTCTATCTGGTGTCAAGAGCCCCTGATCTTCATAATAACGGATCTGTCTTGCGGATAAATCAGTCAATTTCATGACAGTTCCAATTGGAAATACTGCCAAAGAACGTCTGAGTTCTTTTTCTTTCATGACTTCCTCCTCTCACCCTTCCATTATATTCTGAAAATTTGGACATGTCAACCCTAATGTTACATTTTATAACATATATTTTTGATAAAAAGAAAAACGTGACTATTCCTCACGTTTTCTAAAATAATCTCTAAGTTTGGTTAAATCGTAATTAACAAGAATGGCGATAAAAACTCCACAGAAGGTTTCAAAAACCCTAGCTAATACATATAGAATGGTATCACCAGCAGGGATAGACAAGGTAATGATCAGCAAGGCTGATACACCACCAATAACACCAGCCTTATTATTCATAGCAACATTAAACATAATAGTCAACATGGTTAAAATTGGGACTAAAAAGAGGGTAACCCATATTGCACCGTGAAACCAATCATTAACAAAATAAAAAATCAAAGATAAAATACCACCAATGGTATTTCCCAAAATACGAGAAGCACCAAAGTGTACACTCTTATCGAAATCTTCGCGTAAACTAAAAACTGCTGTCAAGGCACCAATCTGTGTACCTTGCCAACCCAAAGTAAGAAACATAAGCAGGACAAGAAAAACTGACAAGCCTGTTTTCAAGGTACGCATACCCAGCTTAAATTTCTTCGGATCAAATTTGTGGTCCATAGTAACTTCCTTAATAAAAATACCATATTAGTTTACCACAAAACAGCCCTGATTGTAAGAAAAAATCAGTAATAATTACATCTAAAATGCTGTAAGACTATCCACCTCTATATCGAATCAATATACTGCTAGAATTCACATTAACATCTGAATTTTTGTAGAGATATTACAAAGTAAAAACATTTCTCAGTACGAACTGGCAATACTTTACTTTTACCTCTACTAATTTTCTAGACTCACTTTATTTCAAAGAATATCAATCGTTTGTAGCAAAAAAAGAGTTGTTTTCACAACTCTTTTCATCACTAGCTCTTATTTTTCAGTAAGGGCTGCAAGTCCTGGAAGAACTTTACCTTCTAGGAGTTCCATAGATGCTCCACCACCAGTAGAGATCCATGAGAATTTATCAGCACGGCCTAGGTTGATTGCAGCAGCTGCTGAATCACCACCACCGATGATTGATTTAACGCCTGGTTGTTTAACGATAGCGTCCATTACACCGATTGTACCAGCTTGGAAGTCAGGGTTTTCAAAGACACCCATTGGTCCGTTCCATACAACTGTTTTAGCACCAGTAAGAGCTTGGTCAAATTCAGCGATTGATTTAGGACCGATGTCAAGACCAAGGAAACCTTCTGAAACTGCTTCACCTTCAGTGTCGCGAACTTCAGTGTAACCAGCAAATGCGTTTGCTTCTTTTGAGTCAACTGGCAAGATCAATTTACCGTTTGATTTTTCAAGAAGGTCTTTAGCAACATCCAATTTGTCTTCTTCTACAAGTGAGTTACCGATTTCGATACCTTGAGCTTTGTAGAATGTGTAAGTCATACCACCACCGATAAGAACTTTATCAGCTTTTTCAAGAAGGTTTTCGATAACACCAATCTTATCAGAAACTTTTGAACCACCAAGGATGGCTACGAATGGACGTTCTGGAGTTTCAACTGCTTCTTGGATGTAAGCAATTTCGTTTTCAAGAAGGAAACCAGCTACAGCTTTTTCAACGTTTGCTGAGATACCTACGTTTGATGCGTGAGCACGGTGTGCTGTACCAAATGCATCGTTAACGAAGATTCCGTCTCCAAGTGAAGCCCAGTATTTACCAAGCTCTTCATCGTTTTTAGATTCTTTCTTACCGTCAACATCTTCAAAACGAGTGTTTTCAACCAAAAGAACTTGACCATCTTCCAAAGCATTGATAGCTTCTTCCAAAGCAGCGCCACGAGTTGCACCAGGGAAAACAACTTCTTGACCAAGTTTAGCAGACAAATCAGCAGCTACTGGTGCAAGTGATTTACCTTCTTTATCAGCTTCTTCCTTAACACGTCCAAGGTGTGAGAAGAGGATAGCACGACCACCTTGTTCGATGATGTACTTGATAGTTGGAAGAGCCGCAGTGATACGGTTGTCGTTAGTGATAACGCCATCTTTCAAAGGCACGTTAAAGTCAACACGAACGAGGACTTTTTTACCTTTCAAATCAACGTCTTTAACAGTCAATTTAGCCATTAGTAAGACTCCTTAAAATTTTTTATACACCCTAATTATATCATATTTTCTTTCGCCTTGCTAAAAATAAGGAAAACTTTCACAAAAAGAAAGTGAAGAATGTCCCTAACATTTTAAAAACAAAAAAGCTGAGCCTAAGCCCAGCCTTCTTTTAGCAAAAATTATTTAGCGATTTTTGCGAAGTACTCAAGAGTACGTACAAGTTGTGAAGTGTATGACATTTCGTTGTCGTACCATGAAACAACTTTAACCAATTGTTTACCGTCAACGTCAAGAACTTTAGTTTGAGTTGCGTCAAACAATGAACCGTATGAGATACCAACGATATCTGATGATACGATTGGATCTTCGTTGTAACCGTATGATTCGTTTGAAGCAGCTTTCATAGCAGCGTTAACTTCTTCAGCTGTAACGTTTTTGTCAAGTACAGCTACCAATTCAGTTACAGAACCTGTTGGAACTGGAACACGTTGTGCAGCACCGTCAAGTTTACCGTTCAATTCTGGGATAACAAGACCGATAGCTTTAGCAGCACCAGTTGAGTTAGGAACGATGTTTGCTGCAGCAGCACGTGCACGACGAAGGTCACCACCACGGTGTGGTCCGTCAAGAACCATTTGGTCACCAGTGTAACCGTGGATAGTTGTCATAAGACCTTCTTGAACACCGAAGTTATCGTGAAGAGCTTTAGCCATTGGTGCAAGACAGTTTGTAGTACATGAAGCACCTGAGATAACTGTTTCAGTACCATCAAGGATGTCGTGGTTAGTGTTGAAAACGATTGTTTTAACATCGTTACCACCAGGAGCAGTGATAACAACTTTTTTAGCACCGTTTTCGTGGATGTGTTGCTCAGCAGCTGCTTTAGAAGCAAAGAAACCTGTAGCTTCAAGAACGATTTCTACACCGTCAGTTGCCCAGTCGATGTTTCCTGGTTCACGTTCAGCAGAAACTTTAACGAATTGACCGTTAACTTCGAATCCACCTTCTTTAACTTCAACAGTACCGTCGAAACGACCTTGAGTTGTATCGTATTTCAACAAGTGTGCAAGCATGTTTGGATCTGTAAGGTCATTGATACGTGCAACTTCAACACCTTCTACGTTTTGGATACGACGGAAAGCAAGACGACCGATACGACCGAAACCGTTAATACCAACTTTAACTACCATTAGTGATTTCCTCCTTATGAAAATCAAAAAAATTATTTTTTAGAGAGCAAGCTCTCAAACCATATGTGAAAAGATTAACTTGACTAAAGACAATTCAACCTTTCAACGTTCTTATTATATAACTATTTGGCTAAAAAAGCAACTAATTTTGCACGCAATGCGTTACTGACAGTGCTATAGCAGGAATAATAAATTTTATCAAAATCGTTATTTTTTATGTTAGTAGCTCAGCAATTTTCACATAGAAAAATAAAAAAATCTGAGATAAAATCTCAGATTTTTAGAAATTATTCACCAGAGTTTTTCTTGATGATTTCTTCTTGAACTGACTTAGGAACATCTTCATAGTGGTCAAATACCATCATGAATGTACCACGTCCTTGAGTTGCAGAACGAAGAACTGTTGCGTAACCGAACATTTCAGCAAGTGGAACGAAGGCACGAACAACTTGTGTGTTACCACGTGCTTCCATACCGTCAACACGACCACGACGTGCAGTCACGTGACCCATAACGTCACCGAGGTTGTCTTCTGGAGCTGTGATTGTAACAAGCATCATTGGTTCAAGGATAGCTGGTTGTGCTGATTTAGCAGCTTCTTTAAGGGCAAGTGATGCAGCGATCTTGAAGGCTGTTTCAGATGAATCGACATCGTGGTATGATCCATCGTAAAGTTTAGCTTTAACGTCAACCATTGGGTAACCAGCAAGAACACCGTTTGCCATAGATTCTACAAGACCTTTTTCAACGGCTGGGATGAATTCACGAGGAACCACACCACCGACGATAGCGTTTTCGAATTCGAATCCTTTACCTTCTTCGTTAGGAGTGAATTCGATCCAAACGTCACCGAATTGACCTTTACCACCAGATTGGCGTTTGAAGAATCCACGTGCTTGTGTAGAAGCGCGGAATGTTTCACGGTATGATACTTGAGGCGCACCAACGTTAGCTTCAACTTTGAATTCACGTTTCATACGGTCAACAAGGACGTCAAGGTGAAGCTCACCCATACCTGAGATAACTGTTTCACCAGTTTCAACGTTTGTTTCAACGCGGAATGTTGGATCTTCTTCAGCAAGTTTTTGAAGAGCGATACCCATTTTATCTTGGTCAGCTTTAGATTTTGGCTCAACCATCAATTGGATAACTGGTTCTGGAACTTCGATTGACTCAAGGATAACTTTAGCTTTCTCATCAGTCAATGAGTCACCAGTAGTTGTATCTTTCAAACCAACGGCAGCGGCGATATCACCAGCGTAAACTTGTTGGATTTCTTCACGGCTGTTAGCGTGCATTTGAAGGATACGTCCGATACGTTCACGTTTACCTTTTGAAGTGTTAAGAACGTATGAACCTGATTCAAGGATACCTGAGTAAACACGGAAGAATGTCAAACGACCTACGAATGGGTCAGTCATGATCTTGAAGGCAAGCGCTGCAAATGGCTCTTCATCAGATGCTGGACGTGTTTCTTCTTCGTCAGTATCAGGGTTGATACCTTTGATTGCAGGGATGTCAAGTGGGCTTGGAAGGTAGTCGATAACTGCATCAAGCATCAATTGAACACCTTTGTTTTTGAAGGCTGAACCACAAAGAACTGGGAAGAACTCAACGTTGATAGTTGCTTTACGGATAGCAGCTTTCAATTCGTCGTTAGTGATTTCTTCACCTTCAAGGTATTTCATCATAAGGTCTTCGTCAGTTTCTGCAACTGCTTCAACCAATTTTTCACGGTATTCTTCAGCTTGTTCTACGTACTCAGCTGGGATATCTTCTTCAAGAATATCTGTACCAAGGTCGTTAGTGTAGATTTCAGCTTTCATTTTGATCAAGTCAATGATACCACGGAAATCATCTTCAGCACCGATTGGCAATTGAATTGGGTGAGCGTTCGCTTGAAGACGGTCGTGAAGTGTGCTTACTGAGTAAAGGAAGTCAGCACCGATTTTGTCCATTTTGTTAGCGAAAACGATACGAGGTACACGGTACTCAGTTGCTTGACGCCAAACTGTTTCAGTTTGTGGCTCAACACCTGATTGTGCATCAAGAACAGTTACGGCACCATCAAGAACACGGAGTGAACGTTGAACTTCGATTGTGAAGTCCACGTGACCTGGTGTATCGATGATGTTAACACGGTGACCATCCCATTGCGCTGTTGTAGCGGCAGATGTGATTGTGATACCACGTTCTTGCTCTTGCTCCATCCAGTCCATTTGTGAAGCACCTTCGTGAGTTTCACCGATTTTGTGGATTTTACCAGTGTAGTAAAGGATACGCTCTGTTGTAGTTGTTTTACCGGCATCGACGTGAGCCATGATACCGATGTTACGAGTTTTTGCTAGTGAAAATTCGCGAGCCATTAGGTTATTTCTCCTATATTTTTATTTTACTTAACTATTATAGCATGATTTAACAAAAACGGATAGGCAGGACCTACCCGTTTTATCATTTTTTGGACTATAAATTGATACAGCCTAATTGAGTTCGGACTACAAATCAGCGTCAAAAAGATAAAATTCACTAGAAGTTGACACTTCGTCGTTAATTTTCCTATTTTGACTAGGATTTGTTTAATGTCCTCACATCCTATTTTACCAACGGAAGTGTGCGAAGGCACGGTTAGCTTCAGCCATTTTGTGAGTATCTTCACGTTTTTTAACTGATGCACCAGTGTTGTTAGCAGCATCCATGATTTCTTTTGCAAGACGATCTTTCATAGTGTGTTCACCACGAGCACGTGATGCGTTAACCAACCAACGAAGACCAAGTGTAGTACGACGTTCTGGACGAACTTCAACTGGGACTTGGTAGTTTGACCCACCAACACGACGTGCACGTACTTCAAGTACAGGCATAATGTTGTCCATAGCTGTTTCGAATACTTCAAGTGCATCTGTACCAGTTGCTTCTTTGATTTGTTCGAATGCATCGTAGACGATTGTTGCAGCAGTACCGCGTTTACCGTCAAGCATTACACGGTTGATAAGACGTGTAACGATTTTTGAATTGTACAATGGATCTGGCAATACTTCGCGTTTAGGCGCTCTATTTTTACGACTCATTTTATCTTATCTCCCTTCTTATCCTTTAGGACGTTTAGCACCGTATTTAGAACGGCTTTGTTTACGATCAGCTACACCTGCAGTATCAAGTGCACCACGGACGATGTGGTAACGTACCCCTGGAAGGTCTTTTACACGTCCACCACGGATAAGAACAACACTGTGTTCTTGGAGGTTGTGTCCGATACCTGGGATGTAAGCTGTAACTTCGATAAGGTTGCTCAAACGTACACGAGCGAATTTACGAAGGGCTGAGTTAGGTTTTTTAGGTGTCATTGTACCAACACGTGTTGCAACACCACGTTTTTGTGGTGATGATACGTTAGTTTGAACTTTTTTGTGGCTGTTGTAACCAACGTTCAAGGCTGGTGATTTAGATTTTTCAACTTTAGATTTACGTGGTTTACGTACCAACTGGTTGATTGTAGGCATCTACATTTCTCCTGTAATATTTTATTTTTGGTTGATATGGCACTTGGTGACAGCCCATATCTGGGTGTACTTTTGCAACTATTGTCAGCACGTCTCTGTACACTTTTGAGAGACCAAAAGTAAAAAGTACCGTCTAATATATTAACATAGACGGCACTTGTTGTCAAATAATTTTCACTCTATTTTTGATTTAATCGAAGATATTTCCAACTTCAACATGGACGCGGTTATTCTTGACATCAATCTCAGAAACACTGAGAAGTGATTTGTAGTCAAATGAATCACGCTCTTCTTGAGTATTGTCAGCAAAGACGGCAACCCCAACAAGAGTTGAATCGAATTCTTTTAGTAGGCTAACCATACCTGAAATCGTTCCTCCACCTTTCAAGAAGTCATCAACAATTAAGACACGACTATTGGCTTTAAGGCTACGTTTTGATAGGAACATTTTCTCAATACGATCGCTCGATCCGCTGACATAGTTGACTGATACGGTTGAACCTTCAGTGATTTTGAGGTCACGACGGACAATAACAAAAGGTACATTTAGAACATTTGCGACAGCATTTGCCAAAGGAACACCTTTAGTCGCTACGGTCATAACTGCATCTACTTTTTGTCCCTTGAAGGCGTTGGCAATAATGCGACCTACGCTCTGCAAAACATGTGGTGTACTAAGCAGGTCTGACAGGTAGATGTAGCCTCCAGGCAGGATACGGTCGCTCTCAGAAAGGCTCTCACAAAGACCTTCAACGATTTTTTTAGCTTCATCTTGAGCGATTGTTGGTGTGAAAATGACACCGCCGCTTGCTCCTGTCACGGTTTCGATCTCACCGATATGACTTTCTTCAAAGGCTTTCTTGATAATTGCGATATCTTCAGAGATAGAAGATTTTGCTGCCTCATACTTTTCGGCGAAGGTGTTTAGGCTGGTTAATTGGTAGGGATTGTTAATCAGATAGTTTGAAATAACAACCATACGCTCACTACGTCGTAATTTCATCTTGGCTCCATTATAATTATTTCTATTTCAAATGAGTTAGATAGGCTTTTTTCTCCTTAGATTAAAAAGTCGCTAAATAACTTTGTCAATGCCATTATATCACAAGAAAAATAAAAAACGAACATTTGTCTCTAAAAATGTTCGTTTCGACTTAATTTTATTGATTATATTTAGGTTTATAGAAAGAACGATTGTCCATTGCGAAAATACGGTTAGTCATCTCGCCTTCCCCAACTCGGTTGAGGGCTGTTGTCATCATCATCATGTTGGCATCAATATTGTCAATCATGTGAATAATTTCCGCCTCCATAATACGAGGACGAACAGGGCTTCCGTACTCTAGAAGACCATGGTGACTGAGGACGACATGACGCAAAACAGTCACTTCTTCCTTATCATCTGGAATGTTGAGTTCTCCGATAACCTTTGTAATCTCTTCATCTACAAGGGCGATATGTCCAATCAGATTTCCTCGAACGGTATATTCTGTATTATCTGGACCTGATAGTTCGATGACTTTTGCCAGATCATGTAACATGATACCAGCGTAGAGGAGGCTCTTGTTAAGGTCTGGGTAGACATCACCAATAGCATCCGCTAGTTGTACCATGGTCGCTGTATGGTAGGCAAGACCAGATTCGAAGGCATGGTGGTTGGTTTTTGCCGCTGGATAGGTAAAGAATTCCTTATCATACTTACGATAGAGGGCTCGAACAATGCGTTGCCATGTCGCATTTTCAATGTGAAACATTTTTTGCTCAAGGTATTCTTTAACATCGCTAGCATTGACAGGAGATTTCTCTTTGAAGTCAGCTGGATTATTCGGTTCTCCGTCACGTGTATTACGCAGAGTAATTTGATTGACCTGGGGTGTTCCATTGTAAACTTCTCTGCGACCTTGCATATGGACAACCTTTCCTGCAACAAATTCTTCAACATTATAAGGCTGGGCATCCCAGAGATTTCCTGAGATTTCACCACTGTCATCCTGAAAAACAAAAGAGATAAAGTCCTTACCAGCACGTGTCTTCCTGAGCTCTGCTCTTTTTATCAAGTAAAAGCCTTCAAAAAGCTCATCCTTCTTCATTTGACTAATCTTCATACTAGTCCTCATCTTCTAAGTGGGGGATATTGAGTAGTTTCTGAGTGTCGCTATCTTGATAATCCTCCACGGTATCAAGTGCTCTCATAATGGCATTTGTTCTGGTTGTCAAGAGACTGTCAACGGTCTTACTTGCCGTATTCAATTGGCGCTGAGCCTTGATGAGCATATCACCAAATTTACCAAACTCTGTTTTAACATTGCCCAAAATCTTACTGATGTCATCAGCATTTTTTTGGATATTGAGGGTTTTAAAACCAACTGACAAGGAATTGAGCAGGGCTGAAAGCGTCGAAGGACCTGCCACAACAATCTGCTCATCACGTCTGAGAGCATCAAAGAAGCTGGCATTTCGGACCACTTCTGAATACAGACCTTCTGTTGGTAAAAACATAATCCCAAAATTAGTCGTTTCAGGTGGGTTGAGGTACTTGGTCCTGATATCCTTGGCAAAACGTTTGATACTCGCCAAAAGTGACTTGCGATAGAGGTCAATCTCTTCCTTGCTACCTGACTCGTAAGCCTCTTCCAAACGATAGTAGTCTTCAAGAGGAAACTTGGAGTCAATCGGTAAATAGACATAATCTGCTGCGGTTGTTCCAGGCAGTTTAATCGCATATTCAACACGCTCTGAGGATCCTTTAACCGTCGCAAACTCACGTTCGTACTGACTCTCTGTCATGATATCCTCGATAATCTGACCCAGCTGCAACTCACCAAGAATACCTCGAGTCTTGGTATTTGACAGCACCTTGTTAAGGGTACCGACATCCTGAGCGACTGACTTCATCTCACCTAAACCTTGGTTGACAGATTCTAGCTGTTTTGAAACAGTATCAAAGGAAGCCTGAAGTCTGCTTTGTAGGGTCTTCTCTAATTTTTCCTCAACCGTCTGACGCATCTGGTCAAGTCGTTTTTCATTGGAATCTTGCATGTCCTTGACAGCTTGTGTCAATTGCTGGTTCATACTTTCCAGACGCTTGTCAGAACGGTCACGGTTGTCTGTCAAGTTCTGATGGAGAACATCTCGAATATCTGACAGGTTTTGATAGAGGTCGGTCTGCAAGCGACCCAGTTGCTGGCTAGTTTCAAGCGCCTGATTTTTCTGACCAACTTCCATCAGATAGGAGAGCTGATCTGATAAACGATCCGAACTATCATCAAGCTTTTGATCCAAGGCTTGCTCTAGTCTACTAACCTTCTGTAAAAGATAGACCAAGGCAGCCAGCACTGCTATTAATAAAATAAGAATAATAAAGGTCATCTCAGTTCCTATCCTTAGTATAGATGGCAATTAAGTAACCATCTGTTAGCTCAATATCTATAGGTTTATTCGTAAATTCATTGCTAGAGTAGTTCTTTTTCTTGAAAAAGTTGCTAGCGTCTAGCTCATACTTAGCCCCCTTAATGGTCAGCTCGCCCTCACCCTCTGTCATAAAAGAGATATAGGTCATCCCATTTTGGGGAAATAGGCGGTGCTGACCAGCTGGATAGTAAGACAGCTGATTTTGCTCATCCAGCAGATGAATCTGCTGCATAAAGGGAGCTAGTTCAGGATCGCTGGGCAGAAAAATATTTGACAGAAAATGATCAAGTCTGCCACCGAAGGCTCCAAATAGGAAAACCTGAGCCTGGGGCTGACGCTTGAAAATTTCTTTCAGCGCTAGCTCAGTATCAGTATCATCTTTCTCAGGCTGGGACTGGATAAGAAGACCTGCCTCAGCTTTTATGCTTTGCCATTCTTCCCTAGAAACCGAATCAAAATCCCCAACTGCCATATCCAAAGAAAGCCCATTCTCTAATAGGAACAGGCTCCCTCTATCAATACCGACATAGTAGTCAAATCCTTCTAGCAGCGACAAGTCTGGCTTGTCACCACCAGCTACAAGGGCCAACTTAGTCATTCAAAGCGTCTCTGAGGGTTTGAACTTGGGCAGTCAAGTCGCTAGCTTTAAAGAGGTATGATCCAGCAACGAAAACATTAGCTCCTGCTTGGTAGCAAGCCTTGACGGTTTCATTGTCAACACCACCGTCAACTTCGATATCGTAGTTGTAGCCTTTCTCATCACGAATAGCTGCCACACGGCTAACTTTTTCAAGTGCTTCTGGAATAAAGGCTTGCCCACCGAAGCCTGGGTTTACAGTCATGATAAGAACTTGGTCAACCAAATTCAAGACTGGCTCAAGGGCTTCAACTGGTGTTCCTGGATTGATAACAACTCCTGCTTTCATACCAGCAGCCTTAATTTTTTGAAGGGCACCGTGAATGTGTTTTGTTGCTTCAACATGGATTGTCATGATATCAGCGCCAGCTTGTGCAAAGGCATCAACATAACGTTCTGGATCAACAACCATCAAGTGACAATCAAAGACAAGTTTACTGTGTTTACGCATGCTGGCAACAACATCAGCACCAAAGCTGATATTTGGAACAAACTGACCATCCATGATGTCAATGTGGACATACTCTGAACCTGTTTCATCGATACGTTTCAATTCTGAGGCAAAGTTAGCATAGTCTGCTGCTAGGATAGATGGAGCGATTTTAATTGACATAAGTGGACCTACTTTCTTTTGATTGTTTTTTTATAAGTTTCACGACGGTTTTCAATTTCACTGAGAAACTGAAGGTAATTATCATAGCGTACCTGCCAGATAGCACCTGCTTCAACAGCTTCCTTGACAGCGCAAGACGGCTCATGCGTATGTGTACATGAACGGAATTTACAGCCGTGGCTAGCCTTGCGGATTTCTGGAAAGGCTTCGCTCAGATCTTCTGGTGTTGATACCTCATAATCCAAGGATGAAAATCCTGGTGTGTCCGCAATCTTGCCACCATGAACATCATAGAGACTGACTGCACGTGTCGTATGACGACCACGTCCCAGACTATCTGAAATTTCACCAGTTTCCAGCTGCAAGTCAGGAGCAATTTTATTGAGCAAGGTTGACTTACCAACACCTGTTTGTCCCATAAAGACGGTTATCTTATCCGACAAAAGCGCCAGCAATTCTTCCAAATCATAAACAAAATCATAGCCAATCTTCTCGTACTGCTCACGGATAGCCTTAAGCTCAGTCAAATCATCTAACAGGTCGGTTTTAGAGATATAGATGACAGGCTGGATATCCTTGTGCTCCAAGAGAACCAAAAAGCGGTCCAGAAGATTACTATTGAAATCAGGCTCCTTGGCTGACATGATAACAACCGCCTGATCGATATTGACAATGGGAGGACGAACTAGGCTATTTTGACGCTCAGCGATTGAGAGGATATAGCCTTCTGACTGCTCCTCAGCTGAAAATTCTACCCAGTCACCCACATAAGGGGTCTGTCCTTTTTTTCGAAAATTGCCACGCGCACGTGTCTGATAAGTCACACCTTGAGACTGGACATAGTAAAAACCAGCCAAGGCCTTGATAATTCTACCTTGCAAATGAACTCCTTTAGCTAAATAAACTGCTTTCATTATACCAAAAAAATAGTATTAATGCTTGTCTAATCTCAAAAACTGGCATATAATATAGATGATTACAGAAAATTGCCAATCTTCGTAACTCACTTCAAGCGGAGGTGGTGGAACGGCAGACACGCATGCTTCAGGCGCATGTGCCCTTATGGGCGTGAGGGTTCAAATCCCTTTCTCCGCATAGACAAAGAGATAAGCCATGTCGGCTTATCTCTTTTCATTTTTATTTACTAGCATAGGCTGAGTTGGCTTGACGCACCTGAGCCTGACTATTGGCTAAAAGATAGGCAAAGGCATCCTCCACCTCATCTGGGATATCCACATGAGCCAAGAAGTTCTGCCCAGCTGGTCCATAACCTGTTTCATCATCCCTCAGACGTGGAATCTCTCCCATGAGAAGCTCCAGATAGCGGTCAATTTCCCACATACCTAGAGGTTTTTGGACATAGCAGAGCTGACTATCTTTTTCATGCAGATCTACCTGATAGGCTGCATAGTTGATGATGAGCTTAGCTGGCGCATATTTGGCAAGAGTCGCTGACATACGCTTTTGCATGCTAGCATCCTGAATTAAAAGGATAGACTCAAACTCAATTTCTTCTTGCTCTAAGAGTTCCAAGAGGTTGGTGATATTATTGCCACAGTTGGTAGACTTTGTCTCCAGCAAATCAATCTTAAGCCCATGATATTGGTCCAAATAATCTGCCAAAAGCTCCGCTTCTGAACATTTTCGTCCCTTAAAGTCAGCTGGCAACTGATCAATCAGCCCCTGAGTGGTGTGACCGTAACCTCCGACAATGACATAGTGCTTGGCAAGCCCATTATTGACTGCCTGAGCAAATTGGACAGCACCTTCTAAAATAGAGCCACCAAAAAGGACACAGACATCAACTTGGTCCAGACCATAGGATGCCTGCAAACTAGCTGCATCCAGACTCTCAATATCTCTAGGTCCGCAAAAAGCTGACAGGATTTTAACAGCCTCTTCTAGTCTTGTCATAGCCCTGCTTCTTCTAGGCTGTCTGCCAAACGTCCGAAGTCTTCGATAGCTAGAGCTTCACCACGAAGATTTGGTGCTAGCTCTGCCATTTCCAAAGCCTTCTCAAGCTTAGCCTTGATATCATCTGACTTGCCAAAACGATTAGTCAAGTTGTTCCAAAGAGTCTTGCGACGGTGAACAAAGCTGGCTTTTGCCACATCAAAGAGGAAATCCTCGTTTTTAACAGTGACCAAAGGCTGCTCACGGCGAGTCATCTTGAGGATGGCTGAGTCCACATTAGGTGCTGGCACAAAGACCGTGCGTGGCACGATAAAGGCAACCTTAGCCTCCATGTAGTACTGCACAGCGATTGATAAAGAGCCATAAGCCTTGGTGTTAGGCTCAGCTGAGATACGGTCTGCCACCTCTTTTTGCATCATGACCACAAACTCCGCAAAAGGAATCTTGCTCTCAATCAAGTGCATAAGGATTGGCGTTGTGATGTAGTAAGGCAAGTTTGCAACCACCTTGATAGGCAGATCAGGATTCTTGAAAGCTTGAATTTGCGTCTGCAAATCAGCCTTGAGGATATCCTGATTGACCACTTGGACATTGTCAAAATTGCGGAGCGTATCAGCAAGGATAGGAATGAGACGATCATCAATCTCAAAAGCCATAACCTCAGCTGCATTCTCAGCCAAAAACTCTGTCAAAGCCCCGATACCAGGACCAATCTCAATCACGTTGACACCCTTGTCAATCTCTGCCGTGTCAACAATCTTCTGTAAAATATTCGTATCGGTCAAAAAGTTCTGACCGAATGATTTCTTAAATGTAAACCCATGACGCTCCAAAATAGCGCGGGTAACGGTTTTATCTGCAATTCTCATTTTTCTTTCCTTATCGTCTCAAGTCTATTCTAAGACATCCAACAATTTCTCTTTTAATTTTTCTATTTCTGCATCAGTTGCTCTGACACTGTCTGCGTACATCTTCTCAAAAGGATACCACCAAACTGGACCTTTCCCATTATGTCCATAGTTCCCTAAATCACCTGTTTTTCTTGGAAAAAGATGAAAATGTAGATGAGCGTCTCCGTTTCCCAAACTCTCAATATTCATCTTATCTGCTCTAAAAGCCTTAGCTACTATTTCAGAAGCATCTGCCATTTCGGAAAGATACTGATTTCGCCAATCTCTAGGCAATTCATGTAACTCCGTTACGTGTTTTTTAGAGAGAAAAAGGCAATAACCTTGAAAATATTGATGATCTCCCAAAACAAGATAACCCGTTTCGTACTCCTTCACAAAATAAGGATTCTCATTTTGTTCAATCATATTAATACGTTGACAAATAAGACACATATTTTATCCCTCATACCTCTCCATACACTCCTCAACTTCCGCCTTAGTCACTCCGAAGAGTCTGAGGCGTTTGAGGAGTTGTTTGCCGTTGGAATAGCCGATGCGGAGTTGATTTCCAAGGTATTCACGGCGTTTTCGGCTATCGCTAGCAGTGATGAAGCCCCAACGAATGAGGTCTGCTTGAGTGATGTCAAAGTTATCCTCATCATCGAAATGCTGGGTCACTTTTGAGAGTGCCTTCTGCAAATCCTCAAAGCTGGCATGCTCGACTCCCAGAGAACGCCCCTTGGTCTTTGAGCCTGGCTTTGCCTCGTCTCGATTGAGGAAAGCATGACGGACTGTCGGAATAGCATTCATGATGATTTTTCGGATACGCTCGCCATTGTAATCTGGGTCTGTAAAGACAATAACCCCACGCAAATCGTGCAAGCGTTCGATACGCTCTAGGTCGTCATCGTCAATGGCAGAGCCTTTAGTCTCATAAGTGTCAACGTCATAGAAACGTTTTATGTTTTTTGTGTCGTCCTTGCCTTCAACAACGAGGACTTCTTGAATTTTAATTTTTTCTGTCATAAATTATTTTTCTTAGCAACCCAGGCTCACTCCGTTCGCATTAGTCTGCTAGCCCAAACACTCTCATGGCATTTTGATAGGTGGCGTCAGCGACTTCCTCCACTGTCATGCCTCGCAGCTCTGCGATTTTTTCCACGACATAGCGGGTGTAGGCGGTGCGGTTCTCCTTGCCACGCTTGGGCACAGGCGCTAGGTAAGGGGCGTCTGTTTCGACTAGGATTTTATCCAGTGGCAAATGCTGCGCTGCTTCCTGAATGTCAGTAGCTTTCTTGAAAGTAACTACTCCTGAGAATGAAATCATCATGCCCAGCTCGACAAAACGCTCTGCCATTTCCAAAGAACCTGAATAAGAGTGCATAATGCCTCCACGAGGTCCAACACCAGCCTTCTTAATCACCTGATAAGTGTCTTCCAGAGCATCACGGGTGTGAACCACAAAAGGAAGGTTATGCTCTTTTGACAGCTCAATCTGACGCTTGAAGACAGCGATTTGAACTTCTTTAGGGTCTTCCATCCAGTGATAGTCCAAACCAATCTCACCCAAGGCGATGACCTTAGGATTGGAAAGACTGCTGTCAATCATATCTTCTACTTCCTGAGTGTAAGAACCAGCCTCAGTCGGATGCCAACCAATGGTCGAATAAAGCTGTTCATACTGACTTGATAGGGCAAGCGACTGCTCGATAGTCTCTTGATCAAAACCAACGATATTCATCTTAGTCACGCCCAACTCACGCGCAAAATCAATCTCCTCTGCCTCACGACCAGCAAAGTTTTCCACATTCAAATGTGTGTGTGTATCAAAAATGTTTAACATACCCCTATTATATCAGAAAATAAGAGAATTTCCTTGCCAGTCATAGGACTTTTTAGCAAACAAAAAACCAAGAGTCTCGAGCACCCTTGGTTCATGATTATCATTAAGCTGACAATACTTTACGTCCTTTACGGCGACGTGCAGCAAGCACGCGACGTCCGTTTTTAGTTGACATACGGTGACGGAATCCGTGTTTACGTTGACGACGGATTTTACTTGGTTGATAAGTACGTTTCACGATGAATACCTCCTGTAAGAATTTCGTATTCGTTTAGCCGGCTATTATTTGATCAGTTACTAAACATACCATAATATTTTATAAAAAATAGCAGAGCTTGTCAAGATTTATTTCTAGTTTTTAGTAGAGTTTGATTGATTCTGTTGATTTTCCGACGTTCTAGCAAATAAGTCAAAGTCCATATGAGTAGGTAGATGACTGTAAATTCAAAAGCAAATCCTAGAAAATAGTCCAGCGGCAGCCATTTATTATAGATAACCATGCCAGTCGCTAGGCTCAAAATCATCACAAAGTGTAGAAGAGACCTGCTTAGAGGACTTAGACCTTTGACACCATAAATGAGACTTGCCACACCCATAAAGCCACTCAAAAAGGCTGTTGAAGCTATGTTACTCAGACTCTGACTACTGATTCCAAATAGCATCAGACTAGAAATATAAAAAATCTGTCCAATTCCTACTCCAATAATATATGATTTCAATACTTTCATTTTTCCTCCTTATAAGCCTAAAGCTTTTTCCAAAGCTTTTAAGTAACGACGACTGACACTGGTCTTGTAACCATTGGACAGATAGGCAAGTCTATTTCCTGAAAAGGAGGCCTCCATTCTCTCCAAATAATGAATGTTAATAATGGTTTGCTTGGAAACCTGTACAAAATTTTCAGAAAGATAGCGTTCCTTAAACTGATAGAGTCGATCTTTAGTCACTAATCTACCTTTACTACTTGTTAAAACCAAACTCCCTGCTTCGACATCAACTGCTATCAGTTCCTCTAACCTTAAAAGCTCAATAGCATCTTCTGACTTAATAGCTATGATATCCTGTTTAAGGTCACCAAAATCCTCTAAAATCCTAATCAATTTTAAAACTTCTTCATCTTGTGACCTTTTCCTTAAGAGCACCTCAAGCTCCGAAGAATCACTATCTTCAATAAACAGCCATCTCATTCTTTACCTCCTTAAATTTATGATACAGAGCCCGTAGAACACAAGGCGAAAATATGCGGTAAGTCCGAAATCTTTGATTTCGTAGACGCACCCACGTCAAGGCGACTAGGTGCTTTAGTACCAGACGCCTACGACGCAGAAAGTGCAGTGTCTCAATACACTAGCGAAAACTATCTTTTTTGCACCGCTCCTAGCCCGTATTCAAATCTCATGATACATCAGAACGCTCATGCCATCTGCAACTACTATACCAAAGAAGCCAACCCTTGTGAGCAAAATTCCTCTAAGTGGTTAATTATGCTAGCTAAGTGGTCAAAAAAGACCTGCCAATAAAGGCAGATCCTCATTTCTTATTTACCAAGGCTGACCACAACATAGCGGTTAGGGTCATTTCCTTGGGAATAGCTGTGCACACCATCGATTTTTGAGATGGTTTTGTGGACGATTTTACGTTCGTTATTGCTCATAGAATCCATGATGAAATCTTGTCCAGACTCCAAGACACGCGCAGCAATTTTCTGCGTGTAATCAATCAAAGTTTCTGTGCGATGTTCAACATAGTCATGAACATTGATGGTCACTGAAAAGTAACGTGAGTAGCGGTCATGCAAGAAATTTTGAGCCAAAAGCTGCAAAGACTTGAGAACCTTACCGTGATAACCGATGACACGACCTGCATCAGGCGTTTCTATCTGAAGACTAATCTGACGGTTGGTGTGGTGTGTCTCAATGCTAGCATCTAAGTCCATCTCATAGATGATTTTTTCAATATAAGCTGCAACATCTTGACTGGCTTGCTCAATGTCTTTCGTGTGATCAGCTTTTTCTTCTTGATCTTGGCTGAACTCACTAGCAACAAAGTCCTCGAAAGTCTGTTCTACTTTTTCTTCAACAGAGGTTTCCACAGTCTCTTGAAGGTTCTCTTCAGCTTGAGGAATCTCTTCTAAAATAACTTCTTCAACAGTTGCCTCTTGGAAAAAGAGCTCATCAGTCGCTGGGACTTCCTCTAACATTTCCTGATTAATGTCAAGGATTTCTTCTTGTACAGGTTCAGAGACTGGCACTGGACGAGGGCTTTCTTGAACTTGAGTCAAGCTCTCCTCCACCAATTCTTCAATATCAACCTGAGCTGGCTTTTTACCAAAGCCAAGGAATCCTTTTTTCTCACGTGAAATCACTTTGATGTGAGCTTTGAGACGAGACAGTCCCAATGAACTCAAACCAGTTTCAATAGCTTCTTCTACGGTTCTTCCTGTAAATACTACCATAGCACTATCTCCTTATTTTCTCTTGTGGGCTTTCCTTTTAGCACGTCTCATTTTAGCTTGACGTTCTTTTTCTTGGGCCTCAATAGCTTGACGCTCCGCAATGATTTTAAACGGATTATTGAAAATCATGATTTGCGCAACTTGATAAGCATTTGACACCGTCCAGTAAATGGCAACCCCGCTGGCAATATTGATACCAATCAATAGAATCATAAGCGGTGTAATGACCGTCATAGCAGTCATCATAGCATTCTTCTCACGAGCTCCCTTGTTGGTCAACCAAGTTGACAAGAAAGTAAAGACCGCAGCTAGAATCGGCAAAATGTAGTAAGGGTCTTTATCTGCCAGGTTAACCCAGAGGAAAGAACCCGTCTGCAAGAAATCCACACGTGTCAGAGCTTGATAGAGTGCCATCAAGATAGGCAATTGAATCAAGAGTGGGATAAATGAGGCGTAAGGGTTAACACCATGTTCCTTGTAAAGAGCGTTAGTTGCTTCTGTCAACTTAAGACGGCTTTCTGTATCACGACCTGGGTATTGACGTTGAAGCGCACGCAATTCTGGCTGCAAATCTTGCATCTCGCGGCTTGATTTAAGCTGCATATTGTAGAGCGGTGTCATGAGCAAGCGAACGAGCAAGGTAAAGAGGATGATACCAATGGCAGTAGATCCTCCAAAACTCAAGAACTTAATCGCATCGGCAAAAACCAATAAGACTTGTTCCCAAGCACCAGATGACTGGCTAGTTACCTGACTTGTTCCGCAGGCTGTCAATAGAAGCAATGACGCAAGCGCCAGTGCTGTTACTTTAATTTTCTTCTTCACTTTCTGAACCTTCCTGATATACTTTAGCGAGTTTTAAAACATGAAGTAAATTGGTTTCCATCTCCTCATAGCTGAGCTTTTCAACGCCTTTTCTTGCGATGATGACAAAATCCTCTGTCACCAAGTGCTCTTCCATCCCCTTAATAAGATGTCTCAGACGACGTTTAATCTTATTACGCATGACGGCATTGCCCAATTTTTTACTTACAGATAAACCTAGTCGATAATGGGGTAGTTCCGTCTTGAGACTGTAAACCACAAATCGACGATTAGCACTGCTTCTTCCTACATTAAAAATCGCTTGAAAGTCCTTATCACGCTTGACGCGGTATGTTTTTTTCAAAATACGACTCCAAATATCTATATTGGTCCTATTATACCATAAAATGAAAAAAAGCCTCAACTCTCTACCTAGAGTATGAGACTTTTAGCAAGATTCTCATGTGATAAGGGCTTAGTCAAGAGATGGCAAAGTTGCTTTCGCTTGTTCAATCTGCCATTTGACCTGATCAAAACCTGTTCCACCGAGGGAATTACGACGTTCAACTGCCGTTTTAGATTGAAGAGTGACATAGATATCTTCCTCAATCAAGTCTGAGATAGCTTGATAGTCTGAAAGAGCTACGTCTTGTAGATAAATCCCTTTCTTGGTGCAGTCTAGTACCAATTTACCAACGATTTCGTGCGCTTGACGGAATGGTAGACCCTTAGCTGCCAAGTAGTCAGCCAACTCAGTCGCATTTGAAAAATCTTTTTCAGTTGATTCTGCCATGTGCTTATCATTGACAGTCATGGTATTAAGCATACCTGCTAGGATATCGATGGCAACGGTGATCGTCTCAGCCGTGTCAAACATACCTTCCTTGTCTTCTTGTAGGTCTTTATTGTAAGCCAAAGGCAAGGATTTCATAACCGTCAAGAGACCAAAGAGATTGCCATAAACACGACCTGATTTTCCACGAATAAGCTCCGCCATGTCTGGATTTTTCTTCTGAGGCATGATGGATGAGCCTGTTGAGAAGGTATCAGACAGAGTCACAAATTTGAATTCGTTTGAACACCAGTTGATGATTTCTTCACAGATACGGCTCATGTGCATCATAAGAATGGCAGAATTACTCAAAAATTCCAAGATGAAATCACGGTCAGATACCGCATCAAGTGAATTGCTGTAAGGTTGAGCAAATCCCATCAAGTCAGATGTCAACTGACGATCGATGGGGAAGGTTGTTCCAGCCAAGGCAGCTGCACCTAGTGGCGACAAGTCAGCGTGTTTGATATTAAACTCAAAACGCTCACTGTCACGTGTAAACATATTATAGTAAGCCATCAAATGATGTCCAAAAGAGATGGGCTGAGCATGCTGCAAATGGGTATAACCAGGCATGATAGTATAGGTATGTTTATCAGCCAAGGTCACCAAACTTGAACGGAGATTAGCCAGTTTAGTAATGACTTCATCCAATTTTGCCTTGAGATAAAGGTGCATATCTGTTGCCACTTGGTCATTACGCGAACGAGCTGTGTGGAGCTTACCGGCAACTGGACCGATTTTAGCTGTCAAGAGCGACTCCATATTCATGTGGATGTCTTCATTTGAAACATCAAATTCAATAGCGCCAGCATGGTATTCTTCCAAAAGTTCCTCAAGACCAGACTTAATTTGGTCAGCTTCTTCTTGAGAAATAATGCCTGTTGCTCCCAACATGGTTACATGGGCAATAGAACCTTTGAGGTCAAATTCAGCCATCTTTTGGTCAAAGGAGATAGAAGCACCAAATTCTTCTACCCATTTTTCAAGACCAGCCTCAAAACGACCACCCCATAGTTTTTGATTTTCCTTAGTCATCTGTTATACCTCGAGCCGCAGCTCTGCCTTTCTCTTTTCTTATATGAAGCATTTCCGTTGTTTTTGTTTTTTTTGATAGTCTCCTTAGGTGGTGGGGTCGTAAGCAAACCTTCGGTTTCATTACTAAAGGAAAAGCCTGAAGTCTTTTCCTTTACCCCGAGCGACTTTGTCGCTCTTAGCACCACGGCGGAGACTATCGTTGTGGCGTACTACATACGCCCATGGCTAACGCATCTAAACATAATCCCATGTTCATACCATAAAATCCTTATTTCAGCATGGCGATTTTATTTTTTTGATTAAGTAATCCTTTGTCAGGATTGTGGTAAAGAACAGCGGGAATGATTCTATATAGTAAATTTAATGAAAATAAGCGACTTACTTTGTCTGCTTGATATAAAGACAAGTCCAAGGAGCGACCTCAGACTTGTTGTTTGCCTCACGGGGCTTGTTTTCTTAAATAGGTCTCTCTGGGCCTTTTTATTTAAGCTCGCCATGCCTCTCTGAACATGGTTACGAGTGGATATAAGTTATAAGAAAAGAGTATCAGATGGGGCTCTCTGTCCGCCATTATCTGACGTCTGACGGAAAATTTCTGTGTCAATCTTCGTCATCACGCTTTGCCGTACTCCAGTACAGCCTGCAGCGCTCTTTCTTGATTGCCTTTGAAATTTTCTCGTCAGCTGATTCATTTAGAAAATATTTTCTAAAGTCTCTCTTCTTATAGGATGAATGTTATTTATTGTTTACTTGTGAATTGACTTGTGTTGGTAGGCCCCAAAGTTTGATGAATCCTACGGCTGCATCTTGGTCAAAGCTGTCAGCTGATGTGTAGGTTGCCAAGTTTTCATCGTAAAGTGAGTTAGGTGATTTACGTGCTACAACTTGGGCATGTCCTTTGTAAAGTTTCACTTTTGCAGTACCATTAACAACTTTTTGTGTTTCTTTGATGTAGGCAATGATTGCTTCTGTCGCTGGGCTAAACCAGAGGGCATTGTAAATCAAGTTTGACAATTCATTTTCAAGAATTGGTTTGAAGTGAGACACTTCACGTACCAAAGTCAAGTCTTCGATTTCTTTATGGGCTGTCAAGAGGGTGATAGCTCCTGGGCATTCGTAAATCTCACGAGATTTAATACCAACAAGTCTGTTTTCAACGTGGTCAATACGTCCAACACCGTGTTTACCAGCAATGACATTCAATTTTTGGATAAGATCAGCAAGTTTAAGCTCTTCACCGTTGATTGAAACTGGTTTACCAGCCTTGAACTCAATGTCAACATACTCTGCTTCATCAGGTGCTGATTCTGGTGAGTTTGTGATACCAAATGCTTCTTCTGGAGCTTGATTCCATGGATTTTCAAGGACACCACACTCATTAGCACGTCCCCAAAGGTTTTGGTCAACTGAGTAAGGATTGTCAAGGTCAGCTGGAACTGGAACACCATTTGCTTTGGCGTATTCAATCTCTTCTTCACGTGACCATTTCCATTCACGTACTGGGGCTACGACTTTAAGGCTTGGATCGAGGGCTGCGATAGCAACTTCAAAACGAACTTGGTCATTCCCTTTACCAGTACATCCGTGAGCAATTGTTGTCGCACCTGTTTTATGAGCAATTTCAACCAATTTTTTAGAAATGATAGGACGGCTAAGTGCTGACACCAATGGGTATTTTTGTTCATAGTAGGCATGCGCTTGAAGGGCTGGTAGAACGTATTCTTCTGCAAATTCGTCCTTAACATCAAGAACGTAAGATTCAACAGCTCCAACCGTCAAGGCTTTATCATGAATGAAATCAAGGTCTTTTCCTTCGCCGACGTCCATACAAACAGCAACGACATCATAATCTTTCTTGAGCCAAGTAATAGCGACTGAAGTATCAAGACCACCTGAGTAAGCAAGGATAACTTTTTCTTTTGACATATTTATTTTCTCTTTTCTTATATTTTTACGTTGATTTGTATTAATCAACCTTACGAGATTAATTATATTGCATAATTATTCACTTGTCAACACATTTTGGATATTTTTTTGATTTTTTTGTAGTTTTTTGTATTTTATACACAAATAGTTTGAAAATCCACTCATAAAAAGAGAAATATGCAAAATAAATACAAAAAAAGCTGAAACAGAAGTTCCAGCTTTTTCCTCTTTTATCTCAGGATTTGGAGAGAGGAGATAAAAGAAATAAGTAGTAAGAGATATGAGAGATTCAAAATGCGTCGTTTTATATCTTTATTATAATTAACTGCCTCTTGTGTCCAACTAGTTCGGAAGAGAGAGAGAATTTAGTTAGTCAAGCAGTTAACAAATGGAGAGAATTTTCTCATATCTACAAAAACTATTATAAACCTATTCAGAAATTTGTTAATAGAAATGTCCTGAGATGTTGTTTTTTTATCCTCAAATGTTATTTTTCAAGTTGATTGAGCAAAGCCTTCATCTTTAAACGCGATACAATGCAGGATTCACCATTCTCAAAGAAAACCATCAACTGAGAGCGATCAACCCTGACCACATTATCCAAGTTAATGAGATAAGAACGGTGACATTGAAAGAGTTTAGGACTCATGCTAGCAATCTCAGACATCTTTGCATAAAATTCCAAACGCTCAGTCTTGGTTCTCAAGGCAATCTTATGGGCTGTTGTCGCCGTCTCAAAGTAAAGAATATCTCGAAAGGGTAATTGCACACGCGCCTTGGCAGAACTATAAGTAAACACTTCATCTTCACTTTGGCTATCAGTCAAGTCAACTGTGTAGAGGATATTTTCACGAATCTGCTTTTTAAAGTCATCTTGCGACAAGGCTTTATCGATAAAATCAAGGGCTGACGCCTTGTATTTAAAACTAATAGGGGCAAACTCTGAGTGAGTTGTCACAAAAATGATGATAGCACTCTGGTCAGATTGACGAATTTCAGATGCTACTTCCAGTCCTCTCTTCTCCTCTCCCTTGATATCAATATCCAGGAAAAACAGATTGTGATTACCTCTTTCTGTTATGGCATCCAGTAAACTCTGCGGTTTGCTAAAGACATCTAAGCGTCTATAAGAAACCTGTTCTTCATCTAAAATGTCCTTAACCGTCGACAGGATACGTTCCTGCTGATAAACATCGTCTTCAAGTATGAATATATTCATTATCTCTCCTTTATAGGAAGGCATCCCTTAGCGGGGTAACTTTCCCCCATCTCTAAATATTGGCTAAAATGGTAGTCACCACTACTTGTTGTGAGTTGACATTTGGGATAATTTTCTAAAATCTTACGAACATTATAGAGACCGTAGCCCCGTTCTGAATCATAAGTCGAGTAGTGCTCTTCAAACAGTGGCTCAACATCGAGTGATTCTTGAAGCATGGTATTAGCAATCGTCAAATATTGCCTCTGTTCCTTTTGGTAGCAAGAAATCGATATTGATGGATTTTTGGTCAATAGCGTAGCTTCTATGGCATTATCAAGTAGGTGTGTCAGTAGGATAATCATATCGAGAGGTTCTAGGAAAATCTGATCGATCGGATCAGGAAAATACAAGTCAACCTTGATTCCTTTTGATTGCATTTCCATCACTTTAGATGATAGCAGGCTTTTGATACTTGATGGTTTCAAATGAACCAAGCTTGCAATGGTAGCATCATCTTGATTCAACTCTTCCATTGATTTTTCCAAGATGTCTTCGTAGACACGTCTGATAAGCTCTATATCACCACTATCAATACTTCCTCGTAAACTGATGAGGATATTCTCATAGTCATGTTTAAAGGAGCGAATACTTTGATAGAGTCCTTCAATTTGTCGGCTATGATTTTCAAGATTCTTCAAATGCTTAGCTTGCTCTTCCTTAACCCTTGCCTTAATCAGTTGCTTTGAATAACGGTTGAGGTAAGACAGGATGTAAAGCAGAGCCAGAAATGAAATAGCTGTAAAAATCTTACAGAAATAATCTGAAGTGATACCAGATAGTGAGGCCATTTCACGACTAATAATACAAATACAATAAACCAGCAGGTAATACAAAACAAAAATCGCATCCACCAGTTTGAGCAGTTTCTCTGTACTGTGACTATCAAAGTCTAAAATAGCATAATAATCCAAACTGAAAAGTCGCTTTAATGACCAGTAGCTAATTGGAAAACATAGCAAAGCTAGTAGTTGAATGGTGTAAGTCGCTCCCATCATACTCGGAGAGACAGGCAGCAAGGTTGGAAAAATAAAAAGATAGAGAACTCTACCAACTAAATCCAGTAAAACTGGAGGGAAAAATGCAATAAAAAAATGTTCCCGTAAATGTCTGTGTGGAAACCTGTGACAATCATAAACAAATAGGGCCAGAGGAATCGTTAGAACATAGCCATAGGGAAACAAAAAAGAAACAAGAATTTCAAATAAACTCAAGCCTATAACTGGGCCAACTGACAACCGATGCTGACTAGCATCCGCGTAAGTAAACCATGTTACTGCAACAGTCATGATAATGACTACTAGCATCCCACTTAGCTCTCCCACTTTCTCCCCCTTACATATAAGCTACATTTGTATAACTATTTTAACATATTTAAAAACTTTTTTGCTAACTTTGTTAATATTTTGATATATTTTAATAATTAAGACATCTTATTCCATATAAACATACAGAAAAAAAAGATAAAAGTCTAGATCAGCAATCCTCTCTACAAGCTTTACTAGGAGGGAAGATAGCATTTCTAGACTTTTTATTTATTACTTTTCTCTAATAACCAAGGTTTGACTAAAGCGGTGCTTGGTCGATTTTGTTGAGAGGCTAACCGCAGGATAATTCTCTAGGATATCTCTGACATTAGCTAAGCCGATTCCACGTCCTTGCGACTTACTTGAGTAGCCTCGTTGGAAGATAGATCGGATATCAACCTGCTCTGCCTGAGTTGGATTCTCAATGACTAAAATCTGATTTCCTTGATCCTCTAGAAGGGCAATTCGGACATAGGCATCATCCAAGCTTTTGCTTTCTTCAATAGCATTGTCCAAAAAGACCGATAAAATAATCAAGAAATCCAGCTCTGGTAAATGAATATGATCAATCTTATCTGGTAACTCCAAATAGGTTTTAATCCCCAACTTGTGCATCTCCACCATCTTGGCTGATAGAAGGCTCTTAATGGCCGATGACTTGATATTAACTAAAGAGACCAATTCGAACTTTGGATTTTCCTTTAAATAATGCTCGTCTCTACCAATAACCTCTTCATAGCTGTTACGGATACGCTCCAAGTCACCACTATCAATATCATCCTTGAGTCCTGTTAAGGTTTCCTCATAGCCTTGTTTGAACTGGTCTATCTCAACGTAAAGATCTTCGATATGATGGTTGTAACCTTCTAGATTATCCAGATAACGACGGTAACTTCGAGAGGCTTTCATTTCAAGCAATCGCTTCGCATAGCGATTCATCACAGATAGAATGCCAAGTAAAAGCATAGCATATAGCAAGACCAAGGTCTTACGAATATCAATCTGCAAATCTAAAGGAAAATTGAAGAGGAGGTTGGCATACTGAAAGAAATAAATCATTACAATATAAGACAACATTCCAAGCCAGAACAACCAACGCTTAGTACTACTGATTCCCTTGTTAAAAATCAAGCGAGTAAAGGAGCCATAGGGTATGTCGAGGATTTTATGAACAATCACATAGATGGGCATGACTAAGATATAGGATAGTAGCAGGAAAAAAGCATTATTATTCAAACTAGTATTATCTATCATGAAAAAGGGTTGAATCAGATAGAAGGCTGCGAATCGTGAAATCAAATCTGCAATCATAACAGGGTAGACCGCAAAAAATAATCTCTCACTGAACCTAATCTTAGGAAGATCAATCAGACTGATTAAAAACATACTAAGATTAGTAGTGAGGAAATCTCCGACGGGAGAGAGTACTCACTACTTTTTCTTTATGCTAAAGTAGAGGTGTCTTGTTAAGT
>NZ_JAFBEH010000021.1 GCF_016908645.1 Streptococcus loxodontisalivarius
AATGAGTGCAAAAATCAGATAGTAATCTCAAAATATCTACTGTCTAAAAATTATTTTCTCTTTAAAGCATTGAAATACTTGACAATTGGTAGAAAATAAGAGCAGTATTTCCCTAAAATTTGAGATAATCCCAATCCGTCCAAGGGTTTCGACATAGAGGAAAATAAAGAGATAAGCAGCCAGCAAAAGTTTCCAAGAAGCTCGCTTGGCATGGGCTGATAAGGAATAAATACTTGCGACAATGCTGCTATTAAGCAGCATCACGAAGTAGACAAAAGCGTAGGAGGACCTTATTTGAATCAAGTCTCCACTTTTCCATATTGCTATCTCTGTCAGTATCCTCTCCATAAAACCTTTTCTCTTCCTTTATAAATTCTAAAAATTAAAACGCTTGACTATTATACCATAGTTCCCTATTTTTTGGAATATAAATAACCTTTAGCCTCTTCTGATATAGAGCGTCTGCGTAAAAAGATAATGGTCGCTCTTGGTTGTCAGGCTTACATTAGGGTATTTAGAAATGGTATCAGATAGTTTGGCTAAACCTAGCCCTCTTCCTTGTCCCTTGGTTGATTTATCTCTTTTAAAAAGTTCTGATAGATAGTGCTCTTTTTCTTTCATGGCATTCTCAACGATAACAATCTGATCCATACCATCTCTGAGAAAGGCCAGGCAGAGCTCCGGACAGGGAGCCTCCACTGCTGCTTCAATAGCATTATCCAAAAAGATTGATAAACAGAGCACTATATCCAAAATCTCCATATGAAAATGATCAATCTCTTCTGGTACTTCAATATAGGTCTTAACTCCCAGCTGGTTAGCCTCTAGCAGTTTAGCAAAAACCAAGCTCTTAACAGGGGAAACCTGCATGTTTATCAGACAGGACATCTCCGCTGAACTAGTTGAAAGACTAGCCTTCTTGGGATCTAGCAAGGATTGGTAACCTTCCTTGATTTCCGAAAGATGACCTTTTTCTATCCTTCCTTTTAAATCCAAGAGCTCTCTCTCAGCATCCTGTTTAAATTCCTCCAACTGCAGATAGAGCTGCTCAATGTGCAGATTGTAGGACTCCATATCCGACAACATCTTACTATTTTGTTTAAGAGATTGGAGTTCCAGATAGTTCTTACAGGTTCTATTTAAATAGCTGAGCAGGCTAAGGAAAACCAGAAAATAAAGCATGACACTAATCTTTAACTCCACCTGATGTTCCATGGCAAATAGCCCAAAATGAGGAGAAAAGAAACTATAAACAAGTACATAATAAACGGTCATACTCCCTAACAGACCTTTCAAAACCCAGTGCGTACTTTTGTGAGACTTATCCATCTGACGAATAGATTCAAAATCCAGGGCCAAAAATTCACTGATAAGTAGGTAGATAGGATAGACACAGATATAGGATAGAAGAAGCAGAAAATCAGACGGTTGTTTCATTTCCAAAAGAGATGGAATCACCCAAAATAGTAGAAAACGCGAACTCATATCTGTTATACACAAGGGGAAAAGACTGTAAAAGAAACTATCAAGCTTAGGAAGACCATATTCTTTCTGACACATATAATACATGATCAAAGGCTCTAGCAACATCAGAACAGGAAAAATGCCTTCTAAAATAATTATCGAACAATAAAATAATAAGGGTAATCTCAGACGAGTCAGGTGCCTAAAGACACGCCAGTCAATTAGGCACTTGACCGCCAGTATCGCTAAAAATAATCCAGGAAACATTCTTTTCTTCTCTCCAAAACAACGAGAGGGGCTGACTGGCAGCCCCTCGGTCATTATTATTTAATTGTTGCCAACATGTTATCAATATGTTGGATAGATTTGTCACGACCTAGAAGGAAGATAGTATCTGGCAATTCTGGACCGTGCATTTCACCTGAAACAGCGATACGGATTGGCATAAAGAGGTTTTTACCCTTGATGCCTGTTTCTTTTTGGACAGCCTTAATTTGTGGGAAGATGTTTTCTGTAACAAATTCCTCATCAGAAAGGGCTTCAAGTTTAGCTTTGAAGGCTTCAAGAACAGTTGGAACCGTTTCGCCTGCCATCACTTCTTTTTCAGCTTCTGTCAATTCTGGGATGTCTGAGAAGAAGAGGTCTGTCAAAGGCACGATTTCATCAGCTGATTTCAATTGAGGTTTGTAGAGCTCAACCAATTTTTCAGCCTTGTCTGTCAAACGCCCTGCTTTTTCCAAGAATGGTTTGCAGAGTTCAAAGACAGTCTCGAAGTCAGCATTTTTAAGGTACTCATTGCTCATCCAGTCAAGTTTCTTCTGGTCGAAGGCTGCTGGAGACTTGCTGAGGCGGTTCTCATCAAAGAGATCAATCAATTGTTCACGTGAGAAGATTTCATCTTCACCACCAGGGTTCCAACCAAGAAGTGCGATAAAGTTGAAGACAGCTTCTGGAAGGTAACCTTTTTGACGGTAGTCCTCGATAAATTGAAGGGTGTTAGTGTCACGTTTTGACAATTTCTTACCAGTTTCAGAGTTGATGATAAGCGTCATGTGACCAAATGCTGGCGCATTCCATCCAAGTGCTTCATAAATCATTAGCTGTTTTGGTGTATTGGCGATATGGTCATCTCCACGGATAACGTGAGAGATTTGCATATCGTGGTCATCGATAACAACGGCAAAGTTGTAAGTTGGGTAACCATCTTTCTTCTGGATAACCCAGTCACCACCGATATTGCCACCCTCAAACTCGATGTCGCCTTTAACCATGTCAGTCCATTTGTAGATTCCTGACTCGTTAACAGCAAGACGGACAGTTGGGATAATGCCAGCTGCTTCACGTTCTGCGATGTAGGCTGCTTTTTCCTCTTCAGACATACCGATGAATTCGTTGATGTAACGTGGTGTTTCACCTGCTGCTTCTTGACGCTCACGCTCTGCTGCCAACTCATCTTCTGTTACGTATGACTTGTAGGCCTTACCTTCAGCCAAGAGTTGGTCGATGTATTTTTGGTAGAGTTCCAAACGTTCTGACTGACGGTAGTTGTCATGTGTCTCTGGGCTTTCATCCCAGTCCATTCCCAACCAACGCAAGTTTTCAAGTTGTGAACGTTCACCGTCTTCAACATGGCGTTTGCGGTCAGTATCTTCGATACGGATGATAAAATCACCACCGTGATGACGGGCATAAAGGTAGTTAAAAAGGGCTGTGCGGGCATTTCCGATGTGGAGGAGCCCAGTTGGACTTGGTGCGTAACGCACACGGATTTTATCTGACATAATATTCTCCTGTAAAATTTCAATCGTTCTTATTATAGCATAGGAAAAACGAAAAAAACAGTCGGACCAGCCAACTGTTCATCAATTTAAGCATGATTTTTTAACTTGTAAAAACTTAAACACCACATCAATAGAGTCAAAATAAGACTCGGTAGTAACCATATCGGATTTTGGTAGGTGAGGACTGCCTTGTGTTTACCAATTTGTGACTCTACAATAGGCATTCCAATTTCTGATAGATGGAGCTGTTCAGGAGTATAGAGCTTACCATCTATTGAGAGTTGACTATTGTGATAGATAACTAATGGCAAGGTCGTCTTCTTGACACTTTCACTAGTCCACTCATAGCTGATACTGCCCTTGTTGACACTGATTTTAAAATCCTGTGGATTATTAATAACAGCAGCTCGATACATATTGTAATAGTGCTTCGATGTCGCGCTATCAAGGGCAACTCCTCCCTCTTCATAACTTGGAAGGTAATCAGCCATATAGGCTTCTGTCATTTCAATAAATTCGGATAAATCAGTTGAATTTACTGCTCGTCTAAAATCACTCTCTGAAACACTAACTTTAATATAATAATCACGAGTCATAAAATTGTCATAGCGACGCAGACTTCCAAGATAGACATGCCCCACACCATAGAGCACGGAAAAGGCAAGCAAGAAGCAAGTACATACTTTTTGCCATTTAGGTAGGGGATAAGCAGTCAAGAATAAGCCTAGGCTAATCAAAAGAAGAACGATGGCATAATCAAAGAAACGATGAGGAAACTGAATAAGTTCAACAATCCCATATCCCTTTCCTGCCAGCAGTTGCCAAGGGAAAAGATTAGTAGAAAGACACAAAAATATAGCATAGATTAAACTAAGATACAGTAAGCGTCTTCCTCTTTTTTGAAGAAGCCAAATCAGACTCAAAACAAACTGTAACACCATCAAAATCACTGTAGACTTTGGAGCAAAGTGGGTTCTTGCATACATATTTAACGTATCTGTCAAGAAAGTTTCGTTTACATAAACAGGAATAATATCATTGGCTGTATAAAGATGTAGAAAACTAAGCCAAATATTCGGCGTTAGCAAAAGAAATATCACAATTGATTGTAGGAGCAATTTGAAATCGACCCACTTCTGGGAGGATTTTATCCAACTTGCACTAAATACAAAGAGATAGATAGTTAGTAAAAACAAGGTTGATAACAAATGAACCTGTGTCATCAAACCAACCGAGATAGCTAATCCCCACTTGTTTAAGCGACCAGTCTTCATATACAAGAGGACCGGTAATAAGCAAAGTGGAAAAAAGATTATTCCCCATGTTCTAAACCCTTGATTGGTCATCCAACTAACCAGTGGATAGCTGACAGCAAAAAATAAGGATAACAAGATATTATACGACTGTTTTACCTCTAATTTCTTTAAGCAAATATACATGTTAAGACTTGATAAGAAGTAAAGCAACCAAGATGAAATCAGGAAGTAACGGTACCAAGTACCTGAAATCAACACTAACAAACCATTGATATAGGCAAATAGTGGACCATATAAGGCATTAATAATACGTCCTGTCGAATTAAAGCCGTACAACATTGTAAAGTAGGAATAGTTTCCTTCTTTTATCTGCATGGCAGTTTCATAAAATCTATTATAGTGAAAACTAAGATCCCAACCTGTCGGGACAGACCTCTCCACTATAGGAACAAGCATCAGCAATAAAGAAAAGATAGCAAAAAACAAGTAAACAAATCTATCTTTTTCTAGTAAGCTAAAGCCTTTTTGAATGAACTCTCTCTCTTTTCTCATTTAAATTCTTTATCTCACTTTTTAATTTCAAAAAATCTTTTCCCATTTTATCATATTTTAAGAGTAAATGGTTTCAAACTTGCTTATTTAAGTCTTTTTTTCTAAATAATAATTCCAAAACCTACAGCTAATAAAAAATACTCCTAAAACTAGAGACTTAGCTCCAAGTTCAAAGAGTATCATTTATTCTTTTATAAAATTGCCTATTCCGTCACTAAATAGCTTCCTAGCACCCCAGCAAAAGCTTGAAGGTTAAGGCTCTGAACATAGATTTCACCATGTCCATGGAAGGTATTGACCACACCTTCACCTGTACCAATAGACTGAAAGAAACTGTTTTCTAAATGAATATCATAGTCAAGGCTTGTACTCCATGCCACAACATGAGCATTGTCAATGGTCATGGTTTCACCTTTGAGTTCTAATTTTTTGATAGAGCCAAAGGCATTGGCAAGAAGGGTTCCTTCTCCTTCTGTCGTCATGACAAAGAGACCACCTTGACCACCAAAGAAGGCACGTCCGACAGATTGCCTTTCCATATGGTATTGAGCAGAGCCATCTAGAGCAAGAAAGGCACCGTCATTGAGACGATACTGTTTGTCTCCCAATTCCAGAGCAATGACTTGACCTGGGACAGATGGTGCTAAAGCCAATTTCCCATCATCTTGGTTGGATACTGCCTCTGTAATAAAGAAACTCTCACCCGAGGTCATTGCTCGGCCTAGAGCGCCTAGCATTTTACCAAAGCCAGCCCCACGTCCATTGACCCGAGTGTTCAAGGTGACACTCGGCGTATGATAGACCATGCTTCCACGCTGAATATAGGCCCTTTCGCCAGCTTCAAGAGCAATTTCTACGAGAGGAAACTGCATATTACTATCAATAGAGTAAGTCATACGATTATCTGCCATAAATAGAACCTCCAGCTTAGTTAAATTTTAGGGTTTAACCTCAGTCATACGTCCTGTGTCAACATCATAAACGGCACCATTGATTTCAACATCATCTGGTATCAGTGGCGAAGCCTTGAGTAAGGCCATATCCTCTCGGACACTCTCTTCCACATCTGTAAACGGAAGGAAATCTTGACCAGCAACATCAACACCTAACTCAGTCTTGATATGTTCTGCAAAGGCTTGATTGGTAAATGTCTGCGCTCCGCAGTCGGTGTGGTGGAGGACAACAATTTCTCTAGTCCCCATTTGTTGTTGGGAAATCACCAAGGAGCGAATCATGTCCTCTGTTACACGACCACCTGCATTACGCAAGATATGGGCATCCCCAAGGGCAAGACCAAGCGCCTGTGCAACGTGCAGACGAGAGTCCATGCAGGTTACAATAGCAACTTTTGTTTTAGGTTTGATTGGAAGATACTTGGTTCCGTGTAGGGCAACATAGGCTTGATTAGCCAACATAAAGTTATCAAAATAAGACATTTCTTCTCCTTTGATTCCAAAATGGATACTTAAAAAGCATCGCAGCCTTAATATAAAAATCATTTGATTCTCATATTATCAATCTAGCTCCATCATATCATCTTTAGAGTGTCTTGTCTTGCAAAAGGTTTTATTTTCAAAATATTTCGACAACAAAAAAGCTCCAGAACTGGTCAAATAACTGACAGTATTGGAACTTCAATTCTTTTTAAGCAGGAAAGACTTTTTTCAAAACCTCTCCAACTGTTGTCACACCAATCACCTCGATACCTTTTGGCAATTCGATACCTTGAAGAGAATTTTTTGGTGCATAGATTTTGGTGAAGCCTAGCTTGGCAGCTTCGTTGATACGCTGCTCGATGCGAGTGACACGACGAATCTCGCCTGTTAGACCGATTTCACCGATAAAGGCTTCTTGTGGATTGGTTGGCTTTTCCTTATAGCTAGAGGCAATGGCTACCGCGACAGCCAAGTCGATGGCTGGCTCATCTAATTTGACACCCCCAGCCGACTTGAGATAGGCATCCTGATTTTGCAGCAGAAGCCCGCAGCGCTTCTCCAAAACAGCCATAATCAGACTCACTCGGTTAAAGTCTAGCCCTGTTGTAGTGCGCTTAGCATTTCCAAAAACGGTCGGCGTCACAAGAGACTGCACCTCAGCAAGGATAGGACGGCTCCCTTCCATGGTAACGACAATGGCAGAGCCCGTCGCACCGTCAAGGCGCTCCTCCAGAAAGACCTGACTGGGATTGAGAACCTCAACTAGACCACCTGACTGCATCTCAAAAATTCCGATCTCATTGGTCGAGCCAAAACGGTTTTTGACTGCCCGCAGAATACGGAAGGTGTGGTGGCGCTCCCCTTCAAAATAGAGAACCGTATCCACCATGTGCTCCAGCATACGAGGACCAGCAAGCGTTCCTTCCTTGGTCACGTGTCCAACAATGAAGGTCGCAATATTGT
The DNA here is from genome assembly GCF_016908645.1 of Streptococcus loxodontisalivarius. GTDB lineage: Bacteria > Bacillota > Bacilli > Lactobacillales > Streptococcaceae > Streptococcus > Streptococcus loxodontisalivarius. The sequence goes on from NZ_JAFBEH010000021.1 coordinate 7,453, forward strand.
TTGTTTTAGCCAGCTGCATGAGTTCAGCAGTCACCTCACGCACCTGTGAGACCGAACCTTGAACACTTGAAACCTCAGGACTCATAATGGTCTGAATCGAATCGATAATGAGAAAATCAGGCTGAATCTTTTCAATCTCAGCTCGGATGCTCTGCATGTTAGTCTCAGCATAGAGGTAAAATTCGTTATCGATATTACCCAAACGCTCACTGCGCAATTTAATCTGCTCTGCGGATTCTTCCCCAGAAGCGTAGAGAACGGTACCCTTATCAGCTAGTTGGGTTGAGACTTGTAAAAGCAGGGTTGACTTTCCGATACCAGGGTCACCACCAATCAGCACCAGACTCCCCGGCACAACACCGCCTCCCAGCACACGGTTGAACTCATCCATATCTGTCTTGGTACGAGCATAATCAATAGAATCCACATCTTTAAGCTTGATAGGTCTTGTCTTCTCACCAGTCAAGCTGACGCGAGCATTTTTAACCTCCTGAACCTCAACTTCTTCTACAAAAGAAGACCAGGACGAACAGTTGGGACAACGCCCCAAATACTTAGGAGAATTGTAGCCACACTCCTGACAAACAAAATTTGTTTTTTTCTTAGCGATAATATAACTCCTTACTTCCCAGTCGAACCAAAGCCACCTGTACGAGTGCCAGTTGCCTCATCACCATCCACTAAAAGGAAGGGCATAAAGACACCTTGGACGATGCGTTCACCTTCTTCAAGGACAACTGTCTCGTCAGTGATATTCTGCATCTGAGCAAAGATGTGTCCCTCATTGTTGGGGTTGCCATAATAGTCTCCGTCGATAACACCGACTGAGTTAATCAATACCAAGCCTTTTTTGCGGGGATTTGAAGAACGGTCAAAGAGATAAAGCACCTCACCTGCCTGCATGTAGGCCTTAACACCAGTTGGTACCAACTTAATCTCCCCAGGGGCAATCTCAGTTGTCACAGCAACCTTCAAATCATAACCAGCTGCGTGAGCTGTCTCACGTTTTGGCAGTAACTCTTGGTTGGTAAAGGTCGATACCAACTCAAAACCACGAATTTTAGTCATTTTTTCTCCTCTCAGTCCTCTTTATCAGGGATTTTGTAAAATAGATAGTAAGTGATAAAAGCCGTCAGAAGCACCAGCAAGATTTTCACGGGCAATAGCGGTGCAAAAAAGATGGAAATAGCCATCAAAATATAAATCTGTACAATAATCCTTTTCTTACGTGACCTTGAAATAGACTTGGTCTCAGCATAATCAGCCACGTAGAAATCATAGAGCTTGGTCCCTCTCAGCCACTTGTCAAACTTCTCAGACGAAGCCGCAAAGCAAGATCCAGCCAACAATAAAAAAGGAGTCGTCGGCAAGATTGGCAAGATAATTCCGATGATTCCTAGAAAAAGGCTCACAAAGCCTGCAATAATCAAGAGTACTTTTTTCATAATTTTATTTTACCATGCAGCCTCTAAAATCTCAAAAATTCTTTAATATTTTTATAAAAACGATTTCAAATCATTTTCATTTTTGATATAATATTTGTGAAAAAGTGAACGATTTTATCAGGTTGGTCCTTTTCAAAAACTACAAGAAAATTGAAGCTGGAGATTTGGCTTCACAGGATTAGAGAGGAAAGATTATGAATCCATTTCAGGAAAAAATTGCTGCTGCCTGCGCTAAAAAAGAGGCGCTTTTCGACGAGAGTTTAGGACGTTATGCTCTACGTTCAATGTTCGCAGGAGCCTTCCTAACCATGTCAACTGCTGTTGGGGTTATCGGTGCAGACGTTATCTCTACTGGCATCCCTGCCCTTGCACGCTATACCTTTGCTTTTATCTTTGCTTTTGGTTTGGCTTATGTACTCTTCTTCAATGGTGAACTAGCAACATCTAACATGATGTACCTGACTGCAGGTGCTTATCAAAAGAACATTACTTGGAAAAAAGCCATCACTATTTTGGTTTACTGTACAGTTTTCAATTTTGTCGGCGCTACTATCCTAGCTTGGCTATTTAACCAATCATTCTCATATCAAAACCTATCAGATACAAGCTTCTTGGTCAATGCAGTGCAGACAAAACTAGCTAAAACTGACTGGCAAAACTTCACAGAAGGAATTACGGCTAATATCTTCGTAAACGTTGCTATCATGGCTTATATCCTTATCAAAGAAGAGTCAGCAAAACTTCCAATCGTTATCTCAGCCATCTTTATGTTCGTTTTCCTTGTAAATGAACACTTGGTTGCCAACTTCGCATCATTCATGCTTGCAGCCTTCAGCCACATCGAAGGAATCAAAGGCCTTAACATCCTAAACGTTCTCCGTCAATGGATTGTTGTCTTCTTCGGTAACTGGATCGGTGGCGGTGTCATTATCGGAATCGCCTACGCATGGCTCAACAAAACTAAAACAAAACACATCGACTAAAAAAAGCGCCAGTGGCGCTTTTTGGTTGAAGACAAAATCTTTTTTCGATACTTTCCTTAAGTGATGTCGGACGTCAGCGACTTCCTACGGAATTCCATGACTAATATTTGAGCCAAGTGTCTCAAATATTCCGAGTGTAAGAAATACTTTTTCATAGGCGTTTCTTACACTTTCATCACGGCGGAAGTATCTTGAGGTGCTCGCTAACGCTCGCATGAAATCGGAAGATTTATTTTAAGTAAGCAGAGCTTTGATTTTAAATTTTGTTGTAAACTAGGTTTGTCTACATTCTGAAAAAGCGCCAGCGGCGCTTTTTTCTTATTCAAAAACAAATTGGTTGTGATAAAGCTCAGCGTAGAATCCTTTTTGTTCCAACAATTGGAAATGATTTCCTTGTTCGAGGACTTTTCCATCTTTCAGAACGATGATTTCATCTGCATTGAGGATTGTTTTCAGACGGTGAGCGATGACAAAGCTAGTACGTCCTGCCACGATGGCTTCCATGGCTTTTTGAATCTTAGCTTCTGTCACGGTATCAACGTTTGATGTTGCCTCATCCAAAATCAAGACCTGTGGGTCTGTCAATAGCGTACGAGCAATCGAAATCAACTGTTTTTGACCAGTTGAGAAGACATTCTCATCATCAGTTACATAAGTGTCGTAGCCGTCAGGCAGACTCATGATAAAGTCGTGAATATGCGTCGCACGCGCAGCAGTTTCCACCATTTCATCAGTCACTTTTTCATTTCCAAAACGGATATTCTCCGCAATCGTTCCTGAGAAGAGAACTGACTCCTGAAGAACGATACCAACATTTTCACGCAGACTATCCAAATCATAGTCACGAATGTCAATGCCATCAAACTCGATAGCTCCACCATCCACATCGTAGAAACGGTTAATCAAATTCATGATGGTTGTCTTACCAGAACCCGTCGGACCTACAACGGCAACCATCTTACCTTTTGGAGCTGAGATAGAGACATTTTGAAGGACTTTCTGACCTGGAAGGTAGCCAAAGGTGATATCTTTGATCTCCACACCTTCCTTGAGTTCTGTAAACTTAGGACCATTTTCAGGACGAACTTCTTCTTTTTCGTCAAACATTTCCTGGATACGCTCAGCACCTGTAAAGGCAAGTTGGAGCTCACCCCAGCTAGCAGCTACCTGCATGATTGGTTGGTAGTATTGCTGTGAAAACTGAACAAAGGTAACGACCATACCCAGCGCTGCTGCCGTTGTCATACTCTTATCATTAAGCAAAATAGCAGAGCCTGCAAAGATAACGATGGCTGTATTGACCAAACTCATCCCATTCATGATAGGAAAGAGTAGCCCAGAGAAAAGACGACCACGGAAGGTTGCCTTACGGACACGGTCATTTCTTTCCATAAAGCCCTTGATAGCATCTTCTTGAAGACCTTGGACGATAATGGCTTTTTGACCTGAGATCTTTTCATCCATATAGGCATTGAGCCCACCAACTTCTTTTTGTTGAATATCTGTGTACTTACGAGCCATTCGAACAATAAAGATAAGAACAAGGAGGGCAATCGGTGTTGTTGCAACAGTTACCCAAGCCAGACGGACATCCTGCACAAACATGACAATCAAAAGTCCAATATAGAGGATAACGTTCTGGATAACTGAAGCGAGTGACTGGTTGAGTGAGTTTTGGATATTATCCAAATCACTGGTAAAACGAGATAGAATATCACCATCTTGGTGTTGGTCAAAGAAGGCAACTGTCAAACGCCCCAATTTTCCAAAGAGTCCCTTACGCATACGGTGGGTTGAAAAGGCAACGATACGTGAGAAAAGGAGGGTGTAAATAGCCATTGAGACTGAGGTAAAGAGATAAGCTAGGAAAAGCTTAAGCATGATAGACCAGAAGTTAGATAGGTCAGTCTGTCCAGTCTCAGCAAAAGTCGTCGCAACTGTCGACAAATCCGCAATAGCCTGCCCCATATAAACGGGTGCCAAAACCTGCAAGAGTGTCGAAATGATAATAGCAACTACGATAACTGACATAGCAATCTTGTGCTTTTTAAAATAAAACCAGAAAAAACGTGCCGTTTTCATAGACCTTATTCAGCCTCCTTTCCTTTTTGTGTTTCATAGATTTCACGGTAAACATCATTGTTTTCAACAAGTTCCTTGTGAGTCCCCTGTCCAATCAGACGACCGTCATCCAAAACCAGAATCTTGTCAGCCTTAACAACTGATGAAATTTTTTGTGCAATGATAATAGTCGTTGTATCCTTGAGGTCATTGTTAAGAGCCTCTTGGACCAACTTCTCTGATTTAGCATCAAGAGCTGAAGTAGAGTCATCCAAAACCAGAATTTTCGGATTTCCGATAACACCACGCGCGATTGACATCCTCTGCTTTTGACCACCAGAGAAGTTATTACCACGCTCTTCAACATAGCTGTGGTAGGTATCATCCATACGTTCGATAAACTCAGCAGCTTGAGCAATGCTTGCTGCGCGCTCTAGGGCGTATTGGTCAGCGTCAGCCTTACCTTGGCGGAGATTGTCTGCAATTGTTCCAGAAAAGAGAATAGCCTTTTGAAGAACGATTGAAACCGTCTGACGCATGGTTTCCTGACTAAGATCACGAAGATCCTTGCCTCCAATTTTAATAGAACCTTCTTGTGGGTCAAAGAGACGAGGAATCATCTGCGCCAGCGTTGATTTACCAGCACCAGTCGCACCAACCACACCGATAGTCTGACCAGCAGCGACTTCAAAACTAATATTTTTCAGCATGGCTGAGTCATCATGAGGATAAGTAAAGGTCACATTTTCAAAAGCCAAACTTCCTTCAAGCTCCTCCACCTCATTAGTCTTAAAGATCATGGCTGGATCAGTATCTAAAACTTCCTTAATACGACCAAGAGAGATAAAGGCACGGCTGACCTGCATTCCCATGAAGCTAACCATGATAAGCGCAAACATGATTTGCATCAAGTAGGTCACAAAGGACGTGATGGCACCAATAGCAGAGCTATCTGTTTCAACCATTGTTGAAACAAACCAGATTGCCACAAAAATCGCCATATAAGACACAAACATCAAGATAGGCTGCATGACCGCAAATCCATTACCAATATAAAGGTTAAGATCAAAGAGATCATCTGATGTCTCACGGAATTTAGCATATTGTTGACGCTCTTGAACAAAGGATTTAACCACACGAACACCACGCAAGTTTTCCTTAGCAATAGCATTCATCTTGTCCATCAATTGTTGGAAACGCCCAAACTTAGCTGACATTGCTCCAGTGATCCCAAAGGCAACGCCACCGACCAAGATTACCATGGCAATGATGACCCACCAAAGACTTGGAAGAGTCTGGACCGCAAAGAAGAAAGCACCAACAAAAAGCAAGGGAAGACGTAGCAAAACTTGGAATATCATCATCACCAAGTTTTGAATCTGGTTAACGTCATTGGTCATACGCACAACCAAGTTACCTGCATTAAACTCCTCAACGTTGGCATATGAGAAAGTCTGGATTTTCTTAAAAGTCTCCTCACGAATATCTGCAGACACACTCTGAGCGATATGAGCTGAGATGATAGTATTGATACCTCCGCACAAGAGACCAATCCCTGCAATAATCAACAAGAGAACACCGATTGAGTAGATTTCTTGCTGGTCATTGTTCATAACTGCTTCCAAGACATTTGTCAAATAGCGGGGCTGCAAGAGCATACTAGCTACATAGCCCGATACCAAAAGAAATGATAAGAAAGCATACCACTTATAAGGCTTAAGAACTCTAAAAAGCATATTTCCTCCTAAAAATTTTTATTATTTTAATAAAAAAATCACGAAAATGATATTATCAACTATTATAATAGCCTATCACTAGAGAGCTTGCAAGGCTCAGCATATTAAAAAACCTATTATAACCATTTTTTAGCCGACTTTCCTATTCTACTTAATTCCTAAGAAAAGTCAAATTTATTAACTCAGTCTATTTATAGAACATGAGTTAAGGGACAAACAGCGCTTTCTTATGATATAATGAGGTGAATTACCCTTCTACAATAAAGAGGAGACTAAATATGACAAAACAAAAAATTGCGGTCCTAGGACCTGGTTCTTGGGGCACAGCCTTGGCCCAAGTTCTTAACGATAACGGACATGAAGTTCGTATCTGGGGAAACATCTCTGAACAAATTGATGAAATCAACCAAAAGCACACTAACAGCCTTTACTTCAAGGATATTATTCTAGATGATAAGATTGTTGCTTATAAGGATCTTGGAGAAACACTTGCAGGTGTTGATGCTGTCCTCTTCGTTGTCCCAACAAAGGTGACTCGTTTGGTTGCCAAACAAGTAGCTGACACTCTCGATCATAAGGTTGTTGTTATGCATGCCTCTAAAGGACTTGAGCCTGGAACTCATGAGCGACTTTCAACTATTCTTGAAGAAGAAATTCCAGCAGACTTGCGTAGCGAGGTCGTTGTTGTTTCAGGACCAAGCCACGCCGAAGAAACGATTGTCCGCGATTTGACCTTGATCACTGCAGCATCAACAGATCTCGAGACAGCTAAATACGTTCAAAAACTCTTCAGCAATCACTACTTCCGTCTCTACACAAACTCTGATGTTATCGGAGTGGAAACGGCTGGTGCCCTCAAAAATATTATCGCAGTTGGTGCTGGGGCCTTGCATGGACTTGGCTACGGTGATAATGCTAAAGCTGCTGTTATTACACGTGGCTTAGCCGAAATTACCCGCCTTGGTGTCAAACTCGGTGCTGACCCGCTTACCTATAGCGGACTCTCTGGTGTTGGGGACCTTATCGTTACAGGAACATCAGTCCACTCACGTAACTGGCGAGCTGGTGATGCCCTTGGCCGTGGAGAAAAGCTAGAAGATGTTGAACGCAACATGGGTATGGTCATCGAAGGTATTTCAACCACAAAAGTAGCCTATGAAATTGCTCAAGAGCTCGATGTCTATATGCCTATTACTTCTGCAATCTATCGTTCTATCTATGAAGGCATGGATATTAAAGAAAGTATTCTCAATATGATGTCCAATGAACTTCGTTCGGAAAATGAGTGGCACTAAAATTTAATTTGTGTTACAATTTAAATAAAAACAGACATACAGGAGTAATATATGCAAAAAGTAAGAAAGGCTGTTATTCCAGCTGCTGGTCTTGGGACACGTTTCCTTCCAGCAACTAAGGCCCTAGCAAAAGAAATGCTTCCAATCGTTGATAAACCAACTATTCAATTTATCGTTGAAGAAGCACTTAAATCAGGTATCGAAGATATCCTTGTTGTTACAGGTAAATCAAAACGCTCTATCGAAGACCATTTCGACTCAAACTTTGAGTTGGAATATAACCTTAAAGAAAAAGGTAAAAATGATCTTCTGAAACTCGTTGATGAAACAACAGGAATCAATCTTCACTTTATCCGTCAAAGTCACCCTCGTGGACTCGGAGACGCAGTTCTTCAAGCTAAAGCCTTTGTCGGAAATGAGCCATTTGTTGTCATGCTCGGTGATGACCTTATGGATATTACCAATGAAACAGCTGTGCCACTTACAAAACAACTGATGAACGACTATGAAGAAACACATGCATCAACTATCGCTGTTATGCCAGTTCCTCATGAAGAAGTTTCAGCCTACGGTGTCATTGCCCCTCAAGGTGAAGGAGTAAACGGACTTTACAGCGTTGAAACATTTGTTGAAAAACCAGCTCCAGAGGATGCACCAAGTGACCTCGCTATCATCGGACGCTACCTCTTGACGCCTGAGATTTTCCAAATTCTTGAAAATCAAGCTCCAGGTGCTGGAAATGAAATCCAACTAACAGACGCTATCGATACACTCAATAAAACACAACGCGTATTTGCTCGTGAGTTTACAGGTGATCGTTATGATGTCGGTGATAAATTCGGTTTCATGAAAACGTCAATCGACTATGCCCTTAAACACCCACAAGTCAAAGATGACTTAAAACAATACATCATCGATTTAGGGAAATCTTTAGACAACAAACAAGATAAATCTAAAAAAGACTAAAAATAACAAAAGCAGTAACTTTTTAAATAGAAGCTACTGCTTTTTTTCTATTAACCCAAGAAAACCAAGTATAGGATTAATAGGAATAAACCTACATAAACTCCCAAACCGAGGAGACGTTTTCCTCTTGGAAATAGATTAGGCTCTGCTTGTGTTGTTAGAAAGACACTGGCAATCATCCCACCAACTGCACCACCGATATGGCCTACCATGCCGACATTAGTCATAAAAAGATTAAAGAAAAGGTTAAAACCGATAAGAGCTAGATAGGATCTGCCCAATTCCTTCAAATAAGGACTATGACCGTAATACCCCACAACAACAAAAGCTGCAAAGAGACCGAAGAATGAAGTGGATGCACCTGCTGAAACGACATCTGGTGTCAATAAGAGAGTAAAGAGATTTCCCATAACACCTGACAGGATATAGAGAAGCAAAAACTTGCTTGATCCCCAAACACGCTCTGCCATTGTCCCAACAAAATAAAGGGTCAAACTATTCATAATAAAATGCTCCCAACCAATATGAACAAATATTGGCGTTAGCAAGCGCCAGAGCTGGCTAGGATCATAGATGACGTAACGTCCAAACATACCTCCAAAGTCAAAGACAACCTGACTTGATGTGGCATTACCAAAATATAAGACCTGCATGGCCAGAAAGACTAGACTTGTCAGTAGTAAAAGTAAGAATATAACTGGCGTCTTTTTAAATTCCTGCACTAATAAGGACCTCCTTAACGGGAATATCATGGCTGTCTGGAGTAAACTCCTTGAGTTGGCATGGATAGACCAAGCTCATCGTATTTCCCTTAAAATCAGCCAAGTAACGATCATAGTAACCTGCACCATATCCAATACGGTAGCCCTCCTTATTAAAGACTACTCCTGGTGTATGAATCAGATCAATATCTTCCTTTGCGACTGCTATGTCAGAAGCAGGCTCTAAGAGACCAAAGGAAGTCTTAACCAAATCTTCAGGATCATAGGCAACAAAAACCATCCTCCCCTTTGGATAGGTCTTGGGGACAAGGACACGTTTGCCATCCTTTAAAGCCTGTTCAATCAAGGGCGCAGTATTATATTCAAAACCCATTGACAAGTAAGTTGCAATGGTCTTAGCCTCTTGATAGGCTTCACTCTCAATAAAGGTCGCTAGAAGTTCACGATCTAGCCTCTCCTTATCAGTCTTATCTTGTTCTTTCAAGGCACTGATAACTGCCTGTCTCAATTCTTTTTTTAACATAAGTCTATCTTACACTATTTTTTCAATTTCGTTATTAAAAAAGGGTTACCTTTACCTACTTTAAGGAAAATTTAAGCTTTCTTTTATAGACTGTAAATATCCTAAAACAACCACTTCCTAGTGGTCGGGGAATGATTCCCATTTCCCTTTTCATAAATCTCCTGGGCATGGCTTAACCGCTGTGCCCTTCCCTTTTCTCAAAAAAGGAGGTCGCCTATAACGACCTCCTTTTAGTTTGTCTTAGCCTTCAAGAATTTTGAAATTTCTTCTACGGCAAATGGCAGAGCTTTTTCATTTGGACTCATCTTAGCGTGATGAAGTGGGTAAGGTGTGTCTACACCCAACCAGAACATAACACCTGGAATCTTATTAAGTAGATAACCAAAGTCCTCACCTGTCATAGCTGGTGGACAGTCAATCAAGTTAACAGCAGGGCTATTCCCAAAGAAATCCATCAAGTCATCTGCCAACTCTGGATTGTTCTCAACAGGAAGATAGCCACCTTGAGTCAACTTAACATCGACTTCCATACCGAAGCTAGCTGCAACGCCCTCAGCAATGGTCTTGACACGGTCTTGAATAAGTAGACTCATCTCTTGCGTCAAGGTACGAATGGTTCCATGAAGCTGAGCAGTCTCTGCGATGACATTATTGGTTGTACCAGCATGCATCGATCCAAAGGTCACAACACCACCCTGAATAGGGTCAACATTACGACTGACAACCGTCTGAACCTGAGTAACAAAGTAAGAAGCTGCAACTAGGGCATCATTGGCATCATGAGGAAAGGCTGCGTGACCACCACGCCCCTTAAAAGTAATCAGGACCTCACAAGTCCCCGCAAATAGGGTTGATCTATTGGTCGCAATATCTCCTACCTTGAAATCTGGACGAACATGGAGTCCATAAAACTCATCTGGTTTCCAATCACCAAAAGCACCGTCCTCATACATGAGCATGCTACCTGCAAAGTTTTCCTCCGCAGGTTGGAAGAGAAAGAGCAGATTGTTTTTTGGCTGTACCTGAACCAATTCATTCAAAAGACCAAGCGCCGTTGTCATGTGCATATCATGACCACAGGCATGCATACGCCCCTCATGTGTGCTAGCAAAGTCCAAACCAGTCTCTTCAATAATAGGCAGAGCATCAATATCCGTACGCCAACCAATCGTTTTCTCAGGAGCAGAGCCATTGAGGAAGACAAGGATACCTGTTCGCCACGTTCTCTCTTCTACAAAATCTTTACCAGCCGTGATTTCAGCGATACGCTCCAAAAGATAGGCTTGCGTTTTAAACTCTTCCAAACCAATCTCAGGAATCTGGTGTAAATCACGACGGATTTTAATTAAATCTAAAGTCATATTTTCCTTTCAAGAAAGAGAGTGAGACAGAAATCGGTAATTCCAAAGGAATTCGATTTCGTTGTCGCACCTCCGCACAGTTGAGTAGGGCTATAAGAATTGTTTTATCAACGAATTAGAGCCCACTCAACCACTGCGTCTTGTTATTCAAACCATAAAAGCTGAGAAGTTATATACTCCTATCTCAGCTTTTTATCTATTACAAGTTACGCAAAGCGTCTTCAAGAGCTGTTTTTTGTTGTGTTTGAGCATCAATTTCTTTGATAACACGGGCTGGGACACCAGCAACAACAACGTTTTCTGGAACGTCTTGAGTAACGATAGCTCCTGCCGCAACAACAGAACCGTTACCGATTTGAACGCCTTCGATAACAACGGCATTAGCACCAACAAGAACATTGTCTCCTACACGTACTGGCTCAGCTGACGCAGGCTCGATAACACCCGCAAGGACAGCACCTGCACCGATGTGGCTGTTTTTACCAACAGTTGCACGACCACCAAGGATTGCACCCATATCAATCATAGTTCCACTACCGATTTCAGCACCGATATTGATAACAGCACCCATCATGACAACAGCATTGTCTTCGATAGTGACTTGATCACGGATAATAGCACCTGGCTCAATACGAGCGTTAAGGTGGCGTTTATCAAGTAATGGCACAGCTGAGTTGCGACCATCTTGCTCAACAACATAGTCCTTGTTTTCTGTCAAACCTGCCAAAAGAGGTTCTACTTCTTTCCAGTCACCAAAAAGAACATTGCCAAGCTTAACAACTGAAGCAGGAACTTCAGCAGCCAAACTTCCTTCAAAAGTTACTTTAACATTTGTTTTCTTTTCAGCATTACCGATAAATGCAATAATTTCTTGTGCAGACATTTTTTGTGCAGTCATGAATCAAATACCTAGAGCACTAAGGCTCACTTTCTTTCTATTGTTTATTACTTACCATTATATCAAATAGTCAGAATATTTGGTAGATTTTTGAAATAAAAAATGACTCCCATTTGGAAGTCATTTCATTCTTATCTTACAGACGTGCGTTTAATTCTGCTGACAATTCTTCAAATCCTGGTTTACCAAGAAGAGCAAACATGTTGCGTTTGTATGCTTCTACACCTGGTTGGTCAAATGGGTTAACTCCATTGAGGTAACCTGATAAACCAATAGCAAGTTCGAAGAAGTAAATTGTGTAACCAAGTGTGAATTCATCTTGTTCTGGAAGAGTTACAAACATGTTTGGAACACCGCCATCTGTGTGAGCAAGAAGAACACCATCAGTTGCTTTTTTGTTAACGAAGTCAACATCTTTACCTTGGAGGTAACCAAGTCCATCAAGATCTTCAGCTAGTTCTGGAATAATGATGTTTTTACGTGGTTTGTCAACACGAACAACTGTTTCAAACAAGTTGCGGTAACCTTCTTGGATAAATTGTCCAAGTGAGTGAAGGTCAGTTGAGAAGTTAGCTGATGTTGGGTAGATACCTTTTTGGTCTTTACCTTCTGATTCTCCAGCCAATTGTTTCCACCATTCACCGAAGTACTGAAGTGATGGCTCATAGTTTGCCAAAATCTCTGTGATATAGCCTTTACGGTAAAGAACGTTACGAACTGCCGCATATTGGTAGGCAATATTTTCAGAAATTTTATCTGATGACAAATCTTTACGAGCTACGTTAGCACCATTCATAAGAGCAGTAATATCTGCACCTGATGCTGCTATTGGCAAAAGACCTACAGCTGTAAGAACTGAGAAACGTCCACCAACGTTATCTGGAACAACGAAAGTTTCCCAGTTGTTTGCGTCAGCTTCAACTTTAACAGCTCCACGTACTTTATCAGTAGTTGCGTAGATACGTTTGTTCGCTTCTTCTTGACCGTATTTTTTAACCAAAAGTTCTTTGAAGACACGGAAAGCGATAGCTGGCTCAGTTGTTGTACCTGATTTTGAAATAACGTTAACTGAGAACTCTTTATCCTGAACATACTCTACCAAGTCAGCAAGGTATGTTGAAGAGATTGAGTTACCTGCGTAAAGAATTTGTGGCGCTTTACGGTTTTCAGCTGATTGAAGGTTAACAAAGTGGTTGTTCAAGAAGTCAATAGCTGCTTTCGCACCAAGGTATGAACCACCGATACCAATTACAACAAGAACTTCACTGTCAGATTGGATTTTTTCAGCTGCTTTTTGGATACGAGCGAATTCTTCTTTGTCATAGTTTTCAGGAAGGTCTAACCAACCCAAGAAATCTGAACCTTGACCAGTTCCTTGACGCAAGAATGCATCAGCCTGTGAGACTTGTCCTTGCATGAAATCAATTTCATGCTCTGAGACAAATTGTCCTAGGACTTTTGAATAATCAAATGTAATATGTGACATGTTATATCTCCCTTTAAATCGGTTTCCTAACTATGATACTCTTTTAACATACTTTTTTCAATGATTTTCCCTGAATTTCTTCAAAAAAAGAAAACGGTGCCATTTTCAGAAAAATTTTCTTTCTTTTTTCTGAAAACAACCTCGTTTTTTCATCTAATTGATTGATTTAATCACTTCCACACGTGTAATCGTTGCATCTTTCATACTTTCAATTCGTAAGGCAACATCCTTGTCGTAAATGGTCGTTCCGATAGTGACTGTTTTACCCTCTTTTAGGATTTTACGAACCATCCAATCACGCAACAGTTCGTCAGGCTCAGATGTTAGCTTCATTCGCGCAAGCACATTGGCCATCTTAACCTTCTGACTACCTCTCAAAGTGATACGACTGGTATCATCAAAGCTAATAAGAAGGTATTTACGAGCTGCAAAAAGAAGAACAAGGGCAAAGACACTGATCAGTGAGTTGAGGGCAGAGTCATGAGCAACCACAATCTGACGGGCAATAGCAAAAAGTAAAACCTCTATGATAGTGGTTGACGTATGTTTAGTTAGCATCTTGATCAACTCGACACCGATAGCCAGACTCATGGCTTCATTGAGAAATTCCTGAAGGAAATTTTCAACACTGAGACTATTTGAAAAAACATGTGTTGCTTCTGCAACAAGACGTACAGTCAGAAGAAAAAGCACCACCGAGAGAATCAGAGAGATAATAATCTCAATGTAAAAGGATAATTCATATAAAATGGTCTGTAAAAACTTACGCATAATTCCTCCTCTAAGTCCTATTTCTTCTATTATATCAAAAGTCCCTGCTTCCTATCTTTATCTTTCCATAAAATCTTCCAAAACCTGACCCGAGCTTAAGAGACTAATCTTATCCGGCCATAGATGGCTCGCCAGAGTCAAGCTTAACAAGGTTGGATACCAAATCACCATCACTTCCGCAATAAAGCGTTTATTATTGCCTCTTTGTTGATAGCGCTGCAGATATTCCTTTCGTAAGGAGGACTTAGGTATATAGATGTGAAAATCAGAATCACCAGCTTTTCTCATCTGCTTAAGGATTCGAGGAAGAAAATTTAAGGCAGCCAATACTGTTTTCCCTTGCTTATGTAAAGCCAAGGCTCTATCTGTATAAACCTGTTTGTAGTCCTTTGATCTGAGTGGTCGCTTGAGCGATTTTCTCTCTTCCTTGGTCAAATGGCTGACGCTACTATTATTATATTTGATTTCAGAAAGTTCTAGGTCAACAAAGTTCTTATCCTTTTGTGCTAAACTGGTTTTTCCAGTACCTGGGAATGCAAAAATAATCATAGACAGGCTCCTTTTAACTAGTTTTAAATCCAGTCTATCAAAAAGTCTGCTTAAAGAATAGAAATGAAAAAAACTGCCACAAATTTGCCACAGTTTCCAATAAATACAAAAAGAGCACACACCTAACATCGCTTAGGGCTGCTGGATTCCTCCCCTGACCCGCTTCACGCATAAGTGTTGCTCCGTTTATTATTATAGCATAATTCTATCAGTTTGCAAGTTCTGAATTTTCCTTAGCAAGACGCTTGGCTTCTTTCTTACGTTCACGGCTCTGACGGAAAAAAGTCTGCATGATAGCCGCACAGTCATCTGCTAGTATACCAGTCTCAACCTCGACACGGTGATTGAGGCGTTCATCTGTCAGGATATCATAGAGACTACCTGCTCCGCCAAACTTGGCATTGGCAGCCCCATAGATAACCTGCGGGATGCGGGCAAGCCCAATAGCTCCGCTACACATGACACAGGGTTCTATGGTGACAAAAAGGGTGGCATCTAGCAAACGCCAGTTGCCTTCTGTCTGATTGGCTTCATTGATTGCCATGATTTCAGCATGCATGATGGCTTGGTTGAGCTCCTCACGCGCATTGTGTCCACGACCGATAATCTGTCCATCCTTAACGATAACACAGCCGATTGGAATCTCCTCTTTTTCCAATGATTTTTGAGCTTCCTTGAGAGCTTCTGTCATGAAATAAGCTTTTTCTTCCTGACTAAAGTCTGCCATCAACAGTCACCGATTTCCCAAGCCTTATGCGGCTCTGCCAATTCTACTGGAATGCCATTTGAGTAGCTCTCAGTCTGCTCTCTGAGAATCTCTAGGTGTCTGTCTGGGTCAATACCAGCTGGCGGAAGAGGCGGCATATGCGTCAAGACCAGTTTTTTCACAGCTGCCTGCGCAGCAATTTGCCCAGCTTCCTTAGTGGTCAAGTGAGCGATATGTTTTTCGTTACCTTCATAAAGGTAAACATCCGCCAAAAAGAGGTCTGCGTCAGCTGCAAAATCAGCCAAGCCGTCAAAGTAACCAGTATCTCCTGTAAAGACAAAAATCTGACCAGTCGCTGGCTCCACGATACGAAAGGCATAGCAAACCACAGGATGCACGGTCTTGATAAAGCTAATCTCAAAAGGACCAATCGTCTCGATACCATTAACATCGTAGGCAATTCCTTTGGAAACACCTGGGAGAGTCAGCTTAGCAAACTCATAGCTATCCTCATCATGACCATAGGTCGGAAGCTCCTTTGGTTCCCAGAGATGTTTGGGATAAAGTTGGAAATAATGACGCAAAACACCCAAGTCTGCTACATGGTCTGGGTGATAATGGCTGATAAGGATAGCGTCCAAGTCCAAAGGGCTAATTTCCTTTTCCAATTCATTGACTGCACGGCTACCGCAATCAATCAAGAGCTGGAAACCGTCGTGACCTGTCAAAAGATAGGATGTTGTTCCACCATCTTTATAAGGATAGGCTCCCCAGCAACCAAGTGTTGTTAATTTCATACGTATTACCTTCTTTGATTTTACTAGCTTTATTATAACAGAAAAATCACGGTCTCCCGTGATTTTTACTTAATCTTATGATTTACGACGATAAACATAGATACTGGCTGCAATGATAAGCAGACCCAAAATAGAGATCCAAGCTGTCGCTTTTTCACCTGTATTTGGAAGTACTGATTTAAATGCTTGTTTCACTCCTGAACCACTATTTCCACCATTGTTAGATCCGCCTTTCGGTGGAACTACTGTTGTCGTGGTACTTGTTGTTGACTCAGTTGTTGGCTCTTCTGTCGTCGTGGTACTTGTTGTTGACGCAGTTGTTGGCTCTTCTGTTGTCGTTGTGCTTGTTGTTGACTCAGTCGTTGTTTCTTTTGTTGTCGTTGTGCTTGTTGTTGACTCAGTCGTTGTTTCTTTTGTTGTCGTTGTACTTGTTGTTGACTCAGTTGTTGGCTCTTCTGTCGTCGTGGTACTTGTCGTTGACGCAGTTGTTGGCTCTTCTGTTGTCGTGGTACTTGTTGTTGACGCAGTTGTTGGCTCTTCTGTCGTCGTGGTACTTGTCGTTGACGCGGTTGTTGGCTCTTCTGTTGTCGTGGTACTTGTTGTTGACGCAGTTGTTGGCTCTTCTGTTGTCGTGGTACTTGTTGTTGACGCAGTTGTTGGCTCTTCTGTTGTCGTGGTACTTGTTGTTGACTCAGTTGTTGGCTCTTCTGTCGTCGTGGTACTTGTCGTTGACGCAGTTGTTGTCGTTTCTGGAGTATGACTATTTTTGAGGTCATAACCATCAACTGTTGCTACATAACCTGCAACATCTTCCTCAGAGATAGTATAGGCAATCTCTTTACCATCACTATCGGTTTTTGGTAAATCAGAAAACTGATATTTCCAATTATCTGATTCACTTACCTTCTGTGTATCTACAAGTTTACCATTAGCTAACAAGTTTACAGTGATACTTTCTGGACGAATACCATCAATATTATCGCTATCGTCCCATGTTTTAGTACCTGAAACCGATGTTTTTTGAATCTTTTTATCTGACACTGTTAAGCTAGTTGCTAGACTTGTATGATCAAAGTCTTCACCACTAATAGTCACTGGATCTGCTTTAAGGTAACCTTCTGGTGCATTGACCTCTGTAACGACATAATCATCACGCAACAAGTTATTGACTTGAATCTGTCCTTTGTCGTCTGTTGTAACATCAGCTACCACTTGTCCAGTTGCTTTACGTACAACGGTAAATTCTGCACCTGGAAGTGGATTTCCATCTTCATCTGTTTTTTGAAGATTTAAAGTGTAATTATAACCATTTGCCGATCCATCGAGTGATTGATAAACAAAGGTATTTGTTTTTTCAGCTACCACTTTCTGTTTAGCCGAAAGATTAGCATAGTTAGATAATTCTTCGTTATGAACCGGTGTGTAACTAATATCAACTGAGTAAGTGATTTCAAAGCCTTCTGAAATATCTCCTAGATTAATAGAGAAAGCTGTCTTGCTGTCATTAACATTGACAGAGTACTCAGAAGTCACATCACTGGCATCTGATAATGATAACTCTCCGTTATCATTGATCTGCCAATTACCTTTTGAAATTTTGAAACTTGAGGGATTGTAATAAAGACCTGCTGTTTTCAACGTATCATTAATCACTGCATCTGAGTAAGTATTACCTGCTGCATTTACTCGAATGACATAATTCATAGTTTTACTGTCATCAGATAAATAGCTATATTTGTGGAAAACTTCATCCTTGCTATCATGACCGACAGATTCTTTATAAGTCACTTCAGTATTGTAAACCGTTTTACCATTCACATCAAAGCTAATCGGATATGTCTTTTCTTCCTTCACGACAGACATATTAACATTTGTCGAGGCTGACAATTCAAAAGAAACATCCGAGTGCTCTTCAACGTATTTTCGATAAGTCAATGTAATGATATTCTTGTCTTTATCTGCAACAGCGTCAGCTACGACATTATCTTCTGAATCTTTAACTTCAAACTTAGCATCGTGAATTAACTCCAATTCAGATGGTATGGTGATAGCTGTCGTATCTCCCTCATGCACAATATTATTTGGTAAATCAAATGTGACATCCAAATACAATACCGTGTATTGATTGATTGTATCAGCAGCAGTAACCTCTGTACCGTCAGTTTTTTTCAAGGTCATATTAGTGTTGACATCAACTGTATCAGCACTGACTGTTTGGCTACCAAACGCCAATACCGCTCCAAACCCTAAAAGGACTGCAATTGAAATTATACGGTATAAATGAAATAATTGTGATTTCATAAACCCTCTCCCTTAATTAATTTTTCTTACATCATTTTATCATTTTATCTACAAAATAACCATTCTATTTTTTAATTTTTATCCTATTTTTTCAAAATAAGAATTATTCTCTTTTCTTAATATAAAATTATACGTTTTTTTAGCAACTAAATAAAAATAATATTCATAAATGTTCACAAATAAGGGTTTGTTAAAAAAATATCATTTAACTTGTCCGTAAATTTTAATCCCTAATAAAATGGGGATTTTCTATTATTGTCTAACTATTCATACCATTAATATTATACACTTTCTCCTTTGAAGAAATCCTTGTATCTTCGCTTTAAAACAATGAAAAACGAGTAACAATAGTAAGCTCACTATCGTTACTCGTTTTGTAATCGTTGTACTTTTTCAAAAAGACACTATAAATAAGGGTTAATCTATCAATTCTGCTCGCTTTTTGTACTCCGTCACCGTCATACCCGTCCACTTTTTAAAGGCACGGCTGAAGGCATTGACCTCGCTGTACCCGATCAAAGAGGAAATTTCCTCTGTTGGCAACTGCATTTTGAGATAAGAGAAGGTCATGGCTTTTTGAACGGCTTGCAATTCCTGCTTAAAGCTAGTATTTTCAGCCGAGAGCTGTCGCTGTAGAGTTCGCACACTGACCCCCAAGCGATGAGCAATATCCTCCACCAAGAACTGACCACTTGGGATAGCCGAGTAGAGTTCCTGCTGCACATAGCTGGCAAAACTTTCTTTAGCACTTTGTTGGGCTAAATGTTGATTAAGCTCTGGCTCCAGATACTGCCACATGATATTATTCTGCGTCAAAAAAGGCTTTTGCAAATCGCTCTTATCAAAAATAAGACGATTGCTATCAGATTTTTGAATAGGCACACTAAATTCCGACACTGTTTCCTCATCGTAGTCAAACGGAGTTTCAACAACAAGAGGAATGATGCGCTCACCAGTCCCTGTTCGAATCATGTTCAAGACTAATAATTGTTCATTTAAGATTGAAAACTTGGGTAAGTCCATGTTGGCATGAGCAAACTTATAAGTCACAGAAATAGTCGTCTCTGCCTCGATAATGTCTACCTGGATAGGACCCACTAGTTTTTTAAAACGGGAAAAGCGAGAAAGGGCTTCTAAACCATTTGGAGATGAGAGGGCTGCAAAGAAGGCAGGCACGAACATCTGAATATTTGCTATCTGACTGAGGGCACGAATGTTGTCCTCTGACATGACCTTATCAAATTCTAGCAGGAGCCTGTGGTATTCTAAGACCGTCAACTCCACCTCTTCCTGCCAAAGTTTATTAGGAACTTCAGCATGTTGTAAGAGGCTAGTCATATCAGCACCGATGCTCTTTAAAAAGTCTTGAAACTGATTGGTTAGGGTTAATTTCATGGTGTTTCCTTCTTTACAAGATAATATCTTATTTGAATTGACTCATCAAGATACGGTCAAAAGCTTTGTCTCCCAAAATACGACGCATGTAAACCAAAAGTTTTCCGTTTTGACCAACAAGGTAGCGTGTTTTAGGATTTTTAGCGTCTATGATTTTAAGGATAGTGTTTGAGATGACACTTGGGTTTGAACCACCGTCCATCCCTTTTTCCATGGCACGGAGGTAAGCATTAACCAAACGTTTGTAAGGACCATTTTTTGAAGCGTGAGAGAAATTATCATTAACCCCTTGGTTAAAGCCAGTCGCAATCATACCTGGTTCAAGGACAACCACCTTGATGCCAAATTCAGCCACTTCTAGGCGGAGACAGTCGCTGTAACCTTCCATAGCGTGTTTGCTGGCGTGGTACCAAGCTCCAAGTGGTGTGTAGATTTTACCACCCATTGATGTGGTATTGATGATAAGCCCTGCTTTTTTAGCACGCATGTGTGGAAGAACGGCTTTTGTCAAACGAGCCACACCATAAACATTGACTTCAAACTGAGCTTGTACTTGTTCCATGCTCAATTCCTCAACTGGACCGTAAAGACCATAGCCAGCATTGTTCCAAAGAACATCGATACGTCCTTGCTCAGCCATGACTTTTGCCACAACGCTTTCGATGTCAGCTTCGTTGGTCACGTCCATTTTCATGACATGTCCGCCAAGTTGAGCCAAATCTTGCATTTTATCGACACTACGAGCCACGCAGTAAACGATGTGACCGGCTTTGATCAAATCTTGAGCAGAAATTTTACCCATACCTGATGATGCACCTGTGATTAAGATTACTTTTTTGTTTGACATGTTATATACCTCTTTTTTTGATTTTTTTATTTAACTGATGCATTTATTATAAGAGAAATAGCCTCAAGACTCAATAACAATTCACGCCATCGTATTGACATTTTATGCCAAAGACTTATCTTCTAGTGCCTAGAAAAAGGGGCCTCTAAAGCAATGTTACAGGCTTATCAACAACTCTATAGTTTAATGAAACAGAAATAGTACGCTTAGCTATAATACTTTCGAGAAAACATTGGCTCACATCAAAAACACCTCAGAAAAGTATTACCAAATTGTGATACTTTTCTTGAGGTACTATTGTCCTATTCTTGTTTCAGTTTACTATACCTAGCTATAAACTATCGTGATTAACCAGTTCTGACTGGATACAAGAGACTTGAATATCAGATGCTACAGCTGCCTTAAAAACTTCGTGACCTAATTGATAAGCCTTGTGGTCAATACTTGGAATACCTAAAATATTCCCAGAGACCTGCCTTTCTTGACTGACAATCAAAGGAGGAGTAGGTAGGTCACTAAAACACTGAATCAAAGCACTGGCTAAATCATCGCTATTGGCAACAATAGCATCAAACGGCTCTGCTTTTAATATCTCAAAAATCTGAAAAGCATCATCGTAAGTGGACAACCCACCAAAGGTTTTAACAGCCGCTGTCTCAAAATACTGCTCTGCATGGCGCATGGTTTCACGATAAGTTGCACTGGTCTCATCATTTCTCGAAAAGAGAAGAGCCAACTTTGTCTTAGACGCTTGTTGTAATTTGGAAAACAAGGCATCATAAGCTGGTCCTCTCTTGATATAGACGGAGGACAACCCTTTTAAAGTCGTTTCTTCAAGGACAACAATCCTACCGTAGGAGCTATATTCGGCTATCTTTTTCATAGAAATCGCTCTCGAAGTAAATACCAAAGCATCAAAAGCCTTGGCTCGCAGCTGCTCCAAATAGGCCAATTCCAAATCAGACTGATAATCAGAGGGCAAGAAAACAAGCTGGTCTGAACCTTCCAAGGCAGAATCCATCAAGCCTCGCAAGAGTTCTATAAAGTAGGGGTGTTTGGTATGCGGTACGACAACCGCAATACGATGTGTCTTCCCTAAACTCAAATCTCTAGCCTGTTGGTTGGGAATATAGTCTAGTTGTTCAATAACCTCTTGAATGACACGCCCTGCTTCTTCTGAAACATAACCTGATTGGTTGATGTAGCGAGAGACAGTTGACTTAGCGTAACCAGATACCTTAGCAATTTGACTGATAGATACCATTGAGACCTCCTTTTGAAAATGCAAGATTGCTCCATCTTATTGTACCAAATAGTTCTCCAAAGCATAAGCAATCCCATCTTCATCATTAGTCAAAGTTACAGCATCAGCTCTATCTTTAATCTCCTGTCCTGCGTTCCCCATGGCAATCGCCAAGCCGACACGGTCAAACATAGGTAGGTCATTATGCCCATCACCTAGTCCGGCAACTTCTGACTTGCTCAAGTTTTCCTTTGCCAAAACAAAGTCTATCCCTGCTGATTTTTTAGCTGCCACATGGGTGATTTCCAGATAAAAAGCTCCTGACTGTTGAATACTTACACCATCCAAGCTCAAGGCTTCCAAGTTAGCTTTTAAGCGTGCCATTTCTTCAGAATCAAAAGTGATTAGCATGATTTTGTAAACAGATGTTTTAGGTGCTAAATAAGTCGCCTCGTCAAGGATACAAGGTTCTTGCAAAGTCAACTGACTTTCGTAATCAATACCAGCATCTACTTTGTAACTGTACCACTTATTTTGATCATAGTAAGATTGACTTAGATTAGGAAAGGCTTGTTTGATGTGAGCTAATAAGAGGTGAGCATCTTCATCAGCTAGTGGACAGGATTTGATGACACTGACTTTATGATCAAGGTAACAATAAACCAAACCACCGTTAAAACCAACTTGAATACCTGTCAAACCAAGAGCATCAATGGCTTCTTTCATTTCCATAGGAGCACGAGCAGATACTAAGGTTACTGGAATAGCAGCCTCTCTGATTGCCTGAGCTGTTTTGTCTGAGACACGCCCCTTACTATTTAATAAAGTCCCGTCCATATCTGAAAAAATACGTTTAATCATTTTGAGTTCTCCTTCTTGATGTCCTGTCTATAGAAAGAGTATAAAGTATGGAACGCGTTCCATGTCAAGAGCTTTTTCAAAAAAGTTAAAACAAAAAGAACCGAAGACTTCAAAATAGCCTTTGGTTCTTATCTAATAAGTTATCGATTTTAAAAGATGACTCTCGTCAAATACCGTTTTCATATTCACAAAAATATGATAGTCATGTTTAGTGTTGTATTGACGTTTGTGTCATCATTATCGTCTTAAACTATTTTAGAAATTACGGTTTGAATTGTTATAACCATATTTTTCAACGAAATCTTGGCGGAATTCCAAGAGATTGTCGTCTATGATAGCTTGACGAACTTTTTTCATCAAATTAACAAGGAAATAAAGGTTGTGGTAACTTGTCAAACGGATACCGAAAGTCTCATCAGCCTTGAGCAAATGACGGATATAGGCACGCGTATAATTCTGACATGTGTAGCAATCACACTCTGGATCGAGCGGAGTGAAATCTTCTGCGAAAACAGCATTTTTAACAACTAAACGCCCTCGTGACGTCATACACGTTCCATTACGGGCGATACGCGTTGGAAGCACGCAGTCAAACATATCAATCCCACGGATAACGCCGTCAATAAGACTATCAGGAGCACCAACCCCCATCAGATAGCGAGGTTTATTTTCAGGGAGCAACTGTGTCGTGAAATCCAGCACGGCATTCATTTCTTCGTGAGTCTCACCGACTGCCAAACCACCGATTGAGTAGCCAGGGAAGTCCATTGAGACCAAATCTTGGGCAGACTGACGACGAAGATCCTCAAATCCTGCTCCTTGCACAATTCCAAAAAGACCTTGGTCGTGTGGACGGCGGTGAGCCTTAAGACCACGCTCTGCCCAGCGGCTAGTGCGTTCGATTGATTTTTTAACATAATCATAAGGCTGGTAGAACTGAGGACACTCATCAAAGGACATCATGATGTCAGAACCGAGATTGTTCTGAATCGAGATAGCTTTTTCTGGTGACAAGAACATCTTAGAGCCATTGAGGTGGTTTTTAAAGGTCACGCCCTCTTCTGAAATATTACGGCTATCAGCCAATGAATAAACTTGGAAACCGCCAGAGTCTGTCAAAATGGGTTGATCCCAGTTCATGAACTTATGCAGTCCGCCTGCCTTAGCCACCAAGTCATCTCCAGGTCGCAACCAGAGGTGGTAGGTATTTGCCAAGATAATACCTGAACCCATTTCCTTGAGCTCTTCGGGCGACTGTGTTTTAACGGTTGCCTGTGTCCCAACAGGCATGAACATAGGCGTTGGGAAAGTCCCGTGTGGTGTGATAATCTCACCCAAACGAGCTCCCGTGTGTTTTTCTTTTTTAATCAGACGATATTTGATTGGATAATCTGTCATGTGCACTCCTTACAGCAGGAAAAACAGTCCTGCGTTTTCTTGATTATGGCAAAGCCAATAGTCTCTATTTTATCAGAATTAGAGACGCTTGTCAGCTTGAATATGTTATAATAACACTATAAGATGAAGCAATAAAGGAGAGATTTATGAATAGAAAAGAACTCAAACAAACCGCTAAACAGCTGCTCAAAAGTTTAGATGGAAAATACCAACTCTTTCTCATCCCTATCTTATTGACGCTATTCTCTGGAGGTCTTAGCATTCAACAAGCCTTTATGGATGACAAGGTAGTCTCAGCTACAGCCTTCCCTTGGGTGATTCAACTCATTCTAGCCTTCTTTAGCGTCTCAGCCAGCATAACAATGTTAGACGTTGTTCGTTTCAAAAAACGTCAGGTCGAGATGGCTGATAGCACCAGAACCTTCTCAACTCTTTGGTTTAAAAAGTTGATTTTTCTCTTTATTGTTCGCTTCCTAATGATAACACTCTGGTCTTTACCAATTGGTATCGGTATGCTGCTAGTTGTCCTAAATGTTCCTAGCACATCTACCATCACCAATCAGGAAGTTTGGCTTATCTTAATTGGAGTCATTCTCTATCTTGTAGGCCTTGTCCTTTCCATTATCAAAACCTACTCATATAGTCAGGCCGAGTTCGTCCTTTACGACCTCCTAGAGGCAGGACAAAACCAATCAAGTCTTAAAATTCTCAAGGAAAGCACTCGTCTTATGAAAGGACAAAAATTTAAACTCTTTGCGCTTGAGTTCAGCTTCATCGGTTGGTATCTTTTGATTCCTTTTACATTAGGACTCATCTTTATCTACTTGCTGCCATACCTCTATACCAGCCGCGCACTCTTTTACAATCAACTGCCGAAAACACAGGACACATCACAATAAAAAACACACTCGCAAGAGGCTAGACAAAAATGAATCATCCTTTACAATCTGACAAGTAAAGGATGATTCAATCACGTCTGGTCTCTTATTTTTGACGCTGTCACTAAGTCTTTACACCAGTATGACTAGCCTAGCACGGTGAGATCTAGCCCTTTACATTTAGGTAGTCAACCTTAAGGCAGCGATTCATGACGATATCCTGTCGTCCTGCTGCTCTTAAGACTTCTTCTGCTTCTTGGCTCTCTAAACCTAGTTGTGCCCAGAAGACAGTGGCGTCTGTTTCAAGAAAATCCTTGGCAACATCAGCTAAAAACTCCGAACGTCTGAACACATCAACAATATCAATATGTACTGGCACTTCTTGTAAATTGGCATAGGCTTTCTCACCTAAAATCTCCTGACCAGCTAATTTAGGATTAACAGGTATAATCTGATAGCCTGCATCCTGCATGACCTTGGCAACCATATAAGCAGCAGTCTCTTGACGATTTGACAAACCAACAATCGCAATCGTTTTAGCAGACCTGATATATGCTTCAATCGTACCTTGGGAAGGATTTTGAAAATGATAAGTCATAGGCATCTCCTTGTAAGTGTTTTCTTTAGTATATCATAAAGTCACATACCAAACTGTTTTTTTGCCACCATAGCTTAAAAAAGAGACCAGAACCACTGTTCTAGTCTCAATTATATCTTAATTGACTAGCCAGGCATAGAGAAACATAAGGGCTACAATCAAGAGTACTACTGCTAAAAAACCTAGCATATAACGTAATAAAAAATAAGTAAATGGAAAATTCTCTTTCATACCTTCTCCCTACTTAGCTTCATACCAAGTCTTGCCGTCATTTTCATCAGCCAAAAGTGGTACAGCAAGCTCTACGGCTGCCTGCATGGTATCTGTCACCAACTGTTTTATGACTGTCAGTTCATCATTTGGCACTTCCAGTACAATCTCATCATGCACCTGCAAAAGCATCTTAGTTGCATAGCCTCCATCTTCTAGAGCCTTGTCCAAGTTAATCATAGCAATCTTGAGAATGTCAGCTGCACTTCCTTGGATAGGTGAATTGATAGCAGTACGCTCTGCAAAGCCACGTACATTAAAGTTACGAGAATTGATATCTGGCAACTCACGACGGCGTTTAAAGAGGGTTTCTACATAGCCTTTATCACGCGCCTCACGCACCACTGACTCCATATAATTTTTGATACCAGGGTAGCGTTCAAAATAAGTGTCGATATAGTTCTTAGCCTGCTTACGTGTAATACCGAGGTTATTTGACAGACCGAAGTCTGAAATACCATAGACGATACCAAAGTTAACCGCTTTGGCATTTCGACGGTCGTTGGCTGTCACATCCTCTGGCTTTTCAATCCCAAAGACACGCATAGCTGTCGCCGTGTGAATATCTGCCCCCTCCTTGAAGGCCGTAATCAGATGCTCATCTCCAGAGATATGAGCCAAGACACGTAATTCAATCTGAGAGTAGTCTGAGCTTAGTAGCACGGCATTTTCCGATGAAGGAACAAAAGCCTTACGAATAAGACGCCCTTGCTCCAAGCGGACAGGGATATTTTGCAAGTTAGGATCAACTGATGACAGACGCCCTGTCTGGGTCAAATCCTGCACATAACGGGTGTGAATCTTACCATCTGCCAAGATGTAATCCTGCAAGCCCACGATATAAGTCGACTGCAGCTTGGTAATCTGACGGTAATCCAAAATCTTAGCCACAATCGGTGCAATCGGTGCCAGACGCTCCAAGACATCAACTGCTGTCGAATAACCTGTCTTGGTCTTCTTAGTCATCTCAAGCGGCAAGCCCATTTCTTCAAAAAGAATTGTCCCCAACTGCTTAGGCGAATTGATATTGAATTCCTGACCAGCTAGGTCGTAGATGTCTTGTGTTAGTTTATCGATGACAGCTTGGTTGGTCACTTCCATATCCTGCAAGGTTTCTTTCTTGACCGTAATCCCTGCGATCTCCATCTTGGCTAGCACGTTTGCCAGTGGCAACTCCATGTCAAAGAGCAAAGCGGTTTGCTCCTGCTGGGCTAGCTTGTCCAAGATAACTTCCTTGGATTGCACCAAAACTTGGATTTTTTTAGCCAAATGGCTGAGCAAGACATCTTTCTCTGGAATGGCTAGCTTAGCTCCCTTGCCATAGACTTCCTCATCAGTCTCTAGTGGCAAATCAGTGTAGAGTCTTGCGATAGTTGACAGTTCATTATCTTCAACTGTTGATAAGAGATACTTGGCAAGTCTAGCATCGTAGGCTGCAGTCGGTAGGTCAATTCCTAGATGACTAAGGAGTACCTTGCTGCGCTTGAAATCATAGGTATTGATAGCTCGGCTGAGAGCTTTTTGGAAAGGAGCCTGCTTAAGCAATTCCTTATCCGTAGAAGCATAGATAGCTTTGCTATTTCCCCAAGCAAAAGCGATCATCTCTTCCACATGATAGTTTTCACGAAGAACCTCAAAATAGAAGAAATCATCTGAACTAAAATGCTCAGCCGTCACTTGACTAACTTCCTCGTAGCTGACCTCAAAGCTAGCCTTTGGCGCCTCACCTGCAAGGCTATTTCTAAACTGGGTAAAGCCCATCTCTTCATAAAAAGCCAAGAGCTTATCCGTCACTGGTCCATCAAACTTGGTGTCGTCTAAACCGATGGTAATAGGGGCTTGCGTATTGATGGTTGCCAAGGTTTTTGAGAGGAAGGCTTGTTCCTTATCGTTAATAAGGTTTTCTTTCATCTTAGAAGCCTTCATACTGTCAATATTGTCATAGATGGCTTCCAAACTTCCATGCTCATGGAGAAGTTTGAGTCCTGTTTTCTCACCGATTTTTGTAACACCTGGGATATTATCCGATTTATCTCCCATGAGTGCTTTGAGATCGATGAATTGATCTGGTGTCAGACCCATTTTTTCCATCAGATAAGCTGGGGTGAATTCTTCAAATTCTGCTACCCCTTTTTTAGAGATTTCAACGACAGTATTGTCATCCGTCAGCTGAATCAAATCCTTATCCCCAGATACAATGGTCACATCAAAGGGAATGTCTGTACGCTCTGCCATTTTATCAAGCGTCCCGATGATATCGTCAGCCTCGTAGTTAACCAAGTCATAATAAGCAATCCCACGCGCTGCTAGCATTTCACGAATATAGGGAAATTGCTCACGAAATTCTTCAGGAGTCTTGGCACGACCTGCCTTGTATTCCGAGAACATCTCTGTACGGAAGGTCGTTTTCCCAGCGTCAAAAGCAACCAAGACGTGGGTCGGCTGCACGCGTTCCATCAGGTGGTCCAACATGAGGTGGAAACCATAGATAGCATTGGTGTGCAGACCGTTGGCATTTTTGAAACGGTCGATTTGATTATAGAGGGCAAAAAAGGCACGAAAGGCCACCGATGAGCCGTCAATGAGTAGTAATTTATTCTTGTTTTCCATAGGTCTATTATAACACAAGAGGCGCTAGCACCTATCTTATCAGACTTAAAAGCTGATAATCTCTTAGAATAATCTCATAAATATGATATAATGGTCTTAGGATTAAAAAGGAGAATGCTTTATGAATAATGTTAAGAAAAAAGTTTACCGTAATACACCTGCCTTCACTATGATGGCTTGGGGTTCCTTTATTTTCTTTGTAGGACTTATTTTGATTGGTCTTTACACTTTGAAAGAACCTCTGATGGTTAAAGGTTACTACCTTATGGGTTGTGTTGGCTTGATTTCCTCATCATTTACAGTCTCAAAAGTAGTCCGAGACAACCAAGAAGATGAAGATAATTACAACCGTATCTTTGCTCAACAAGATATCGAAGAATAAATTAGATAAAACAGCTTGTTTCTAAAAAACAAGTTGTTTTCCTTTCCTTTTGATTTACATAGGAAGCTATGTTAATATAAATAGGAACCTATGTAAAGGAGACGAAATGACAGAAACAGCAATCTCTATTTTAATCAAACGTGCTAGTCTTGCTTTTGACAAGACTGCTAACGAGCTTCTGCTTGATTTTGAACTGACCAATACTCAATTTAAAACCTTAAAATACCTCTATCGTCATGACCAGCTCAGCATTACCCAAAAGAAACTAGAAGATTACTTTGATATGAGCAATCCGACAGTCACAGGAATTTTACAGAATCTTGAAAAGAAAGACTTTATCTATCGGGTTGCCAACCCAAATGATGCTAGAAGTAAAGTAATTGGCTTAACAGATAAGAGCCTTGCTATTAAGGAAAAAATGCTGACGCTAGGGAGTCAAATGGACGACCTCTTAACTGAGAGACTCCAAGAGGATGAAAAAGCCCAGCTAACTAAACTACTATCAAAAATGCTAGGAGATAAACATGCTGACTAGACAAGAAACCATCAATACCGCCAAAGAACTACAAGAAAACTACAAACGCTTAGCCTACCCTGAGGAAAGAGTTCTAGCTGATACTCAACTCAGCTCAAGAGAATTAGAAGCAATCTTGACCATGTCTGGAGCTAATCCAGGTCATGTCTGGATGCTCCGCGATTATCTAGAGGATATGCTAACTAAGGAAGGCATCCCACTTTATCCATTCAGCCGCCTAGCTGACCACTCTGCTAACCGTTGGTTTAGCTATGACACACCTTGGAGAGATTAAGCCATCATGACAAAAAACACTGAAAGCAATCCACTTGGGACAGAAAAACTGTCCAGTCTGCTGAAAAAATTTGCCATCCCTGCCATTATCGCCAATATCGTCAATGCCCTCTATAATATCGTTGACCAGATTTTTATCGGGCAAGGTGTTGGCTATCTGGGAAATGCTGCAACAAACATCGCCTTCCCTATCACGACTATCTGTACAGCTCTAGCTCTCCTCATCGGAGTCGGTGCGGCATCTCGCTTTAATATCGAGATGGGGCGTGGCAACAAAGACCTCGCTAAAAAGACTGTCGGAAATGCCTTTGCCAGTCTCCTTTTGACTGGAATTATCCTACTCATCATTATCCGACTCTTTCTCAAACCACTCATGATTAGCTTTGGAGCAACTGAAGATATTCTCAGCTATGCCATGACCTATACCTCTATTACATCACTCGGTATTCCGTTTTTACTTATCTCTTCAGGAGGAAGTCCTCTTATCCGTTCTGATGGCTCCGCAAAATACTCAATGACTTCTGTCGTCATCGGTGCGGTCTTAAATACCATTTTGAACCCAATCTTTATTTTTGGCCTCGGCTGGGGAATCGCAGGATCTGCCTGGTCGACTGTTATTAGCCAAATCGTCTCTGGCTGTGCGGTAGCCTTCTATCTCAAAAACTTCAAAACAGTTCAACTTGAAAAGAGCGATTTTCTACTCAATCGTAAAGTTCTCCTTGCACTTTCTGCCCTCGGTTTAACAGCCATGTTTAACAGCCTTTCTTCAACTATCGTTCAAATCGTGACCAATAACCTTCTGAAGGCTTACGGTGATCAGTCTATCTATGGTAGCGATATTCCAATCGCTGTCGCAGGTATCGTTGCCAAGGTCAATATGATCTTTTCATCTATTATCATCGGATTGACCCAAGGCTCTCAACCAATTGTCGGCTATAATTTTGGAGCCAAAAAGCTCGATCGTGTCCGTCAATCTTATTTCCTCATCATTCGAGTAGCGACTTATATTGCTATTGTCGCCTTTATTCTATTTGAAATCTTCGCTCCACAGATTCTAGCACTCTTTGGAAATTCAAGCGAGCTCTACATGACCTACGGTGTCAAATACCTCCGTATCTTCATGGCACTGGTCTTCTTAAATGGTATGCAGATTTCAACGACAACCTTCTATACCTCAATCGGGCGAGCACAAATTGGAGCCTTCCTAGCCATTACCAAACAACTCTTGCTGCTGGTTCCCTTCTCAATCCTGTTTGTCATTAGCTTTGGTGTTGATAACATTATGTTTGCAGCTCCACTATCTGACCTCCTTGCCTTTCTGATTTCTTTACTACTGATCAGACAGACACTTAAAAAGATGCAAAATGAATGGCTGAGCCTTCAATAATAAAAATAGAGGCTGGGCAAAAACTAGCTTCAAAATAAAACCACACAATGATTTCTGTCTCGAAAACAATCAAGACGAAAGTACCTCTGTGTGGTTTTTGAG
>NZ_JAFBEH010000022.1 GCF_016908645.1 Streptococcus loxodontisalivarius
CCCTGCACAGTTCATTAGGTGCTTTAGCACCAATGAACCACTGCTGAGTGGAGAGGATGAAAGCTCCGCTTTCTCTATTTCCCACCTCAAACAGTACTGTGGACTGTTTGAGCGTCAATAAATCAACTCTTACAGCCCTACTTTGATATCAAGCTTCGCTTGATTTTATCTGTAACCTAAAAAGGTTCCCCAAACCTTTTTAGCTATGCGGAGGTGGGTTGAAAAAGTCCAGTGGACTTTTTCAAGTGGGAGATAAAGCTTACGAAGTAAGTGTCAAAAACAGTCTGGGGATAGACTGTTTCAGGTCAGTAACCAAAAATAAAGAATTGCTGACAAAATCGAATTCCTTTGGAATTACCGATTTTTGTCCCACTCTCTTTTGCTCTGCAATTAGATTCTAAAGAAAAATGAAAGGGTTGAAATCCCTGAGATGATAACAAGAACTGCCACGAAACGTCCGATCACTGCAGCAGAGAAGAAGGGTGCTGAGAAGAGGAGAAGGGCAAAAACAAGTGCCACTAGGGCTGTACTTAGCTGACTATTTCCAGAAAAACCAGTTTGGCGAAGGCGATAGGCATGGCTAAACTGAACGATTGCTGAGATTAAAAGCCAGTATGCAAGGATAGTGACAGCAACATTTGATAGAGCCCAAGTACTACTTGATAGTAAGATAAAACCAAAAATAATTGAAATCACTGCTTGAATGAGCTGTAGAAGATGACCACGTTCGCCGCTAAAGTAAGCGATCAGCGTTGAGATACCTGATACAAACATAACCAGAGCAAAGAGCCAAGCAATGGTAGCAGTAACAACTGCTGGGTTGACAAAGAGATAGATACCGACAAGAGTCACAATTGCACCTGCGGTAAGAGGGAACCATTTCATGAAAAAACTCCTTTTTTATTCAAAATTAAGCTTATTTTATCGAAAATAAAAGGGAATGTCAAAGTCGGCATTCCCCAATCGTCTTAAATCGTTTTAATTGTATAGGTGTAAGTTGCAGCTTTCTTGGTCCGTGTTGCTTTCTTACGACCTGTTTTTTCAAAGATGTGTTTGAAGCGTCTCAAAAAGTTAGTCGAGTCCATCTTGGCATAGTCAGGATTAAAGCTGGCAAAGAGTAGTCGAAAAGCTGATAAGGTTTCTTCTTCTGGCATGATTTGAAGGATAGTTGGATAGTATTCCAAACGGCCTCGAATACGAGTGACTGCTGTTTCAATGATTTGCCAGTGGTCAAAAGCAAGATCTTCCTGACTGATTTGTGACTCACCGTCCCAAAGTTCGATTTGACCGTCTGTATTTTTTAGGCTGATCCAGTGAGTTGATGCGGCATCATCGCCAGCCTCGACTTTTTGCCCATCTTCATAATGAAGGTAGCAGAGGTAGGCAACGCTGATAGTCCAAGCGCGTGGGTCACGATGAGGTGTACCTATTGTCAGGAGTTGCTCGATTTGCTTTTTGTCTAACTGTACATGGGTTTCTTCAAAGACCTCACGCATGACAGCCTGATCCAAGTCTTCTTGCTCATCAACGAAACCTCCACTTAGGGCATATTTCCCCTGAAAAGGGTGGTTTTTTCGCTTGATCAATAGAAGCTGGACTTGTCCACTGCAATATCTGAAAATCACACTATCCACTGTTACTGATGGACGAGGATATTTTTGACTATCTACTTCTTTATAGATTTTTAGAAATTCCTCTTCACTACCAGTTGACTCAAAGTCTCTAGACATGGTTTACCTCCTTACAGAATTAGAGAGCCGCTTTTTTGGCTTCCTTACTCCAAGTATACCATCCATAGCATGAATTTATCAAGTAAACCCAGTACATGCCTTGCATGTGAATACTTGTCCCCCACCAGAGGTAGATTGAAAAGAGATTCGTAGCAATCCAGAAGAGCCATTGTTCCCAGTAGTAGCCAGTCATCAATAATTGCCCTGTAACATTGGTACCGTCAGTGATACTATCACGGAAAGGACGATTTGACCCAATTGATTGATAAGCAAATCCCATGAAAAGCCAAGTGAAGAGCGTTAGCAGGATATTTTTTATCCAGCCGGTGAAGCTAAGCGAACGAACGACAAAGCTTTGCTCTTCTTTTTTGAAGCGGCTAGCATTGAGCCAAAGAAAGAGACCGATAGGCTGCATGACGGTGAAGTAGAGAGTGGTGAAAACCTCTCCGTAAAATCCACTGCCTAGTGCAAGATAGAGGTAGATAAGAGAGTTTGTGAGACCGAAGAAGTAGTTGGAAACACGTCCTTCGTTCACAAAAATAACGCAGACAATACCTGTCCAGCTAGCCACAAGTCCTAACCAGTCATGCTGCTTGGCATCAAGTGTCAGCTCAAGGATGATTGGAATACTTGAGAGGATGATGAGATAGCACCATTCAAAGACACTACGATTGGCAAAGAGGTCTTTAAAAATCAATCGTGTTACTTCCTTAAAGCCCAATTCCTTAGCTTTCAAGGTCATATATTGGTAGCCTTCTCTTGTATTATAGAAGGTTTCTTGCCACTTTCTTTTCCAATTTGTAAACATAAGATGTCTCCTTAAATATCAATGTGTAAGCGATTTTTGATTTCTTTTTTAGCTTGGTGATAGTTATCTGAGAAGAAATTCTCTGGACTACTGTTTTCACCTAAAATAACGATTTTATCTTTAAAAGGTTCAAGTAATTTTAGTAGGTGTTGGGTAAACCAATCTCGGGTTTGAGCGTCAGCCATTGTCATATCTCTAAAACCATCGTCAACATAGTCTGATTTTGGTAAAATAACGAAAATCAAATCCCATTTTTCACGAGCCTGTGTCACCTGATAAAGGCGATCCAGCATGTCAAACTCTTCCTGACTGATACTTTCTTTGAGGTAGTAATCGATATAAACCTTGGTTACAGTTGAGTTGGTATCAGCGAAAACTAATCCCTGGTGTTGACCTTTATCAATCATTTCAGCAGTCTGAGCATACTGGTCTGTCAGCAAATGAATGTAGTCATTTGTATCCAATTCATCATCACGGACATTGTATTTTTCCTGGTATTCACGAGCATACTCTAGTGAAGAAGGAGCGTTATAAGTTCTGGCTAGATCCTTAACCATCGTCGTCTTACCTCCACTAGCTGATCCGACAACCAAAACCTTGCGTGTGAAGTGTCGGCGAAATGGTTTGGTAATAAAGCGCCAATTGTATAGAGGATTTTCTCGAATTTCAGTTGCAGAGATATTAATAGTAGAACGTTGCACTAGCTCAACCTGAGCATGTGGTAGAAAGTCCTTGATACGGCTGACATACTCCTTTTCACCAACAAAGAAAGTCAGCTGATCATACTCTTCTATATTTTTGGCAATCAGATTTTGAAGAGCTTCCATCCAAGGTTGCCAACCGTCAGGATAAGATGGCATACCTTCCTCATCGAGTTTATCTACGAGAACAAGGTCGTCATCATAGAAGACTTCTCGAACGTAGCGGAAGCGGCGATTGAGAGAAAGCCCTGCGCGTGCTCCACGGTCTCGATCATCATTGCTGCCGCTCACAACTACCAAAACCTGATCTGTTTGACGCTTTGCCTTGGTAATAAGATCAACGTGACCAATATGCATTGGGGCAAAGGTACCGAAAACGATACCGATTTTTTTGCCGTTTAATTGTCGTCTTTTCATAAGAAAGACCTCTTTCTTTTTAGAAATAGTAAATTTACTAAATTGATAATAGCACAGCTTTTTGCATTTGTAAAGAGAAATAGTAAAAATACTATTTTAAAAACTAAAAAATATTTTATTCTTCTATTAGAAAATAAGACATATAGGAAAGCGTAACCAAGTCTTAATTGATAATGGTTTTAAACTATATGACAACATTCTATGTTATAAAATCTAACATTTACTTGAAAGTTCTGAAAAAAAGTTTTCACAAAATCCTTGACAAAAATATTCAGAAAATTTATACTATTCCATGTAATAAAAATTACGTCAAATCAAATTGTCGGAGGACTTAATTATGACAACAGGTAAACAGTACGTAGATAGCGTATTTGAAAAAGTTAAAGCTCAAAACGGACACGAGGCAGAATTCCTTCAAGCCGTTGAAGAAGTATTTGCATCACTTGTTCCAGTATTTGACAAATATCCAAAATACATCGAAGAAAATCTACTTGAACGTTTGGTAGAACCAGAACGTATCGTTTCATTCCGTGTGCCATGGGTTGACGATAAAGGACAAGTACAAGTAAACCGTGGTTTCCGTGTACAATTCTCATCAGCAATCGGACCTTACAAAGGTGGTCTTCGTTTCCACCCATCAGTAAACCAATCAATCATTAAATTCCTTGGTTTTGAACAAATCTTTAAAAACTCATTGACTGGTCAACCAATCGGTGGTGGTAAAGGTGGATCAAACTTCGATCCTAAAGGTAAATCAGACAACGAAATCATGCGTTTCTGCCAAAGCTTCATGACTGAACTTAGCAAACACATCGGTGCTGACACTGACGTTCCTGCTGGTGATATCGGTGTTGGTGGACGTGAAATTGGTTACCTTTACGGTTACTACAAACGTCTTCGTAACGAATACACTGGTGTCCTTACTGGTAAAGGTTTGACATGGGGTGGATCACTTGCTCGTACAGAAGCAACTGGTTATGGTGCTGTTTACTTTGCAGAACAAATGCTTAAAGCTCGTGGTGAAGACTTCAACGGTAAAGTTGCTGTTGTTTCAGGTTCAGGTAACGTTGCTATCTACGCTATCGAAAAACTTCACGCACTAGGTGCTAAAGCAGTTGCATGTTCAGATTCATCAGGTTTCGTTTACGATCCAGATGGTATCGATGTTGAACTCCTTAAAGACCTTAAAGAAGTTAAACGTGCTCGTATCGTAGAATACGCTAACGCTCGTCCAAACGCTACATTTACAGCTGCTGGTGAAGGTTCAATCTGGGATATCAAAGCAGACCTTGCTTTCCCATGTGCAACTCAAAACGAATTGAACGAAGAACAAGCTAAAACTCTTGTTGCTAACGGTGTTATCGCAGTTTCTGAAGGTGCTAACATGCCTTCAACTCTTGAAGCTATCGACGTATTCCTTAACGCAGGCGTTTCATTCGGTCCTGCCAAAGCTGCAAACGCTGGTGGTGTTGCGGTTTCAGCACTTGAAATGGCACAAAACAGCGGACGTACTTCATGGACATTCGAAGAAGTTGACTCAAAACTTTACGATATCATGAAAGGTATCTACGAAAACTCTGCAGCAGCAGCTAAAGAATTCGGTCAAGAAGGTAACCTTGTTGTTGGTGCCAACATCGCTGGATTCCTTAAAGTTGCAGAAGCTATGTCAGCACAAGGTATCGTTTAAGATTAAACAGATCTACTTTTGTTGAAAAGCTTTCGATAAAGATAATCAGAAAGAACTCAGGAAACTGGGTTCTTTTTTGGTATAATGAAAAAGGAGGTAACTTATGTTGACATTTCAAGAATTTGGTTCAGAACAGTTAGATAGAGTTAAAGAAATTTATAGTGAGATGGGTTGGACAAGTTATTTGGGTGATGATGATAAGTTAAGACGCTCTTTTGATAACAGTCTTGATATTTTAGGTGCTTTTGAGGATGCTAGTTTAATCGGTTTTATTCGTTGTGTCGGTGACGGAGAACATATTTTATTGGTTCAAGACTTGATTATTGCTAAAAAATATCAAAGACAGGGGTTGGGAACAAGCTTATTCAGGAAAATCTGGGATAAGTACAATCATGTACGTATGTTTCAAGTAAATACGGATTTAGAAGATAAGGTTGATAATTATTTTTATCAGTCTTTTGGAATGAAGACGTTACAAGAAGGACATATGATATCGTATTTTAGATGATATAAAAACAGTGACTTAGAGGAGAAAATATGATTAAACCAATTTGTAAGGACACATTCTTTTTAGCACAGACATCGCAAGAGGCGACCAAGGATGATCTCTACTTAGCGCAGGATTTGCAGGATACTCTTGAAGCTAATAAAGAAGCCTGTGTCGGTATGGCAGCCAATATGATTGGTATCAAAAAACGTGTGATTATTATCAATATGGGTCTAGGAAATCTAGTTATGTTTAACCCTGTTGTTATCAATAAAGCTCTGCCATTTGATGCTGAAGAATCTTGTCTTTCCTTGACTGGAAGTCGCAAAACAGTGAGGTATCAGAGATTAGAGGTTTCCTTTTATGATATTCATTGGAAGAAGCAGACCATGCTCCTGACAGGCTTTCAAGCGCAGATTTGTCAGCATGAGTTGGATCATCTGGAAGGCATTGTTATCTAGCTTTTTGATAGAAAAATATTGTAAAATAGGCTATAATTGAAAAGATAATAAAAAGAAAGAGGCTTGTATGAAAAAATTATCGATTGTTGTACCATGTTACAATGAAGAGTTAACAATACACCCCTTCTTGGAAGCAACGCAAAAGGTTGAAGCTCAGATGGCTGATCAACTCATTTTTGACTATATCTTTGTTAATGACGGCTCTAAAGACAAAACATTGGAAGTTTTACGTCAAGTTGCTGGCCAATTTGAGAATGTTCACTATCTCTCTTTTTCACGAAATTTTGGGAAAGAAGCAGGGCTTTTAGCAGGACTTGAAGCTGCAGATGGTGATTTGATTACAGTTATGGATGCTGATTTGCAAGATCCCCCTGAACTCTTGATTGAGATGTTTGCTAAGATTGAAGAGGGATATGATGTTGTCGGTACACGTCGTGCTGACCGTAAGGGAGAGCCTTTCATTCGCTCTCTTTTTGCTAAGACTTTCTACTGGTTAATCAATAAAATCTCCTCAACAGAGATGGTGGATGGGGCACGAGACTTCCGCCTGATGACACGTCAAGTCGTTGATAGTATTTTAGAACTGAAAGAGGTCAATCGTTTTTCAAAAGGACTCTTCTCTTGGGTTGGTTTTGATGTGGCTTATGTCGCCTATGAAAATCGTGAACGTGTTGCAGGTGAGACTTCGTGGTCATTCTGGAGCCTGCTCCGTTATTCAATGGATGGTTTTATCAACTTTTCAGAGGCTCCGCTCAATCTCGCCATGTGGTCTGGTGCAGGTGCCTTTGTGCTATCTCTCTTGGGGATTGCATTTGTGGTAATCCGTAAATTAACCATCGGAGGCAGTATTGCAGGTTGGGCAAGTACGGTGACTATCATTCTCTTTATCGGCGGTTTGCAATTGTTGGCGCTGGGGATTATCGGGAAGTATATTGCCAAGATTTTCTTGGAAACCAAGAAACGCCCTGTTTACCTGATTAAAGAAAAAGGATGAAAATTTTAACAATTTGCGTTAAAATAGATATGTATTACATTTAAGGCTTGAACTTAAAAAGAAGGAGACAAACATGATTTTAGTTACTGGTGCAAATGGACAATTGGGTACAGAGCTCCGCTATTTGCTTGACGAACGAAATGAAGACTATGTAGCTGTTGACGTTGCGGAAATGGATATCACTGACGCAGCAAAAGTTGATGAAGTTTTTGCAGAAGTGAAACCTAGCTTGGTTTACCACTGTGCAGCCTACACAGCAGTTGATGCTGCAGAAGATGAGGGTAAAGAACTCAACTATGCCATCAACGTGACTGGTACTGAAAATGTTGCCAAAGCTGCTGCCAAATACGGTGCAACACTTGTTTACATTTCAACAGACTATGTTTTTGATGGTGAAAAACCAGTCGGTCAAGAGTGGCTTGAAACGGATACACCGGATCCTAAAACAGAGTACGGTCGTACAAAACGTTTGGGTGAAGAAGCAGTTGAAAAATATGCTGACAAATTCTACATCATCCGTACAGCTTGGGTATTTGGTAACTATGGTAAGAACTTTGTCTTCACTATGCAAGCTCTTGCTGAGAAACACCCACGCTTGACAGTTGTTAATGACCAACACGGTCGTCCAACTTGGACACGTACCTTGGCTGAATTTATGACTTACTTGGCAGAAAACCAAAAAGAATTTGGTTACTACCACTTGTCAAATGACGCTTCAGAAGACACAACTTGGTATGATTTTGCAGTGGAAATCTTGAAAGATACAGATGTTGAAGTAGCACCAGTTGACTCATCATCATTCCCAGCAAAAGCAAAACGTCCTCTTAACTCAACAATGAGCCTTGAAAAAGCGAAAGCTACTGGCTTTGTCATTCCAACATGGCAAGATGCTTTGAAAGAATTCTACAAACAAGGGAAAAAATAAGAAATGAAAGTCGACTTGGGTCGGCTTTTTTCTTTTATGTATCAGAGGTATTGACAATTTTTTGAAAACGCTTTATAATTATTGTGAAAATTTTAGGAGGTTGTTTATGAAAAAGAAATTTATCTCAATTTTTTTGGCAAGTTTTTTCCTATTACTTGCTTTTTCAGGGAAAGCTCAGGCTGATTCATCAATTTATCGTCTCTATAATCCAACTTTAAAAGAACATCTTTTTACAGCTGATGCAAATGAATATAATGTCTTAGCGTCTCGTGGTTGGAGTCAGGAAGGGACAGCTTGGTATGCACCGGATGGTGGTAGTCCTGTAACTCGACTTTATAGTAAAATCACACATAAACATTTGTACACAACAGATAGCAATGAAGTTGCTGTTTTGACGAGTAGCGGTGCCTGGACACGTGATGCAATGAGTTTTTATTCTGGTGGTTCAGTTCCAGTTTACCGACTCTATCACGCAGGTATCAAGACGCACTTATTAACTACTGATGCTAATGAGTATAATACTCTTGCAGGTGCCTGGAATGCTGAAGGTGTAAAACTTTATGCGACAGCAGTTGGTCAACCTAAAGCAGCATCGTCAAATAGTGGAACATCTAGTCAAACTGGCTCAGGTGATCTACCATTTGATCCTAATCGAACAGTATATATCACAGGTGGTGGGGAATCAGATGTTTATTGGTATAGCACTGCCAAAATGCCACCAAGAACGAATTTGAACAATCTTCAAGTGACGACTGAAGGAGATGCAGTTTCCAGAGGAAAACGTCATTCAGAGACTGAATAATTCACATTTTTAGAGTTGACTTCATGTCAATTCTTTTTCTTTTTGTAAATGTTCGTTCTGTTTTCAGAAAATATTTTCAAAAAATGGTTTCCTTGAGAACTTTTTTCTTGACTTTAGTTCTCATAGAAACTATAATGGTTCTCGTGATAACAAATTAAGGAGGTCATATGGAAAATCCAATTGCAGCGACGCGCAATCTTATTAATCAAATCGAGCAGATTGCTGATGAAATTGCCAAGGATAGTGGTATTGAGCACTTGTCTGGTCCGCAAGGTCGTACCTTGCTCTATCTTATTAAGCATCCTGATCAAGAAATCTATGTAAAAGACATCGAACACTTTTTGAATATTTCTAAATCAGTTACAAGTAATCTGGTTAAGCGGATGGAGAAAAATGGTTTTATAACTGTTAATCCCTCAACTAAAGATAAGCGTAAGAAGATTATCTCATTGACCCCTAAAGGTTATGATAAGGCTGAGCCTCTTACTAATTTTCATCGACGACTTCAGGAATCACTTTTTAAGAGTATTTCTCGTGATGATCTTGAAGTTATTAGACGAGTTGGAGCTCAGCTAGCTGAAAATATTGCTCATTATAAAGGAGAAACTAATGATTAAACTTTTTAAACGCCTTAATGGCTTTGAATGGTTGATGATTCTGATTTCAGTCTGCCTGGTTGCCTTTGGTGTCTGGTTGGACTTGGAATTGCCAAGCTATATCTCAGATATGGTTACCCTCTTAAGTACTAAAGGGACTACTGTTGCAGACATTATGAAGCCGGGGATGAAGATGATTTATCTTGCCTTGGCAAGTTTGGCTACGTCAGTTACAGTTGGTTTTATTGCTGCCCGTCTAGCAGCTGGATTCACAACTCGTATTCGTGGTCAAATCTTTGATTCTGTTATGGATTACTCACAAACAGAGATTAAGAAATTTTCAATTCCTTCATTGATTACCCGTACGACCAATGACTTGACCCAAATCCAAAATATGATTACGATGGGGCTTCAAGTTATTACTA
The DNA here is from genome assembly GCF_016908645.1 of Streptococcus loxodontisalivarius. Classification (GTDB taxonomy): domain Bacteria; phylum Bacillota; class Bacilli; order Lactobacillales; family Streptococcaceae; genus Streptococcus; species Streptococcus loxodontisalivarius. Next base: position 10,034 of record NZ_JAFBEH010000022.1, read on the forward strand.
AGGGACCTATCATGGCAGTCTGGGCTTTGACTAAGATTGCTGGTAAATCTGGGGACTGGATGACTGCGACAGTAGTAGCTGTAGGTGTGGTTGCTGTGCTCTTGACAACTCTTCTAGTTCTTGCCTTTCCAAAACAAACCAAAATTCAACAACTTACCGATAAGTTGAACGGTTTGACTCGTGAAAACTTGACTGGTCTTCGTGTTGTTCGTGCTTACAATGCTGAAGGTTATGAAGAAGAAAAATTTGAAAAAGCTAATACGGATGTAACGGGTCTTAACCTCTTTGTTAACCGTATCATGGGTCTTCTCAATCCTGTCATGACCTTGGTATCATCAGGTTTGACGCTTTCAATCTACTGGATTGGTGCTTACTTGATTGATGCAGTTAAAATTCCAACCAATGTTGCCCAAATCCCATCTGCACTTAGCGATCGTGTCACACTTTACTCAGACATGATTACGTTCTCATCATACGCTATGCAGGTTGTTTTTGGTTTCATGATGATGACTATCGTCTTTATCGTTATGCCACGTTCAATCGTTTCAGCTCGTCGTATCAATGAAGTGCTTGACCTTGATTCATCTGTTCTCTTCAAAGAGAAAACAAGCAAATCAACTGATCTTGTTGGTCAAGTTGAATTCCAAGATGTGTCCTTCCGTTACAATAAAAATTCAGCAGATGTTATCGAACATGTCAGCTTTACGGCTAAGAAGGGTGATACCGTCGCCTTTATCGGATCAACTGGTTCTGGTAAATCTACTCTGATCAGCCTTATCCCTCGTTTCTACGATGCGACGGGTGGTCATGTCCTTGTTGACGGTGTAGATGTCCGTGATTATAGTCGTGATGACCTTAATAATAAGGTTGGCTATATTCCGCAAAAAGCTGTGCTCTTTAGTGGAGATGTCAAATCAAACCTTGACTTTGGTGTCAGCCCACAAAGTCCGCTTTCAGATGAAGCTATGTGGGATGCTCTGCAATTGGCACAATCACGCTCATTCATCGAAATTAAGGATGAAAAATTGGATGCACGTGTTGCTCAAGGTGGTAGCAACTTCTCAGGTGGTCAAAAACAACGTTTGGCTATCGCGCGTGCTCTTGCTCGTAAACCAGAAATTATCATCTTTGACGATTCATTCTCAGCGCTTGACTATAAGACAGACCGTAAATTGCGTGCTGACCTAGCTGAGCAAACTAAAGATATGACTAAACTTATCGTTGCTCAACGTATCTCAACCATCATGGATGCTGACCAAATCTTGGTTCTTGATGAAGGTAAGGTCGTTGGACAAGGTACCCACAAAGAACTTTTGGCAAACAACTCTGTTTACCAAGAAATCGCCTACTCACAACTTTCTAAGGAGGAACTAGCAAATGGCTAAGGTCCAAAAAGAGAAAAAACCATCAGCATTTAAACAAATGCTACCGTATACAAAAGGTTTCCGATTCGCCCTTTTATTTGCCTTGCTTGCAGCTGTTGTATCAAGTGTTATCACGGTAATCGGTCCTGATAAACTGTCAGAAATCACTGATAAAATTACTGCTGGACTTCAAGGAAATATCGATATTGATGGCGTTGTTAGCATCGCATCAACCTTGGCAGTTCTCTACGCTATCGGATCCCTCTTTTCATACAGTCAAACCTTTATCTTTGCGACTTTCATTCAACGTTTTTCACAACGTTTGAGATCTGATATCACGCAAAAGATTGCTCGTTTGCCACTTGGCTACTTTGACAGTCACTCACAAGGGGACACACTTTCTCGTGTGACCAACGACGTCGATACGGCTGGTCAAGCTCTTAACCAAGGTTTGTCAACTATCTTCTCATCAGTTGTTCTTTTGATTGGTTCAATCTTTATGATGTTCCGTTCAAATGTCACTCTTGCCTTTGTTGCCTTGGGAACAGTTTTTGGTGGTTTCCTCTTGACCATGATTATCATGGCTTCATCACAACCACTCTTTAAGAAACAACAAAACAACCTTTCAGCAGTTACTGGTTTTGCTGAAGAGATCTATTCAGGTCACAATGTCGTAACTTCATACAATGACATTGATAAGGCTAAGGCTGAATTCAAAGTCTTGAATGACAATCTCCACTCAAGCATGTGGAAGTCACAATTCTTCTCAGGTATCATGATGCCAATGATGCAATTCATGGGTAACTTTGCCTATGTTATGGTTATCGTTGTCGGTGCTCAGATGGCAGTTGACGGTAAAATCACTATGGGGACAATCGTTGCCTTCATGACTTATGTTCGTATCTTCTCACAACCCTTGTCACAATTAGCGCAAGCTATTACCCAAATGCAATCAGCCAATGCGGCTATGGGACGTGTCTTCGAATTCCTTGCTGAAGAAGAGATGCTTGATGAGTCTGCTAAGACTAAACAATTGCAAGATCCTAAAGGTCAAGTTGATTTCCAAGATGTCTTCTTTGGTTACAATCCTGATAAGACCATTATCCATGACTTTACGGCTCAGGCTAAACCTGGTCAAAAAGTTGCCATCGTTGGACCAACTGGTGCTGGTAAGACAACAATTGTTAACCTCTTGATGAAATTCTACGAAATCAATAGTGGTAAAATTGCTATCGATGGTGTTGATATCAAAGATATGACTCGTGATGAAGTACACGACCAGTTCTCAATGGTTCTTCAAGATACTTGGCTTTTCGAAGGTACAATCAAGGAAAACTTGATTTACAATCAAGAGCAAATTACGGATGAACAAGTTATTGCGGCTGCCAAGGCTGTTGGTGTTCACCACTTTATCACAACGCTTCCAAAAGGATACGATACTTATTTGGATGACTCTGTCACCTTGTCTGTCGGTCAAAAACAACTTTTGACCATCGCTCGTGCTCTCTTGAAAGAAGCTCCGCTATTGATTTTGGATGAAGCAACCTCATCAGTCGATACACGTACTGAAATCTTGATTCAAGAAGCTATGGACAAATTGATGGAAGGGCGTACCTCATTCGTTATCGCCCACCGTCTGTCAACTATTAAAAATGCGGACCTCATCCTTGTTATGAAAGATGGTAACATCATCGAGCAGGGTAACCATGAGGATCTCATGAGTCAAAATGGTTTCTATGCAGATCTTTACAACAGTCAGTTCACTGAAGAAGTGGCATAGGAAATGAATTTAGCCTCGAAAGAGGCTTTTTTCTTTTTCGAAAAGAGAGACTAGCTACTGAAAAGACTATTTGATTTTGGTATAATGATAGAGATTATAGAAATGTATGGAAAGGCTGAAAATCCCTTTGGTTTTCAGAAAATATAACTATGTCAGAGTCAATCTACGGAGACTACGGTCAGTATCTTCCTCTTATTTTGCAGGAAGTGACAGATCATATCATCGAGGCAAATAAGCAGGTCAAGGAAGAGACAGGTTTTAAGCTCTACGAACATTTTATTTCACGAGTTAAGGCGGCTGATTCTATGGCTGAGAAGTGCCAGCGAAAAGATCTTCCAGTGACGGCACACTCTGCCCTCAAATCTATTCGTGATAGTATTGGAATCCGTATTGTCTGCGGTTTTGTGGATGATATTTATAAGACTGTGGAGATTATCAGAGGTATTCCTGGCGTCAGCATTTACAATGAAAAAGATTATATTTTCAATGCTAAGCCCAACGGTTATCGCTCTTACCACCTGATCTTGGAGATGGAGACGGATTATCCTGATGTTGAGGGAAATGCCAGAGGTAAATACTTTATCGAGGTGCAGCTCCGCACCATTGCTCAGGATTCTTGGGCCAGTTTGGAGCATCAGATGAAGTATAAGCATGATATTAAAAATCCAGAGATGATTACCAAGGAGCTTAAGCGCTGCGCTGATGAATTAGCGTCCTGTGATTTGACCATGCAGACCATTCGTAATCTAATCCAAGAATCTAGTGAGGACTAAAGTATGAGAATTTTACTTGCAGAAGATGAGTTGCAGCTGTCTAATGTTTATAAGGCAGCCATTAGCCATCAGGGTTATGAAGTTGATACTGCCTACAATGGTCAGGAAGCCGTTGATTTGGCAGCCAAGAATGCTTACGATGTCATGATTATGGACATCATGATGCCCATCAAGACTGGTTTAGAAGCCCTTCGTGAGATTCGTGCTACTGGTGACCAGACCCATGTTATCATGTTGACTGCCATGGCTGAGATTGATGATCGCGTTAATGGTCTTGATGCTGGTGCAGATGATTATTTGACTAAGCCTATTTCTCTTAAGGAATTGCTGGCGCGCCTACGTTCGCTAGAAAGACGTGTAGAAGTAGCCTTCACACAAAATCTCCTTGAGCACGGCAAGGTCAAATTGAATGTGTCAGAACAAGAATTGTCCGCAAATAATAGCATTCGTCTGGCTGGTAAGGAAACCAAGTTGATGAGTTTCTTTATGCTTAATAAAGGTAAGCAACTCAGCACCGCTGATATTTACAAACATGTCTGGGCAGGTGATGAAGACAGTGATGAACGTTTGGTCTATATCTATGTGTCTTATCTGCGTCAGAAATTGCAAGCTATTCAAGCTGATCTGACCATAGAAGGAGAAGAAGATGGCGATTTTACCTTGGTTCAAATCCAGAAAGAAGATTGATGAAAAAGTTGAAGAGGACATCAAAAAATTAACCAAGTCAACTTCTGAAAACACAAAACTCTTTCGTAGTCTGAGAATACGGTTTGTCCTGATTGCTGCCCTGTCAGTCTTTGTGGTACTTGGGACAACAGTCGGGGTTATCACCGCTGTTCGCAATATTCAGGCTCGAAATAATATTGATAGCATTTTGACAGCCCTGGTTGAAAATGGCGGTAATATGCTGACGGTCTCAGAAGCTAGTAAATCTATTAGTACGAGTGTGACTGAGGAGACTATTTACACCTACCGTTATTTTTCAGTAACTATGGATAGTGATGGAGACATTACAAGTACAAACAGTCAGAGCTTTGCTAGTCTAACGGACGACGAGATTTCTGATTTTGCTAAGCGGATTTATAGTAAGGGGCAGACTTCGGGGACCATTCATGAAGATGATACCTACTATTCTTACCAGGTTAAAAAGAGCAAGAGTTCAACCTTGATTGTGGTCTTTGATTCGACAACCTACTATTCTGATGCCTTTGAATTGACTTGGGTTGCCATTCAAATTGCTGTGCTCTGCATGATTGTTTTTGTCTTGATGATCTCTGCTATGTCTAAGCGCGTTATCGAGCCTTTCATTCGTAACTATCAAAAGCAGCGCCGCTTCATTACCAATGCTGGTCATGAATTGAAGACACCACTGGCTATTATTTCAGCAAATAATGAGTTGGTGGAGCTGATGAATGGTGAGTCAGAGTGGACTAAGAGTACCGCTGATCAGGTGACCCGCTTGACTGGACTCATCAATGGTTTGGTTGCCCTGTCTCGATTGGAAGAGCAGCCTGATATTGTCTTGACAGACCTTGATTTTTCTTATATTGCTGAAGATGCGGCTGAGGACTTTAAGGGTCCAGTTATCCGTGGCGGTAAGACCTTTTCTATGGATATCGATCCAGGTATTCATGTCAAGGCGGAGGAAAAATCACTCTTTGAGTTGGTAACGCTTTTGGTTGACAATGCCAATAAATACTGCGATGAGGGTGGACATGTTTCTGTTCGCTTGAAATCTGTTGGGCGAACACGTAAGCGTGCACGTTTGACAATTTCAAACACCTATGCAGAAGGAGCTACGGTGGATTACAGTCGTTTCTTTGAGCGTTTCTATCGTGAGGATGAGTCCCACAATAGCAAGCGTAAGGGTTATGGCATTGGACTTTCGACTGCTCAGAGTATTGTTCGTATCTTCAAAGGACGTATTTCAGCCTCCTTCAAGGACGATATTTTCACCATTACAGTCATTATTTAGGAGGTTCTTTTGGAAAATCAGTCACTTTGGCAACGGTTTCTAGCTAATGTTCGTCTGAGACGTGCTTTTGTCTTAGCCGGCTTAATTGCTCTGCTTTATTTTGCAAGCAGTATGATTAGTCTTATGCTGCTGACCTTTATTTTTACATTTTTGGTTTTGAGAATAGTAGAACTGATTCAGAAGAGAGTCAATGTACCGACTTCGCTTATTGTCCTATTGGTCTATGCTTTCTTGATTTTTGGAATCTATCTGGCAGTGACCATCTATGTGCCACAGCTAGCCAGTCAGTCAGAATCCATTGTTGACTCTGTGCTGCGCTTTTACAAAAATCCATCTGAGGATACCAGTGTTATCCTGAACTACGTGTCGCAATACATCAGTCAGAGTGATATCCAGACTCAGGTCAGCAATGGTGTTCAGTGGCTTTTTAAGTCAATTTCAACAGTGAGCAGTATGGGGATGACCTTGGCAATGTCTTTGCTATTGAGTTTCTTCTTTACTCTGGAGAAAGATCATCTCTATGCCTTCTTTAAGCGCTTTTTGCAAGGACCTAATGCCTGGCTCTTTGAGGATATCTACTATTTTGGTGGGATTTTTACAAGAAATTTTGGTCTCGTTTTGGAGACGCAACTGCTGATTGCGGTCATCAATACGAGTCTAACGACCTTTGGGCTCTATCTGATGGGAATCAATCAGTTGCTTAGTCTTGCCTTGATGATTTTCATTTTGAGTTTGATTCCGGTGGCAGGTGTCATCATTTCAGCTGTGCCCCTATCATTTATCGCCTACTATGCAGGTGGACTTCAAGATGTGATCTATGTTTTGGTTCTATTAATCGTTATCCACGCTTTAGAATCCTACTTCCTCAATCCTAAACTCATGTCTAATAAGACTGAGCTACCAATCTTTTTGACCTTCGTGACACTTTATGTTTCAGAGCATTTCTTTGGAGTATGGGGACTCTTGGTTGGTGTGCCAACCTTACTCTTTGCAATCGATGTTCTAGGGGTCAATTACTCAACGAAAAAAGAAAAATAGTTTGTACTTCAGACCTCAAATAGGTCTGAACCTAGCTATATGATCAAAAAATAAAAGAGAGACTGGACAGTTTGTGACTGTACCAGTCTCTCTGATGAAAAGGAGAATCATGAAAGAAAAGACTGTCTTGATTGAGCTTCCAGAGGAAGTCAGTCAAGCCTTGAATTTAGAGAAAGGTCAGACTGTTGAAGCGAGGCTTCATAATAATCAGTTGATTATCAATGGTAATGCTGAGGCAAGCGGATTGAGACTTGAAGGCTGGCATTGGTGGGTCTTAAATATCTTAGTTGGTGTAGGATTTTGGGGCTATCAGTCAGCTTTGAAATTGACTCAAGCTGCGCTTACTGGGACCAACTCGATTGCGACCTATACCATTGTGGTTGCTGGTTTGGTAGGAGTCCTGACCTTTCTAGTTAGTTTCTATCGTAATCGTAAGCTCTTTCTAGACGGCTTACCTAATAAACTTTTTTGGCGGGTACTCTTACCCATAAGTCTTGCCTTCGCCGTTGTTTTGGCTCTTGTCTTGACAGGTTTCTTCTGGCTGATGGGCTTGCTTTTCAATGGGGCTTCCTTTGATATTTTTACTGCTATTATTATTGTAACGGTATTTTCATTTGCCATTTCAATCGGCATGGCGAGAGTTGCAGAGTCGCTGAGAGCTAGCTGGTTGACGTCGCTTTTTACCGTCATTATCATAAGCGGTGTTGTTATCGCGATGGCAACTAATAGTAGTCGTCAGTGGTGGCAGGTCAATCTGAGTTTTCTAGGAACACAACAAGCCTACGCTTCCTGGCAGTTTAACCTGACGCTTATGCTAGCAGCTCTCATCCTTTTTGTCTTGGTTGACTATCTTTTCTCAGCCTTGGTAGAAAGGCTGGGCAGGTCAAGACGCTTACTGATTCTTAGGATTTTATTGTCAGCGCTAGCTATTGACCTAGGAGCCGTCGGCTACTTTCCAAATGATGCTGCCTACCATCAGATTCACACAGATGTGGCTGGTTATCTGGTTTATATCATTATCGCTTTGATAATTGGTGTGAGGTGGTTGGTGCCAAAGGTTAGTCGAGATTTTCTGGTGACTTCTTATGGGATTGGTTTGGTGCTGATTGTGCTTGAAATTCTCTATCAGGGCATTGGCTATCTGTCCTTGACTGCCTTTGAAATGTCAGCCTTTATCCTTGCCTTTACTTGGTTGGTCATTCTCATTGGTCAATTAGAGGCCTTGATTGGAAGTGATGACTTAACAGAGCTGTACTTGGTCTGAGTGATGGTTACTGGTTGGACTTTGCCTCATCTTATGGTAAAATGGAGAAAATAATTAAGGAGACCTCTGGTGTTTATTATAGACTTTATTCTTCACATCGATGAGCATATCTATGCCATGGCTAATGCTGTGGGTGGCTGGACTTATCTACTTTTATTCCTCGTTATCTTTGTCGAAACGGCAGCTGTTATTTTGCCTTTCTTACCTGGCGATAGCCTTCTTTTTGCTGCAGGTGCCTTGGGTGCTAATCCCAACATGAACTTCAATGTCATTCTCTTCATGGTTCTCTTCTTTATTGGAGCCTTTGTCGGAGATACTTGTAATTTCTTTATCGGACGAACAGCTGGTTATAAATTGATTAAGAGCAAATGGTTTGGACGTTTCATTAAGGAACAAAATATTAAGGATGCTGAAGAGTATTTTGAGAAGAAGGGTTCATCAGCAATCATTCTTGGGCGTTATGTTCCTATCATCCGTACCTTTGTACCTTTTGTTGCTGGTATCAGCCAGTTGCCACCTAAAGTCTTTATCCAACGTGCCTTCATCGCTGCCTTGTCATGGTCATTGATTGCGACTGGAGCAGGCTATCTCTTCGGAAATATTCCATTTGTAAAATCACATTTCTCAGCAATTATTCTAGGAATTGTCTTTATGACCTTGCTTCCAACTATTATTGCTGCCCTTAAATCACGTAAAAAATAAGAAAAAGCTTACCTTTTAGTTTTTGGACTAAAGGCTAAGCTTTTTCTTATATCTTTTCTTGGTGGTCAATCAGGCTGTCCTTGATTTCTTGGATGAAGGAGCTTGCGATGGCTGCTTGTTTTTGTTTTTTATTGCTGACAATTCCTAGTGTATGAATTGGACTATCAATCAAGGGGATGAGGACAATCTGATCCTTGATAAAGCTGTTGACGATACCCAGACCAGAAGCATAGGCATCACTAGCACAGAGCAGATTCATAACGGTGCCACGGTCATTGGCATAGAGCACTCGTTGATTTTCCAAGACATCCAAAGGATCCTCATCAAAGTTGATTCCTGACTTGTCCTGACGGAATCGAACCTGCGGATAGCCTTCTAGATCGGCACTCTTGAGACTTTTTTCTTGGGCAAGCGGGTGCTTACGACCTAGAAAGATCTTGGTCTGAAAGTCTCCTAGCGGTGTGAAATCTAGCTCTTGATCCTTGATGCTGCGCTCCAAAATATGTCTATTGTCTTCATCCAGATAGATAATTCCTAAATCGCTTTCGAAAGAAGCAACGCTTTCTAAAATACGTTTGGTCGTTGTTTCGATAATTTGAAATTCTTGGTAGTCTTCCTGATACTGCTCTGCAATTTTTGCCATAGGAAGAGAAAGAAAGTCGTAGTGGTGGGAAGCGATGGTGAAGCTCTTTTTAAAACGCTTGCGGTAACGCTCTTCAAGGAGATCAAGTTCACCCAAGATACGCTTAGCATATTTGAGAAAATCGTGACCATCGTCAGTCAGTTTGGCACCTGTATTGGAGCGAGTGAAGAGCTGCACGCCTAGTTCCGCCTCTAAGTCTCGAATCGAGGCTGAGAGATTGGGTTGCGTCACAAAAAGTGTCTTAGCAGCCTCGCTGAAGGAGCCAGTGGTGGCAATTGTTTCAACATAACGACATTGTTGGAAGTTCATAGATGGTCCTCTTTCTAAAATAGTCTTCTTTCTAACTTTGTTTTATTATAACAAAATGAAAAAAAGAGGAGAAGTGTCTATCTGATAGAAAAAAACTATAAGCATATAAGCAAAACTTATGGCTGGCCATCAAAAAATCCTATAAAGCCTGTCGCTATAAGAAAAATTTATGGCAAGCTATAAAAAATCCAGATTATCCAGAATGCTTTTGGCATGGTAAGATAGGGACATATCAGGAAAGGAAGTTAGGTAGATAACTTCTGAGATTAAAAAATTTGAGAGGTTCGGATTATGAAAAGAAAAGCGAGTCGGAAAAAAATCTACGGTATTATTGCCGTCATTGTTGCCTTAGTTCTAGCAGTTGGAGCCTGGTTGGGCTTGTCCAAATCAAGTTCAAGTCAATCAACGGAATCAAGTCAGTCATCTAGTCTTAACTATGCCTTTGGTTCCAATCCAGTTTCCATCAACCCCATCAACTCCAATGACCTTTGGGGCTTGAAAACAGTCAACATGGTTTATTCACCACTAGCTAGAACAAATAATGATGGTAGTGTAACCTATGAGTTGGCAACAGATATTAAACAGTCTGAAGACGGTAAGTCAATCACTGTTAAACTTCGTGATGATGTCAAATGGTCTGATGGTGAGCAATTCAATGCAGACGATGTGGTCTTTACTTACACGCAAAAAGCTAAGAAGGAAAATGGTAAGTATGAAAGTCTCTGGATTGGTGATGCTCCAATGACTGCTAAGAAGGTTGACGACTATACTGTCGAATTTGATTTGCCTAGCGCCAGCGCAGCAGCAGTCAATAATATTACCAACGAAACCTACATTCTGCCAGAACATGTCTACAAAGACACGTCAGATTTTTCAGTAAATGACCTAGGCGTCTTCCCAACAGTCGGTACTGGTCCTTATGTTCTTGAAAAATTTGTTTCAGGCGACAGCCTTACATTTAAAGCCAATGAAAACTACTATGGTGGCAAACCTGCTATCGATAGTATCAATGTGAAAATCATTGAAAACTCTGACACTATCAAGGTGGCTCTTCAAAAGGGTGAGATTGATCTTGCAAGTATCAATTCAACTGATGTGGATGACTTCAAGGGCACTGATGTGACAACTGAAACTTACTCAGCTGGTGGCATCAACTACTTGGGTATCAACTCACAAGTCATCACAGATAGTCGTGTTCGCCAGGCAATCTTCTATGCCCTCGATCGTGACCAGATCAACCAAGGTGTCTTCACTTCAAAAGATTTCTACCAAACAGCAACAAGCTTCCTTCCAAGCGATAATGCCTTCTATGACAAATCAACTCCAGATTATGCTCAAAATATCGACAAGGCTAAGAGTCTTTTGAAAGAAGCTGGCGCAAGCAATTTGAGCTTTACACTGGCTTATGACGCTTCAAATGATGCCTTCGTTAAGGAAGCAGCTATCATTCAGGAAGAATTAGCAGAAGTAGGCATCACGGTTAACCTTCAAGCAGGTGATGGCGATACCATCCTAGCAGAGCTTAAAACGGAAGGCACAACTAAGTACCCACTCTTCCTTCGTGCATACAGCATGGGTAATGACCCAGACACTTACAAACGCCTCTTCCAAACAGGTGGAGCATCTAACTACTTTAAACTAGCTGATTCATCAATTGATGCCCTCTTTACTAAAGGAGCAACAACACTTGATGAGACAGACCGTAAGACAGTTTATAAAGATTTGCAAGTGCAATTGGCTGAGACAGCGGTCATCTACCCAATCTCATCTGACAACGGTATTCTAGCAGTCAACAAACGCGTGACAGGAATCGAAACATCAAATCTTTATCCAATCTATACAATCGGCGATTGGTCAAAAGTCAAACTAGCTGACTAGATTTTATCCAGTCACAGGAAAAGGAGGCTGGGCAAAAAGTCCCTGGCCTCTTAAATTTTGTAGTCTGATGTGCAAGACGCAGTGGTTGAGTGGGCTCTAATTCGTTGATAAATCAACTCTTACAGCCCTACTCAACTGTGCGGAGGTGGGACGACAAAATCGAATTCCTTCGGAATTACCGATTTTTGTCCCACACTCTCTTTATATGATAACCCTTCTGGCTTGAAAGGAGCTTTCTATGTGGAAATTTATTGCCAAGCGTCTCTTGCAGGCAATTCCCTTGCTTTTGATAATTTCATTTATCGTGTTTAGTCTGATTCAGCTAGCACCCTTTGATGTGGTAGATACCTTGACCACACCTAATATGACTCAGGAGCAGATTGACTTGCTGAGAGAAAAAAATGGTCTCAACGATCCCTTTCTAATTCAGTATGGTCATTGGTTGCTCAATGTTCTTCACTTTGATTTCGGGCATTCTCTAAAAACTCAGAGTCTAATTTCTCAGGATTTGGCTGTTAAGTTGCCCAATACCTTGATGATTGTGGTGCCAGCTTATTTTAGCTCTCTCTTACTTGCTAGTGTTCTTGGACTCTGGGCAGCAGCCAATAAGGATCGTTTTCCTGATAAGCTGGTCAATGCTATTGCTTCTATTGGGATGGGGACACCGACCTTCTGGTTTGGGATGCTTTTGATTTATCTCTTTGGTTACAAGCTCAATCTGCTTCCGATTGTCGGTATGTATTCGACAGGGCAGTCGGGTAGCTTGGCCGACTTGCTTCGCCATATCATTCTTCCTTATTTAACCTTGATTATTGCTTATTTTCCAGAATTGCTGCGCTACATTCGTGCAGCGGCGATTGAGCAGGTTAAGGAAGATTATGTGACGGTTCAGAGAGCCTATCATGCTAGCAAGTCAGAGATTGTTTTCAGACATGTTTTGAGAAATATCTGGATTCCAATTGTGACTCGTTTGGGTCAGGCGCTGCCTATGTTTGTTACTGGTGCTATTATCACTGAAAATATCTTCGGCTGGCCTGGAATTGGAACCTATCTGACATCTGCAACCAATGATCTGGACTATCCAGTCATCATGGCGGTGCTCTTAATTTCATCAACCTTGGTAATCCTGGGAAATCTCTTATCAGATGTTCTCTATTCCATTGTAGATCCTCGTATTAGAAAGGCGGGTTAAAAGATATGATCAAGGCTTACTGGCAATCTATCAAGGCTTCCAAGCTCTATCTCTTTTCATTTGCTTTCTTGGTTTTCTTGATTTTGCTTTCCTTATTTGCTCCGCTATTTCCTTTTAGTCCGACAGCGACGCATGTCAATGAAACCTGGCAGGCGCCGAGCTTGTCTCACTGGTTTGGGACTGATGATTTGGGGAGAGATTACTTTATCCGTGTTATATACGGTGGGCGTGTGTCGCTGATTGTCGGCTTTTCAGCCATGCTGGCGTCAACTTTTATTGGTAGTCTAGTTGGGATTGTGTCTGGTTACTTCGGTGGTTGGTTGGACAATCTCCTCATGCGTCTGGTGGAAATCCTATCTTCGATTCCTTGGTTGGTTTTGGTTATTGTGCTCAGTGTCTTTCTGAGACCTGGTTTGACGACCATTATCATCGTAATCGGTTGTTTCTCATGGATGGGGATTTCGCGTCTGATTCGTGCGGAAACCATGGCTATTAAAAATCGTGATTTTGTTCGTTATAGTGAATTTATCGGTGAGAAGAAGAGCCGTATTATGATTCGTCACATCTTGCCAAATATCTTACCAATCTTGATTGTTGCAGCGACAAATGCCATCTCAAATGCTATCATGACAGAGTCAGCCCTATCCTTCTTGGGAATGGGTATTCAACAACCGATGTCGTCTTGGGGGAGTCTCTTGCAAAATGCGCAGAGCAGTCTTCAAAGGGCACCTTATATGGCGATTTTGCCAGGGATTTTTGTACTTTTGACCATCTATTCAATCAATAATCTTAGTGAACTCTTCAAGTCACATCTACAGAGAGAGGTATAATATGACAGAACAACTACTCAGTATTAGAGCCCTGCAGATTGACAAAAGGGTTAAAAAAGCTCAGCCAGAGCAACTTGTGAGACCGATTGATTTTAGTTTGGATAAGGGGAAGGTGCTAGGTATCATTGGAGAATCTGGTTCTGGGAAAAGCTTGTCGATGAAAGCACTGATGGGCATTCTTCCTGACGGTTTGGAGGAGACTTACCAATCCTATCATTTCAAGGGACAGGAAGTTTCACAGAGTCAGGATCTTCCAATCGCTATGATTTTTCAAGATCCCATGACTTCCTTAAATCCTCTGCGTAAGATTTCTTTTCATCTGGCAGAAGTTATCTTTAGACATGACGAGACGATCAGTGATGAAGATGCAGAGCAGTTAGCCATTGAAGTTCTGACTCAGGTTGGTATTCCGCAACCTGAAAAACGCCTCAATCAGTATCCTTTTGAACTGTCAGGTGGTATGCGACAAAGAATTATGATTGCCATGGCTTTGCTTGCCAAGCCAGAACTGCTAATTGCGGATGAGCCAACGACGGCACTAGATGTTACGATTCAGGCGCAAATTCTCAGTCTCTTGAAGTCTATTCAGAAAGAAAGTGATCTTAGCATCATTCTGGTTAGTCATGATTTCGGTGTTATTGCTGGGATGTGTGATACTGTCAAGGTTATGTATAAGGGGCAATTGGTTGAAGAAGGAACAGTTGAAGATATTTTTTATCGACCACAGCACAGCTATACTAAGCAATTGCTGAGAGCTGCTGACTTAGATGATGATAGTCAGGATGAACAGGGATTTGTATTGACAAATAAAAGCAGTCAACTGATTGCTTTATCTGAGACGCACCGCTATTTAGAGGAGGTATAAATGACAGAAGATCTTATACGTTTGGAGGCTGTGACCAAGGTCTTCAAGACCGGTCGAGATAAGAAGCAGCTCTTGTCTGTCAAGGCCTTGGATCAGGTAAGTTTATCCATTCGTCCAGGAGAAACGCTGGGCTTGGTTGGTGAGTCAGGTTCTGGTAAGACAACACTTGGTCGAATTATTTTAGGCTTGGAAGATTCCAGTCAGGGACAGATTTATTTCAAGGGACAAGAGTTGACGACTCTTTCGAAAAAGCAGCGCCAGCAGATTTCCCAACAACTCCAAATTATCTTTCAAGATCCCTATTCAGCCCTCAATCCACGCATGACTGCCTTGGAGATTGTCGCAGAGCCTCTGCTTGGACTTGGTAAGAAGGAAGCACTTGCCAAGGCTGAAGAAATCTTAAAATTAGTAGGTCTCGAGGGTGAAGCCGTCAACAAACTTCCTCGTGAATTCTCAGGTGGTCAGCGCCAGCGTATCGGAATCGCTAGAGCTGTGATCAATCAACCTGAATTTATCGTCTGTGATGAGCCGACATCGGCTCTTGATGTGTCTATTCAAGCGCAGATTCTCAAGCTTCTTAAGGATCTGCAAACAGAACTTAACCTTGCTTATCTCTTCATTTCTCATGACCTGTCGGTGGTTCGTCATATCTCTGATCGGATTGCGGTCCTCTATCATGGAAAATTGGTTGAGATTGCACCGGCAGAACATCTTTTTGATCACCCACAACATCCCTATACTCAGTATCTTTTGGCTGCAAAGCCTGAACTGGATCCACTTTTGGCTAGGCAAAAGCTGTCGCAGATGACCAAGGGTATTCCAGAGTTTAACTTTGAGGAGAATTTTCACTGGGAGACTTTTGGACCGGATCACTTTTATCGTGTAGAAGGAGAAGTCTGATGTCAAAACCAATTATTGTGGGGATTTCTGCCAATGAAAAACCGATTTCTGCTGATATTCCCATCGTGCACCTGTCCTCATCTCGACATTTTGCGGATGGCGTCAAGGCAGCGGGTGGCCTTCCAGTCTATCTGCCAATTAGTCAGCCTGATTTGGCCAAGTCTTACATTGATACAATTGATGCCCTTATTTTGACTGGGGGTCAGGATATTCATCCCTCACTCTATGGCGGTCACCTTTTGGAAAATGCTGACGCTGATTATTTGTTAGAAAGGGATCTTTTTGAGCAAGCCTTACTGAAAGAAGCGCTAGCCCAGCGAAAACCAATCTTAGCAGTCTGTCGTGGTATGCAACTTCTCAATGTGACTTTGGGCGGTAGCTTATTTGCCCATATTGACAATCACAGTCAGGGGCTACCTCTTGGAACGAGCCACACCATTGAACTTGAGTCCGATAGTCAATTAGCTCAGCTTCTGCCAGATGGTCTGGAGGTTAATTCAGTACATCATCAGGCACTTGATCAATTAGGTCAAGGTTTAGAAGTGGAGGCGCGTGATCCTAGAGATGGGATTGTTGAGGCGGTGTCTTTGGAAGATTATCCCTTGTTGGCTGTCCAGTGGCATCCAGAATTTTTGATTGATAATCCTGCCCACCAGCAACTTTTTAACCGTTTGATTTCGTTTGCAAAAGAGCAAATTTAAAATGAGAAGAAAATCTATAAAAATCAGATTTTGATGATAATTTATAGATTTTTTTGTTTGTTTTTGCATCTTTAAAATGAAAATGATTATGATTATGCTTTCAAGCTGATAGCTAAGGGATTGTATAAGCTGTGATAATATTCAAATAAATAAGAATTTTATAAATTTTGTTGCTATTTTGTGATATAATAAACATAATTATCTATGGAGGTGATGATAACGAAAAAAGTTTTAAGATTATGTCTTTTGCTAGCTGCTTTCTTTCTCGTTTTTTTAGGAGCTAGTAAGGTTCAAGCAAAAGATTATGAGATTGACTACACTGTTTTAAAAGAGGGTAGTCAGGATGCTTCGATTGCCAATGGTTATTTTGATAAACCAATCACGATTTATCAAGAAGACGGGCAATGGTACTTAACCTTTAAGGTTAATCATGAAAATTGGATCAGCAAGGTGACCTTTGATGGTCAAGAAGCTGTTAAACACACCAGTCTTGAAAATGAGACTGGCCAGTGGACCTTTAAGTTGCAATCTATTGAGGAGAAGATGGATGCAACCGTAAAGGTTGATATTGAGGAAGAGGTAGAGGGTGAAGCGCTCAGCTACCATCATACCTATCCTATCGACTTTGAGCTGGACATCAGCAAGAGTCAGTTAACTGAGCTAAAATCTGCCCTTTCACAGGCTAAAATGTATGCGCTTTATCGTATTTTGATACCTGTGGTTTTGGCAGCATTAGCTCTCGTCATCGGAATTTATGTGACAGTTAGGAGGAAAAAGAAAAGCAGTGAAAAGCTACTATAAAGGATTATTGATTTGTGGATTAGGGCTTAGTTTAATGGCAGGGCAGGTTCAAGCAGATACGCTTTCTGACTTAAATACTCAAAAAGCTAACCTAACTCAGCAAATTCAAGAAGCTCAGACAGCATCAACAAGTAAGACAGCCTCTGTTGGTGTCACAATCTTGAAAGAAGATCAGTCTGGCACATCAATGATGCAGCAATATATCGTTTCGCCAGCAAGTGTCACTCGCGAAGCGAATGGCAGCTACACCGTACTATTGACTATCTTGCATCCTGAATACTGGCAAGAATTTAAGGTCAACGGGGCAGATGTGACCCTCGTTTCTGACAATCAAGTCAGCTTCACCGTTTCAGATATAACAGCCTTGCAAACCTGTTATGTCCATGTTGCAGCGCCAGCACTTAATTATGAAGGAAAATACACAACCTATATGTCCTTTGACTCAACTGCTGCAGCAAGTTTGGCACAAAGTTCAAGCACAGCAAATCTTGATGAGCTCAACAAGCAACTTGAGGAGGTCAATCAAAAAATTGCTGACGAAACGGCCAAGGCAAGTACGACAACCACTACAAGCACAACTAGCAGCAGTCAAGAAACGACGACTAAAGCAACCACAGAAAGCACTACAAAGTCAAGTAAGGAATCAACTTCAGAAAGCAAGGCAAGCTCAAATCAAGGAATGGTATGGATTCTTAGCCTTATCATTGCCTTTCTAGGCTTGTCAGGGCTAGCTTACTGGTGGAAGAAACGCTCATGAGAAGATTCATAGCTCTTCTTGTCAGTCTACTCGCCCTCTGTTTTCTAGTTGCCTGTCAGTCAAATCAATCAAGTACATCAAGTTCTAGCGCAGCTGATGGTCAGTTTAGGATCGTTTCAACAACGGTGACCACAACAGAAGTTCTAGATAAATTAGGCTTGGATTTAGTAGGAGTCCCTGAGACATCGAAAACCTTACCAGAGCGCTACCAGTCTGTGACAACAATTGGCTCTGCTATGGGACCAAATGCTGAAATAATCGCATCGCTTAAGCCAACCGATATAATCTCGGTTTCTACAATCAAAGGTGAGACCAAGGAGTCCTATGGAAGTCTGGAGAGCAAGGTAACTTACTATGACTTTGATAGTGTTGATGGGATGTATGCCTCCATCACTAAGATGGGAAAACGATTTGACAAGGAGACTGAGGCTCAAGCCTTGATTGATAGTATCTCTGCACAAATCTCAGAGACATCAAGTCAGGTTTCAAGTCAGACGACCAAGCCAAAGGTTTTGATTTTAATGGGGCTGCCAGGTTCCTACCTCTTTGCGACTGAAAAGTCTTATATCGGTAACCTGGTCAGTCTTGCAGGTGGTGAGAATGTTATTACAGAAACTGATTCAGCCTACATTTCATCAAATACTGAGTACATTCAGGATACCAATCCAGATATTATTTTGAGACTTTCTCACGCCTATCCTTCTCAGGTTAAGAAGATGTACGAGAAAGAATTCAAGACCAATACTATCTGGCAGCATTTTAAGGCTGTTCAGGAAGGCAAGGTTTACGATTTGGATGAAGATCCCTTTGGAATTACAGCCAATATCCGAGCTGGTCAAGCAGTAGCAGACCTCTACCAGCGTTTCTACGGAGGCAACTAATGCGACCAAGTCTAAGATTACTCACTCTGTTTCTTGTCTTTTTGCTTCTTTTACTGTATGCCCTTAGTTCAGGTAGCCTAGAACTAAGCTTTTCAGACCTAATCAGTGCCTTACAAGGTCGTGCCAGTGATAGCTTTTTAGCAGTTGTCGATTTGCGACTACCTAGGATTCTGCTAGCTATTCTGGTAGGGATGGGCCTAGCGATCTCAGGGCTCTTGTTGCAGGTTATCCTCAAAAATCCCCTGGCTGATCCCAGCCTAATCGGTATCAATTCAGGAGCGCTCCTAGCCAAACTCTTGGTTCTCCTAGCCTTCCCCAACCTACTCATGCTCAGCAGTGCCCTCTCTCTTTTGGGTGGTCTCCTGGTCCTCGCCATGATCTGGGTCCTATCCTATCGTCAAAGTTTCAGTCCACTCAAGGTCCTGATTACAGGACTTGCTCTAAACGCAGCTCTTACGGCTCTTTTGGACATGGCAAAGCTGGATCCCTTGATTCAGCTACCGGCAGGATTTGGTCAGGTTAGTTGGGCTGACGTTCGACTGGCTACGCTCTTAATCCCGATACTAGTGGTTTATTATCTGCTAGGACCAATGGTTGAAGTGCTGCGCTTCAATGATGAGGTCGCAATTGGCTTAGGTGCTAGAGTTGGACTCTACCGAGGAATCCTCATTGTAGGGATTGCTCTGATGGCTAGTCTATCAACAGCTCTGGCAGGAAATATTGCTTTTGTTGGGCTCTTGGTGCCGCATTTGTCAAGTCGTTTGATTGGACGTCATTATCGGTATTTTTATCCCTTTACAGCCCTTTTAGGTGCTAGTTTGATGCTACTTACAGACACTTTGGGAAGAACGCTCTTTCTTCCTCTTGAAATTCAGGCAAGTATTCTCTTTGCCTTTATGGGTGCGCCAGCACTCATCTATCTTGTGAATAAGAAAATGAAAATTTAAAGCTTTAAGGAGTTAGATTATGAAAAAACAACATTGGATTCGCCTAGCGGCAGTCTCAACGCTTGCTTTTGCAGCTTATGCCCCTCAAGTGCTCGCCCCTACAAATAGCGGCAATATTGTTTATGCTACTGAAACAAGTCGCTCTGCAACGGTAACTGCCTACCAAGCAAGCGCACCATCATTGACATCGATGATGAATAACTATATCTCTACAAGCAATCAAGAGATTGTAACAGTCAACGGTCAAAAATACGTTCAATTCACTATTACCAATGCGTCATGGTGGCAATCTTTCTCAGTTAACGGTGTTCCTGTAACTACCGTAGCTGAAGATACTGCTGCAAATACGAGAACTGTTCGTTTTGCCTATGTCGAAGGACAGACGGATTACACAGCACACATTCATATCACAGTTGCTGCCATGAACTACGATGCTAACCACGATGCTATTTTGCGTGTGGTTGCAGAACCTGAAAAAACAGGTGACTTGGTGGTCAATTATGTTGATCAGAACGGTAATGTATTACAGTCACAAACCCTTTACGATGATGCTCTTGTTGGAACTAGCTACCAAAGCACAGCCCCAGCTAGCCTCTCACTTGCTGGTAAGCAATATGACCTGCAAGGTTTGGTATCTGGTTCAGCCAGCGGTAGCATTGCCGAAGGAACAACAACTATCGTCTATCGATATGTTGAACATGTTGAAACAACGACCACAACAACGACTGAAGCAACGACAACAAGCACTACTACAACAACGGAGCCAACAACCACTCAGACAAGTAGTAAGATTGAAAAAGCCTACTTCCTAAATCAAAAGGATCAGACTAAGTATTCTTCTATGCAGGATTACATTACTGGTACTGCTGAGATTTCAGGAGACAAGGCAACCTTGACCTTTACTAAAACAACTGGAATTACATCCTTTAAGGTTGATGGAGTAGAAGTGCCTATCGTAGATGGTAAGGCAACCTTTACCTACAAGGAAGGTCAATCAGACTATAATACTAGCTTTGATGTTCAAATGGGGAACTACAAAGCAAGCCATCAAGTTCCCCTCCACATTGGAAAGCTTGAAACAGAGCCAACTAAGGTTAGTCGTCCAGCTGCTACAACAACGACAACAACTGAGACTAGTCTAGAGACTGAAGCGACAACAAGCTCAACAACGAGTGCTACAACCGAAGCAACTACAAGTACAACAGAGGCTGTCAGCTCCAAGACAGAGAAAGTTTATCTCCTCAATCAAAAAGACCAAACCAAATATTCTTCAATGCAAGATTACATTGATGGTACTGTTGAGATTTCAGGAGACAAGGCGACCTTGACCTTTACCAAAACAACAGGTATTACATCATTCTCTGTTAACGGTGTCATTGTCCCGATTATTGACGGTAAGGCAAGCTTCACATATGACCCATCAGTTTCAGATTATACAACTGTCTTCAATGTTGCTATGGGTACCTATAAAAACGCCTACACAGTCCCAATGCACATTGGTCAACTAGAAACAGAGCCAACTAAGGTTAGTCGTCCAGTTCCTACAACGACGACAACTGAAACCAGCCAAGCGACAGAGGCGACAACAAGTTCAACAACAGTAGCAACGACAAAACAGACAACTACAGAAGCTACTACAAGCAGTTCTGCAACAACTAAGGCGACAACAAGTCAAACAACAACTGCTAAGACTAGCCAAGTGACAACTGAACCAAGCCAAGGCAATGCAAGTATCACTATCTATAAAAATGGTACTAGTGAGCAATCAGCAATGCAGAAATTTGTCAGCTCTTCAGCTAAGATTGTGACTGTTGATGGTAAGCAGTATGTTGAAATGACCTTCACATCAAATGCTTCAATGGTTAAAGGTTTTAGCGTAGACGGTCAAGCAGTGACAGTTGTTTCTGATAGTGGAAATACGCGCGTGGTGAGATTTGCCTACACAGGCTCAAAAGTCTACCAAGGTGCTATTCACGTTGCCGTCCCAGGACTTTACGAAGAAACTTACAATGTTCAGATTCAAGTTTCATCTAGTGTCAAAGCTGTGCAGCAAACAGCAGCTCAACCTAACCCAAGCACTTCAGGAAGTTCTTCAGCATCTTCTGCACAGAGCGCAGCAACTAACCAAGCAACAGATATCCTTCCAAGTCTCAGTGCAGATGAACAAGCTGCGCGTATCACTGTCTTTAAGAATGGAACAAGTGAAACATCTGTTATGCAGAACTATGTCAATAGTAACGGAAAAATTGTCACTGTGGATGGTCAAAAATATGTTGAATTGACTTTTAAAGCCAATGCCTACATGGTTGAAGGTTTCTGGATTGAAGGTCAGGCAGCAAGTGTTGTATCAGATAACGGTTCAGTTCGTGTGGTAAGATTCCCTTACACTGAAGGTAAAACAACTTACAATGCGTCAATCCATGTTAATGTCCCTGGCGTTTACAACGAGACCTACGCAGTTCAAATTAAGGTTGAGCCAGGTCAAGTTGGTAGTGATTCTAGCGCTTCAACTACTAGCACAAGTACTGGAACAGGCTTGAAACGTGGCAGTCTCCCAAGTACAGGCGAAACAGAAGGACAAAGTTTCCTTGCAAGCCTAGCAGGTTTGGGCTTAATCGGACTTATCCTAACTACAATTAGCCGCGGAAAAAAATCAAAAGAAGACTAAGTAGGTCTTAGTAGCCAAAAATCCAAACTCTTTCATGAGCTTGGATTTTTTATTTTTCTGATCCCTCGACAGTTGCCAGTCGATAAAGTCCTTCTAGGTAGATTTCCAAGGCTAAAAAGAGATCGTCTAGTAGGATATATTCGTTGGGTTGGTGGAGGGTAGCTGGCTTGTTGAGGAAGGCTGGTCCAAAGGTCAAGCCCTTCTTGAAGAGTCTGCCATAGGTAATGCCACCAATTGCAAGTGGCGGTGTTAAGTCACCAGTCTTTTCACGGTAAATATCAAGTAGGAGCTGTGTTTCTTCGAGATCTAAATCTGTCTGACTGGCTTTTTGATGGCTGATTATTTCAAAATCAAATGCCTCCTGCTCAGCAATTTCTTGGAATCTTTTGCTAGCCGTCTCAAATGAAAAGCTAGCTGGATAGCGGAAGTTGACGCCAATTTCAATCTGTCCTTGATGATAGGATAAGAGGGCTAGGTTGAGGCTATTATTTCCTAAGTCTTGATCTTGAAATACTAGTCCAAGCTTGTCTGCGTCAGGACTGAAAATAAAGTATCTGTCTAGAAATGCTAGAAACTGACTAGCTTCTTGGTCTAAATGTTCTTGAATTAAAAATTGACTGAGTAGACTTGCTGCATTGAGACCAGCTGCTGGGTTGGCTGCATGGGCAGCTTGTCCGATTAAAGTGAGCTCGTAAATGTCGTTTTCAAAAGAAACTTGTCCCTTAAGCTTTTGAGTGGTCAAAAAATCTTGGAAGGACTGGGCTAATTGATCAGTTCCCTTTAGTTGGGCGCTTGCGCGGTCAGGGACTTGGTTAAAAGCGGAGCCAGCCTCAAAATGAATCAGCTGCTGAGATGGACTTGTCTGTTTTTTGAAAAGTAGATTAGCACTGCCTTTTTCTGCATAAATCATAGGAAAAATCCCGTCCGGAACTAAGCCAAAGTCAGGCATATCCTGTTCTTTGAAGTAATGGTCGACACCCTCCCAACCATTTTCCTCGTCGGTGCCATAGATAAGTCTCAGGCGTTTTTTCCACTCGACGCCTAAATCATTGAGGATTTTCACGGCGTAGTAGGCCATGAGACTAGGGCCCTTGTCATCCAGACTGCCACGAGCATAGAGCTTGCCGTCCTTGATAAGTGAGGTGAAAGGGTCGCTATCCCACTGGTCAGGATCAGCTGGGACAACATCAAGATGACTCAGAATCCCAATGCTAGATTCCCCTTGACCAATTTCCAGATGACCAGCGTATCCATGGCAGTTATAGCTCCTAAAACCGTCGCGCTCACCGAGACTTAACATATAGTTGAGGGCTTGGTCAATTGCTGAGCCAAAAGGTTGATTAGGGCTAGCCGTCTTTGGGTCCTTAACAGATGGAATTCTAAGAAGACCATCCAAATCATTAAGGAACTGCTCTTTATAGTGGTCAATAATTGCTTTCCAATCGTTCATAGTAAGTCCTTTCTTTTATAGGATAATCTTATCTCAAATGCAGTCAGAAAAGCCAGTCATTCTGCCATAAAAATTTCTTATAGCCAGCTATAAATAATAAAGATTATGCAGACCAGTTCTACGGTGGTATCATAAGAACAAGTTAAGAAAAAGGAGATTAAAAGATGAAAAAAGTTATTGGATGGAGCCTAGCTCTGATTGCTGTATTTGCGCTTGTAGCTACCTTTTTGACGCAAAAAACGGATGCCAAAACTAGCAGTCAAAAGACTATTGTAGTCGCAACAGGTGGTAACCCCGCACCCTTTTCGTTTACGGGTTCTGATGGAAAATTGCAGGGCCAAAACATTGATTTGGTCAAGGCCGTCTTTAAGAAATTGCCACAGTATAAGTTGAAAATTGTTCAGACAGAGTTTTCATCAATTTTTACAGGTCTTTCGTCAGGTCGCTACCAGATGGGAGCAAATAATATCGCTAAAAATGCTGAACGTGAAGCCAACTATCTCTTCTCAGATCCTATCTTTGCTAACTCATACGTGGTTATTTTCAATCCTAAGAAGGATCCTGGTAAGCAAATCAGCTCTTGGAGCGATCTAGCAGGTCTATCAACTGTTGGTTCTACTGGTGTCAACACTTCAACAGCAATTGAAAGTTACAATAAGGAGAATCCTGACGCTACCATTTCTTTCAATTACTCACAAGAAGACCTGACCTCACAATTGCAGGCCGTCGAGAGTGGTAAATATGATTTCCTTCTCATGGACAAACCAATGTTCGAGTATTACCAAAAGGAGAACGATTATGAGTTGACCTCACAAGATGTCTCAGGAGATCTTGCTAAGGAACTTTTAGTTGAGCCTTACAGTTACTTTGTTTTCGCTAAAGACCAAGAAGAACTTCAAAAAGATGTTAATGAAGCCTTGAAAGAAGTCATTGAAGATGGCACTTCTAAGAAAATCAATGAAAAATACTTTGGTGCAGATTACTCACCAAGCTACGATTAAGGAGAAGCAGATGACATTTCCCTACACGATTGAAACAGATCCCAATCTAGTCGACTACGACCAAGTGACAGATGTCCTTCATAAGGCAGGACTTGGTTCAAGCTCAGACCGTTCAGCCAATGAGAAGGCCTTCAAAAATAGTGATATCACCATCTTCATCAAGGATGGGGATAAGGTTATCGGTGTTGGTCGTGCCCTGACAGACTTTGTCTCGCAAGGAGCTATCTACAATGTTGCTGTTGACCCTGATTATCAGAAGCAGCATGTTGGCCATACGATTATTACGACGCTTTTGGAAAAATTGCAGGGCATCAATATCATTCTCTACACCCACCCTCAGACTCTGACCCTCTATGAAAAGTATGGATTCAAACGTAATAAAACAGCCTTTTCACATTTTGGACATGGGACAGCTGAGGGTCTCCAGTGGATGGAAGACGAAGGTTTCTTCCTACCAGATGGCTACCGCTTTGAAAGTGAAATCGGGAGGTACTAGGATGACGAAAACGAAACAAACAAAGAAGCAGAAAACCTATGACAGAATCCTCAAAAAAGAAATGTCTGCCTTAGCCTTTGGAGGTTTTCTCCAAGAAAGCTCTGCTATTTTCAAATGGATGGAAGGTGATTACTAATGCCGACTGCTTATGTAAAACAAGAAATTGATGCTGATGGCAATTTTCAGCGCCAGCAATCGCAGTTTTTAGGTCACTTTGGCTCGGGTTCAGATGACTTTCCCTTAGAGGCAGGTCGCTACCGACTGATTGTTTCCTATGCCTGTCCTTGGGCTAATCGTCAGTTGATTGCCCTCAAATTGCTGGGCTTGGAGGATGTTTTCTCTATCGGTGTTGTTGACCCTGTCCGTCCTAAGGACTTGGGAAGAACTGATTGGGCCTTTAGTCTGAATCCTGATTGCAAGGATCCTGTGCTCGGTATTTCCTATCTCAGCGACGCCTATCTTCATACTAATCCTGATTATGTGGGGCGCTTCACAGTTCCTGCCTTGATCGATACACAGACTGGAAAAGTTGTCACTAACGACTTTTTGGGAATGCTGCGCATTTTTGAAAAAGAGTGGCAGGATTTTCACAAGGAGGGGGCACCAGATCTCTACCCTGATGAGCTGGCGCAAGAAATTGATCAGCTCAACGCCATCATCTATGATGATATCAATAATGGTGTCTACCGAGCAGGCTTTGCTACCAGTCAAGATGCTTATGAGGCTGCCTTTGATCGTGTATTTAATAGACTGGACTTGTTGGAGGAGCGTTTGTCAAAAACACGCTATCTCTTTGGTGATCAGATTACCGATTCAGATATCAGACTCTACGTAACCCTTGCAAGATTTGATACTGCTTATTACAATGGCTTCAATCTGAACCGCAATCGCCTGATTGATTTTCCAAATCTCTGGACCTATGCTAGAGATCTTTATCAAGAAGATGCCTTCAAATCAACAACCAAGTTTGATCATATCAAGAAACACTACCATCTCAGTGCAACCATTAATCCCCACCAAATCTTACCCAAAGGTCCAGATCAATCTGGCTGGGAAGAAGCCCCAGATCGTGCCAAGTTAAGTCAAAAAGACTAGAAAGAGTATATTATGCCAAAAAATCCAAATATCAAACCAGTAGAACTTAAACTAAGACCAGTTGAAACCAAGACTGAAATTGATGAACGTGGTGCTTTTCAGCGCCAACCCAACCACTTTACCACACCATTTGGCGATGGCGAAAATGATCTCAAGGCAGAAGCGGGGCGCTATCGTCTTTTCTGGGCAAGGGGTTGCCACTGGTCAAACCGCGCCTCAATTGTTCGTGAACTTCTCGGTCTTGAAGATGTGATTTCTGTCAATCAGGTTGGTCACTCTGCTGATGAAAAACGCAAGTACGGATGGGATTTTGCTTACGATGAGGATGGACGTGACCCCGAAACTGGGGCGGAATTTTTGGCAGAATTTTACTACCGTGCTGATCCAGACTATACTGGACGCACAACGGTTCCTGCCCTGGTCGATCTTAATACCTATACCGTAGCTAACAATGACTACCACCGCTTGACCAATTATTTTGAGACTGCCTTCAAACCATTTCAAAAATCTGACGCACCTGAACTCTATCCAGAGGAATTGCGTAGCCAGATTGATGATTTGAACGACAATGTCCTCTTTCCCTATGTCAACAACGGTGTCTACCGCATGATGTTTGCTCAGTCAATCACCGCCTACAATGAGGCTTTCAAAGATTTCTTTACAACACTAGATTATTTTGAAAATCTTCTAGAAACAAACCGTTTCCTATTTGGAGACTATGTGACTGACTCAGATGTGCGTTTCTTTGTGACCTTGGCACGTTTTGATACGCATTACTACCGTAATTTGGGACCAATCAAGCGCAGCATTTCTGAATATAAAAATATCTGGGCCTATGCACGTGATCTCTATGAAATTCCAGCCTTCCAAAATAATACCTACTTCCATGATATTGCGCGTGGTTGGGATACTAAGAAAGAGAAACTCTTTGTTGATTTTAATTCACGCTTTGCTGACGACATTGACTTCCATGCCATCTGGTCACAACCCCAAGACCGAAAGTACCTCTCAAAAACACCAGATCAAAAATTCTTGATTAGAAAGTAGTGGTTAGAGAGGGGCAAAAATAACTTTCAATGATTAAGATGAAGAGGCCGGGACAAAAGTTCTAGCCTTCTTATTTTTTATAATCTAGTTTGAAAGGCGCAGGGGTTGGGAGAAACTCTGTTAGTTTTAACTAACTTAGAGTTTCCCCTGCACAGTTCATTAGGTGCCTTAGCACCAATGAACCACTGCTGAGTGGAGAGGTTGAAAGCTCCGCTTTCTCTATTTCCAACCTCAAACAGTCCAGTGGACTGTTTGAGCGTCAATAAATCAACTCTTACAGCCCTACTCAACTGTGCGGAGGTGGGACGACAAAATCGAATTCCTTTGGAATTACCGATTTTTGTCCCACTCTCTTCT